>NZ_JBETMF010000006.1:0-323037 GCF_040427045.1 Agrobacterium vacciniicorymbosi
GCCGCAACCATGCGGAAAATTATCATAACTATAAACGCAAGGCTCAGAGACGACTTAATGCAACAGAGTTGATGACGGCGGTGAGTTTGCGGCCCTCAAAGCCATCTTGTAGACACGATCAAAAGCCGACACCTTACCGGGAAGCAATTGTGAGTCGGATGGAGAACGTCATGCTGTGGGAAATCGTCTGGCGCGGTATAGTGATGGGCATTGGCGGCACCGTTTTCATGGATGTCTGGGCCATCATCCTCAATCGACTGTTTAAACAACCGGCTGCAAATTGGGGACCTGTGGGGCGCTGGTTCTGGCATTTGCCAAAGGGCAAGGTGTTCCATGACACCATCGCCAAGGCTGCACCCTACGAGCACGAGGTGGCTTTCGGCTGGATATCACATTATGCAGTCGGCATTGTTTACGGAATTATTCTGGCGCTGATTGTGCCGCAGGGATGGTTTGCCGCGCCGTCTTTTGTTTTGCCATGGATCGTCGGTATCGTGACGGTGGGTGCAGGCTGGTTTCTGCTCCAGCCCGGGCTTGGCATAGGCTGGGCAGCGTCCAAGACACCCAACCCGAACAAGGTGCGCGCCCTGAACCTTGTAGCACACACGATTTTTGCGCTTGGGATGTTCGTGACAGCGCTGATCATTCGCTGAAAAAAAGGGAGCTTTTGCCCCCTCTTCTGCGTCTTGATCAATTAATTAGATATCAGCCGAAAACGTATCGCAATCCTCAAGCCGTCCGCTGTCGAAACCGCGCTTGAACCACTCTGCACGCTGGGCAGATGTACCGTGGTTGAAACTGTCGGGCACGACATAGCCCTGGGACTTCTTCTGCAACGTATCGTCACCGATCTGGTGCGCGGCGTTCAGCGCTTCTTCCAGATCGCCGGTTTCCAGAATGCCCTTCTGCTGCGTGGACTTGCCCCAGATGCCGGCATAGCAATCCGCCTGCAATTCGACGCGCACCGACATCTTGTTGGCTTCCGTCTCGCCCATGGACTGGCGCTGGCGATTGAACTCCGGCAGCACGCCCGTCAGGTTCTGGACGTGATGACCGACTTCATGGGCAATCACATAGGCCTGTGCGAAGTCACCAGATGCGCCGAAGCGCCTGTCCAGTTCGCGGAAGAAATCCGTATCCAGATAGACCTTTCGGTCAACCGGGCAATAGAACGGGCCGCTGGCGGAAGAGGCATTGCCACAGGCCGAGCGAACCTGACCTGCAAACAGCACCAGTGTCGGCTTTTCATAGGTCTCACCGGCGGAGCTGAATATCTTGCCCCAGGTGTCCTCGGTTTCCGCCAGCACGGTCCGCACGAAGGCAGTCGTCTCATCGCTGGACTGGCCCTGCGGACGTGTGCCCGTCGTCTGCTGGTTGCTGGTGCCGCCATCCATGGAGACATCGCCGCCTGATAGCAGCGTCAGCGGATTGATGCCCAGCGCCCAGCTGATCAGCAGGATCACGACAAGTCCACCGATACCTATGCCGCCGCCACGCCCACCGCCGGTGGGCAGACGAAAACCACCGCCGCCCATGCCACCGGATGACATGCCGCGTCTGTCTTCAATATTGTCGGATTGGCGTCGCCCTCTCCACTGCATATTCAGTCTCCCCTTCAGTGCCTTGCTAAACGCTATAGTCTCGAAAGCGTTCCGGCTAGAGCATTTCCGGGTTAGCTGTTTGAGTAGATATAGGCTCCGCCCTTTTGAAGCGCGCGCTGGTAAGCTGGCCGCGCCCGGATGGTCTCAAGAAAGCGGCGGATAGCAGGATGTGCTTTTGCACCGTCCACGCGGCTCATGGCCGCCTCTACCGGAAAGCTCATGGCGATGTCTGCGCCCGTCAGTTCACTGCCCGCGAACAGGCCGTCTTTCGCAAGCTCGCTTTCCCAATAGGCGGTGTGGTCGGCCAGCTGCGGATCGACCAGCTTGCTGGCCACGCCCTGCGAAATCATGTTTGCCACAGGCCGCAGGAAGAACGGAACCTGACCGGGAATGCGCGAAAACAACAGCTTCAGCAACAGCAGCGGCATGGCCGAGCCTTCCGCATAATGCAGCCAATAGACATAACGCCGATAGGCGTCCGTTCCCTGCTCCGGCCTGAAAGCTCCCTTGCCATATGTATCGAGCAGATATTCGATGATCGCGCCGCTTTCGGCGTAAATCTTGCCGCCATCTTCGATGACCGGAGACTTGCCCAGCGGATGCACGGCCTTGAGGTCTTTCGGTGCCCGCATGTCCGGCCCGCGCTTGTATGTCTTCACCTCATAATCAAGGCCGAGTTCTTCGAGCAGCCAAAGAATGCGGTGCGCGCGGGAATTTTCGAGATAATGGACAGTAATCATGAGGGCCTGCTCTTCCTTGTGGAAACAAACTTAATGCATTCAAATATCTATACGTTTTTAAGACCCGAAAGGATCAGCTGGCAACACAGTTATATATGGAGCCAACTTTCCTGTCAGAAAGCGAAGATTCGGGGTTCCGTTCAACAAAACATTTGCCTATAAGCCGCTTCTAGCCTGAAAAGATTTGAATTGCGCGCCCCGACCGGTGATCCATCACCTTGGCCGGTTTTTTTTGCGCAACACGAAAAGCGGAACGAGAGCCATGCCGAAGCGCCAAGATATCAAGTCCATCCTTATCATCGGCGCTGGACCGATTGTCATCGGTCAGGCATGTGAATTTGATTACTCCGGCACGCAGGCCTGTAAGGCGCTGAAAGAGGAAGGCTACCGCGTCATCCTCGTCAACTCCAATCCTGCCACCATCATGACCGACCCGGGTCTGGCCGACGCCACTTACGTCGAGCCGATCACACCGGAAGTCGTCGCCAAGATCATCGCCAAGGAACGCCCGGACGCGCTGCTGCCCACCATGGGTGGCCAGACGGCGCTGAACACCGCACTTTCCCTGAAGCGCATGGGTGTTCTGGATCGCTATAATGTCGAGATGATCGGCGCAAAGCCTGAAGCTATCGACATGGCTGAAGACCGCGCATTGTTCCGCGAAGCCATGAAGCGCATTGGTCTGGAAACCCCGAAGTCGATGCTGGCCAACGCCACCGACATCAAGGACGCCGACCGCAAGACCCATGAAGCAGCCCGCGCCGACCTTAAGTCGAAGCTTTCCGGTGCTGAACTCGACAAGGCGCTCGACAACCTCGAAAACCAGTGGAACCTTGGCGAAACCGACCGTAAGCAGCGCTACATCAGCCACGCCATGGCCATTGCCGCACAGGCCATCGATGTCGTCGGCCTTCCCGCCATCATCCGCCCGTCCTTCACCATGGGCGGCACCGGCGGCGGCATTGCCTATAACCGCTCGGAATTTTTCGAAATCATCGGCGGCGGTCTCGATGCTTCGCCAACCACCGAAGTGCTGATCGAAGAATCGGTTCTCGGCTGGAAGGAATATGAAATGGAAGTGGTTCGCGACAAGGCGGACAACTGCATCATCATCTGCTCCATCGAAAACATCGACCCGATGGGCGTGCACACCGGCGACTCGATCACCGTTGCCCCTGCCCTGACGCTGACGGACAAAGAATATCAGATGATGCGCAACGCATCGATTGCGGTTCTTCGCGAAATCGGCGTCGAGACCGGCGGCTCGAACGTGCAGTTCGCCGTCAATCCGAAGGATGGCCGTCTGGTCGTCATCGAAATGAACCCGCGCGTTTCGCGCTCGTCTGCGCTCGCCTCCAAGGCCACCGGCTTCCCGATTGCCAAGGTCGCGGCCAAGCTCGCTGTCGGCTATACGCTGGACGAGCTGGACAACGACATCACTGGCGGTGCGACGCCTGCGTCCTTCGAACCATCCATCGACTATGTCGTTACGAAGATCCCGCGTTTTGCCTTCGAGAAATTCCCGGGCGCATCACCCATCCTCACCACGGCCATGAAGTCGGTCGGTGAAGTCATGGCGATTGGCCGTACCTTTGCCGAATCGCTGCAAAAGGCGCTGCGCGGTCTGGAAACCGGCCTCACCGGTCTCGATGAAATCGAAATACCGGGCTACGAGGACGGCGAAGGCTCCAAGAACGCCATCCGCGCCGCCATCGGCACACCAACGCCGGATCGTCTGCGCATGGTCGCACAGGCGCTGCGCATGGGTATGTCCGAAGCCGAAGTGCATGAAAACAGCAAGATCGACCCATGGTTCATCGCGCAGTTCAAGGCCATTGTGGACATGGAAGCCCGCGTTCGTGAACATGGCCTGCCACAGGACGCTGAAAACCTCCGTTCGCTGAAAGCCATGGGCTTCTCCGACGCCCGCCTTGCGAGCCTGACCAATAAGCGTCCGAAGGAAGTGGCCGAGCTGCGCAACAGCCTCAACGTGCGCCCGGTATTCAAGCGCATCGATACCTGCGCTGCCGAATTCGCTTCGCCAACGGCTTACATGTACTCCACCTACGAGACGCCATTCGTCGGCCAACTGCGCTCGGAAGCTCAGGTTTCCGACCGCAAGAAGGTCGTCATTCTGGGCGGTGGTCCAAACCGTATCGGCCAGGGCATCGAGTTCGACTATTGCTGCTGCCACGCCGCCTTCGCGTTGAAGGATGCAGGCTTTGAAGCCATCATGATCAACTGCAACCCGGAAACCGTCTCCACCGACTACGACACCTCCGACCGCCTCTATTTCGAGCCGCTGACGGCTGAAGACGTGATCGAAATCATGCGTGCGGAGCAGGAAAAGGGCGAACTGGTCGGCGTTATCGTGCAGTTCGGCGGCCAGACACCGCTCAAGCTCGCTGAAGCACTGGAAAAGAACGGTATTCCGATCCTCGGCACAGCACCCGACATGATCGACCTTGCCGAAGACCGTGACCGGTTCCAGAAGCTGTTGATGAAGCTGGACCTCAACCAGCCGAACAACGGCATCGCCTATTCCGTCGAACAGGCCCGCCTGGTCGCTTCCGAAATCGGCTTCCCGCTGGTCGTGCGCCCATCCTACGTTCTGGGTGGCCGCGCCATGCAGATCATCCATTCGGAAGGACAGCTCCAGACCTACCTGCTCGACACCGTTCCGGGCCTGGTGCCAGAAGATATCAAGCAGCGTTACCCCAACGACAAGACCGGTCAGATCAACACGCTGCTGGGCAAGAACCCGCTGCTGTTCGATAGCTACCTGACCAACGCCGTCGAAGTGGACGTGGATGCGCTGTGCGATGGCGAAAACGTCTTCGTCTCCGGCATCATGGAGCACATCGAAGAAGCCGGTATTCACTCCGGCGACAGCGCCTGCTCGCTGCCATCCCGCTCGCTTTCCAAGGAAACCCTGGACGAGCTGGAGCGCCAGACGACGGCTATGGCCAAGGCTCTCAATGTTGGCGGCCTGATGAACGTGCAATATGCCATCAAGGACGGCACGATCTACGTTCTGGAAGTCAATCCGCGTGCATCACGTACCGTGCCATTCGTCGCCAAGACCATCGGCGCGCCGATTGCCAAGATCGCTGCCCGCATCATGACCGGCGAAAAGCTGGATGCGGCGATTGCCGCTTACGGCGAAAAGCCCGATCCGCGCAATCTCAAGCACATCGCCGTCAAGGAAGCCGTGTTCCCGTTTGCCCGCTTCCCCGGCGTCGATATTCTACTGGGACCGGAAATGCGCTCCACCGGTGAAGTCATCGGCCTCGACAGCGATTTCGCTCTGGCCTTCGCCAAGTCGCAGCTTGGTGCCGGTGTCGATCTGCCCCGCTCCGGCGCGGTGTTCGTCTCCGTGCGCGATGAAGACAAGGAACGCGTCCTGCCCGCCATCCGCCATCTGGTCGAAATCGGCTTCAAGGTACTGGCAACCGGCGGAACCCAGCGTTTCCTCGCTGAACAGGGCATCGATGCCGAAAAGATCAACAAGGTGCAGGAAGGCCGTCCGCACATTGAAGACGCCATCCGCAACCGTCAGGTCCAGCTGGTCATCAACACCACCGACAGCAACAAGGCGATCTCGGACTCGAAATCGCTGCGCCGCGCCACGCTGATGCAGAAGGTGCCCTACTACACCACCATGTCCGGTGCAGAATCCGCAGCACTCGCCATCAAGGCGCTGAAGGCCGGCAGCCTGGATGTGAAGCCGCTGCAGAGCTACTTCGCATAAGCGACAGCATCTCCTGAATACAGAAAGGGCGCGTCTGAGACGCGCCCTTTGTCTTTTCGGCATGCGAAAATTAATTCGCAACGCTTGCAGCAGCCACGCCGTCTAGTTCCGTGATGATCTCATCCGACAGAACGAGATCTGCAGCACCCAGATTTTCATGCAGATGGGCAACGGAGGATGTGCCGGGGATCAGCAGGATGTTGGGCGCCCGGCGCAAAAGCCATGCAAGGGCAACCTGCATGGGTGTCGCCTCCAGACGCGCCGCAACATCCGACAAAGCCGAAGACTGAAGCGGGCTGAAACCACCGAGCGGGAAGAACGGCACATAGGCAATGCCATCATTCGCCAAGCTGTCGATCAAGGCGTCATCCTGTCGGTGCGCCAGATTGTACATGTTCTGAACGCAGACGATCTCAGCGATCTTACGACCTTCCGCGACCTGATTGGCCGTGACATTGCTCAGCCCGATGTGGCGAATCAGACCCTGCCGCTGCAACTCGGCAAGCGGCGTCAGCAATGGTTCGATGGAGCCTTCTGCCGGTCCGTGCACATCGAACATGACACGCAGATTAACCACATCCATGACGTCGAGCCCGAGATTGCGCAAATTGTCATGCACCGCACTGGTCAGTTCTTCCGGCGAGGATGCAAGGTTCCAGGATTTATCCTCGCCACGCTTGGCACCGATTTTGGTGACGATGACGAGATCGTCCGTGTAAGGGTGCAGCGCCTCGCGGATCAGCTGATTGGTGACATGCGGCCCGTAAAAATCGCTGGTATCGATGTGGTTGACCCCGGCCTCCACGGCAGCGCGCAGTACGGCAAGCGCGCCGTCACGATCCTTCGGCGGGCCAAATACGCCCGGGCCTGCCAGCTGCATGGCGCCGTAACCGAGGCGGTTCACGCTGCGGCTTCCAAGTTTAAATGTTCCGGCCTTATCGATGTTGGTCATGATCGTTCTCCTGATGATCTGAAGGAAAGATAGACGCTGTCAGCGCGTATGATAATGGGGTACGATCAGCACGGACTGTGCGGGAATATGAACAATGAAAATCAATCTGGATGATCTGAACATCTTTGTTGCAGTGGTGCGGGCTGGCGGGTTTCGTGAGGCGGCGAGAATTAGAAGCAGCAGTGCTTCCGGCCTCAGTGAAGCTATTCGAAGGCTGGAGACGGAACTGGGCGTTCGCCTTCTCAATCGCACCACCCGCAGTGTCTCACCCACGGAAGCCGGGCAAGGCTTGCTGGCACGCCTGTCGCCCGCATTAACCGAGGTCGAGGCCGCGCTTGATGTCGTCAACGGCTTCCGCGACAAACCTGCGGGTACACTGCGGCTGAATGTGCCGGTCAGCGCAGCCCGTCTTGTTTTGCCTGCGCTTGTGTCGCAGTTTCTGGCTGCCTATCCCGATATTCAGCTGGAGGTCATCACCGATGAAAACTTCGTGGATATCTTGGCCGCAGGCTGCGATGCAGGCATCCGCTATGATGAGCGCCTCCAGCAGGACATGATCGCCGTTCCCATCGGCCCACGCAGCCAGCGTCTGGCGACTGCCGCCTCACCCGCCTATCTCGACCGTTTTGGCAGACCACAACACCCGCGCGATCTGCTCAGCCACGCCTGCATCAGGGGCCGGTTTGCCAGCGGCACCATCCCGCCATGGGAATTCGAACGCGATGGCGAAGTGATCCTCATCGATGCCGGCGGGCCTTTGATCGTGAGGATAGGTGGCGCAACGGACCTCGCTGTCGATGCCGCCATCGCAGGCACGGGCATCACCATGCTTTTCGAAGACTGGTTGCAGCCCTATCTCGACAGCGGTGCGCTGGAGCCAGTGCTTGAACCATGGTGGCAGAGCTTTTCCGGCCCGTTCCTCTACTATCCCGGCAGACGGTTGGTCCCCGCCCCGCTTCGAGCTTTCATCGATTTCATCAAAGCTGCCAATGAGCAAGCCAATATGAAACTACAAAACCCATCCTTATCCAACGGCTGATACAAGCAATTCGCTCTCTTGGCGCGCTTCCATGAGCCTGCGAACCGCCTGCATATCCTCGCGAAACCGCTGAAACTCCTCCGCCTTCCTTTGCTCATCCGGTATTCGCAGCAGGTAGGAAGGATGCACCGTGACGAAGAGCATCCTGCCGCCATCCATGGGCATGGGCCTGCCGCGCAGGTCCGACAGCTTTTCTTTCAAACCCGTCAGTGCGAACATTGCGGTCGCTCCCATCGCAACGATGAGCTTGGGCTGGACCAGATCGATCTCCCGCGTCAGCCACCAGCGGCAGCGCTGCACCTCGCCCGCATCCGGCCTCTGGTGGATGCGCTTTTTGCCGCGCGATTCATATTTGAAATGTTTGACGGCATTGGTGACATAGAGTTTCTGGCGCTCCATGCCGGTTTCACCCAAGACCTGATCGAACATCTTGCCTGCCGGACCGACAAAGGGACGCCCGGCCAAATCCTCGAAGTCGCCCGGCTGCTCGCCGACAATCATCACATCCGCATTGGCCGGCCCCTCACCGAACACTGTTTGCGTTGCCTTGCAGTGGAGAGAACAAAGCGTGCAGTCTTTCGCCTCATGCCTCAACCCTTCCAACGTATCGGCATCGGGCAGCGCGGGCGCGAGTTTGTTTTCTGCTGCGGCCTGAATACGGTGGTGGAAGAGCTGCGGCTCGGTCGCCGCCTTGGCGCCCATCTCCAGCACCCGTCGCTCAGCGTTGAGGATGAGGTCTGGAATAAGATCGGCCTCCGGCAGGTTCTTCCAATACTTCTTCGGCATTTCCGCAGTCATCGCCTTGATCTTCAAGCGAGCCGGATTGAAAATATTGGCATAATAGGTGCGCCAAAGCTCATCCGTCTCATCGGACAAATCCGGCTGCTCAGCTGCCAGCCGCGATGTTTCCAGCGCCTCACCATCCCAGCGAGCCGAGCCTTTCGGCGTCAGAATCAGCCAGTCCATATCGGTAAAACGCCGCTGGAAAAACGCAGCCTTTCGCTCCACGATGAAATGATCTGGCTCGAACCATGCAATAAACCGTCGCCGGCCCGCCTCACCCGTGGCCAGCGCCACCTCCTTGAAACGCACGAAAGCCGTCATCTTGTGGCTATCGCGACGAACGGATTTCTCTAGTTTACGCGCTTCCGCCACATCAGGATCAGACTTGAATTGCAGCAACGCCCTGTCCTGCCCCAGACGCCACAAAAGCCGATAGAGCAACGAAAATCGCTTCGGATCGCTATGGCAAATAATGGTTTGCGCCAGCGGCATGAAGGCCGAGGGCACTTGGACGCCAGTGGCATTGTCCACGGCAGCGGGAAGGTTCTCCTCCTCAAAACCTAGCAGACCAGTTTCTTCGCCGCGGCACCGCCACTCGATCTCATGCGGAGAGACATTGGCAGAGAGAAACGTGCGGGCAGCATCCCGCCACTCGGTAAAATCGCCCCGTCCCTCCAGCGACACCCTGTACATCAGAGCAACGACAGCTGTTCAGGCTGCGGCGCAAACATGGCGCGCAAATCTGGTCGCTCCGTGAGCTTGCCCGGTGACCATCCGCCCGCCACGACGAAGGCCTTGACCTTTTTCAGTGACACGCCAAAGCGAGCCAAATCTTCCAGCCGCAACTGCCTGAACCGGCGCGACGACAGGATGGAATTGACTGTTTTCGTGCCGAACCCTGGAACCCGTAGCAAGGTTTCGCGCTCCGCCTTGTTCACATCGACAGGAAAGCTCTGCCGGTTCGCCAGCGCCCAAGCCAACTTCGGATCAATATCCAGATCCAGCATGCCGTCCTTCTGGGTAGAGGCGATTTCTGCGATATCGAAGCCATAGAATCGATACAGCCAATCGGCCTGATAGAGCCGATGCTCGCGCATCAAAGGCGGCTTGATGAGCGGCAGGTTTTTGGACGAATCAGGAATGGGGCTGAAAGCGGAATAATAGACGCGTCGCAAACCGTAGCTGCCATAAAGGCGCGCGCTGGTGTTGAGGATGGTGCTATCATTGGCACCATCGGCACCCACGATCATCTGTGTGCTTTGGCCCGCAGGCGCAAACTTCCTGACCCGCTTCGTCTGAACCGTCGGTTCACCCGCTTCTTCGATCTTCAGACGAATATCAGCCATGGACTTGCGGATGTTTCCCGGCTGCTTTTCCGGCGCAAACTGTCCGATGCCGCTATCCGTTGGCAACTCGATGTTGATCGACAGGCGGTCTGCATAAAGTCCCGCCTCCTCCACCAGCCGCGCCGAGGCTTCGGGAATGGACTTGAGATGGATATAGCCCCGGAAGCCGTGCGTGACGCGTAACTCCCTCGCCACCCGCACGAGTTCTTCCATCGTATGGTCCGACGAGCGAATGATACCGGACGACAGAAACAGGCCCTCGATATAATTGCGCCGGTAAAATTCCAGCGTCAGCCACACCACTTCTTCCACCGTAAAACGCGCCCGCTCCACATTGCTGGAGGAACGGTTGATGCAGTATGCACAGTCATAAATGCAGAAGTTGGTGAGCAGAATCTTCAGGAGCGAAATGCACCTGCCATCCGGCGCATAGGCGTGGCAAATACCTGAACCTTCCGTCGACCCCAGCCCTCCCGATGCGGACGAATTACGCTTCGTCGTGCCACTGGAGGCGCAGGACGCATCATACTTCGCCGCATCGGAAAGGACTGCCAACCGCTCTTTTATCGACTTTTTCATAGGTGTGTTCACTATATGTTCTTGCGCAAACTGTCAATCCTTGGCTAAGATCAAGTTCCAGTCTGCTGAAAATTGGCAGTCTCAAATTTGCTGGCAATTGGCGTCGGTCTTCTGATATAGTCTGCCGAATTGTGATTTTGACTGGTTCCGTAGTTTTGCTCCGGAACCTGTTTCTTTTTGTGTCTGCGGGTACCGCGGTTAGAATGCGAAGGAAGAAAAAATGGTAGAAAAAGTACCGATGACTCAGGGCGGATTCGTCAAGCTGCAGGAAGAACTTCGCTGGCGCCAGCAGGAAGAGCGCCCACGCATCATCGAGGCTATTGCAGAAGCGCGCGCCCATGGCGACCTGTCTGAAAACGCCGAGTACCATGCTGCCAAGGAAGCGCAGAGCCACAATGAAGGCCGCGTTGCCGAGCTGGAAGACCTGACCGCACGCGCGGAAGTCATCGACCTGTCGAAAATGTCCGGCACAACCATCAAGTTTGGTGCCACCATCAAGCTCGTGGACGAAGATTCCAACGAACAGAAGACCTACCAGATCGTTGGCGACCAGGAAGCCGACGTCAAGCAGGGTCGCATTTCCATCTCCTCGCCCATCGCGCGCGCGCTGATCGGCAAGGAAGTTGGCGACAGCATCGAAGTGAATGCCCCCGGCGGTTCGCGCGGCTACGAAATCCTCTCCATCAACTGGGGCTGATTGCCAGCGCCTCCCTCACGAGATCCCGATTTTGCCCTATATCGACTTGGCTGATGTCCGGGTGCTTGCGCCGAATTTCAAGCGCAGGCTCTCCGGCGTGACATCCACGATCATCCAGCTCGTGCCGGTGCAAAACCGGCTCGGGCAAAAGGTTGCCGTTATAGGGCCGGGTTTGCCGCAAAGCCTGCCACATGTCCGCTTTCGCGACTTGTGGCGGCTATGGCAATTGGGACCGGATAAGAAGCCACGCGTCTGGCACGCACGCCGCAATATTGAAATGCTGCCCGCCATCATCATGCGCGACATCCTGCGCATGAAGCTGAAGATCGTCTTCACCTCCGCCTCGCAGCGCAAACACAGCGGCTGGACGAAATTCCTGATTTCCCGCATGGACGCGATCATCGCAACCAGCGCAAAGACGGCTTCCTATATGGATGTACCGAGCACCGTCATTATGCACGGCATTGATACCGAGCGCTTCTCCCCGCCCGCCGATAAGGCTGAGGCAAAACGCGCGCTTGGCCTCGACCCGAACCAAAAATACGCCGGCTGCTTCGGCAGAGTGCGCCATCAGAAAGGCACGGACCTCTTCGTCGATGCCATGATCGCCGTGCTCCCGCAAAATCCCGACTGGGAAGCCATCATCGCCGGCCGCGCCACTGGGCCGCATGTGGAATTCGAAAACGGCCTGAAAGAAAAGGTCCGCGCCGCCGGTCTCGCAGACCGCATCCTCTTCGTCGGCGAACACACCAACATCAACGAATGGTACCGCACCCTCGACCTCTTCATCGCCCCCCAACGCTGGGAAGGTTTTGGCCTCACCCCGCTGGAAGCAATGGCGTCAGGCGTACCGGTGATCGCGACGGATGTGGGGGCGTTTCCGGAGTTGGTTGAGGGGGAGACTGGGGAGGTTATTGCGCGAGATGACCTGACAACCATGAGCGATTCGGCCTTGAAATGGCTGAAAAACGATGAAAAGCGCTTGGAAGCGGCAATAGCATCACGCCAAGATGTAGCCGAGAAGTTCACCATTGCAGGTGAAGCGGAAAATCTCGGCAGGATTTATGACGCGGTCAAGGCTTCCGTTTGAAAAGGTCGATATAGGCAGAGGCGACGGCCTCTTCCGAAAACTGGCTCATCAGCGTTTCATGTCCGCCAGCAGCAACACGCTGAGAAAGCGCCTGATCACTCAGCAGATTGCCGATGGCACCGGCAAAACTCTCCGCTTCGCCGATCTCTGCCAGCAGGCCATTTTCTCCATCCCGCATAAACCACATCGGCCCCTCGGACTTCGAAGACACCACAGGCTTTTTTTGGGCCCAGGCTTCGAGGATGACGTTACCAAGCGGCTCGTGGCTGGAAGGCATGACGAAGATGTCGGCAGCGGAGACATAGGGTCGCGTCTCATCTTTCCAGCCGATGAAGCGAACACGGTCGCGCATGCCGCGCGCATCGACCTGCGCCTCCAGACTTTCCCGCTCTTCCCCATCACCCGCCAGCCACAGATATACACCCGGTAACCCAGCGACGGCATCGATCAGTGTGTGAAACCCTTTCCGCTTCACAAAACGCCCCATGGACATAACCACCGGCGCATCCTGCGGCGTATCCAGCTCAGTCCTCGCAATCGGCACAATCGTCTGCGTGCTGGTGAAGTTGGAAATGACCTCCACACCGCGCGTCCATCCAATGGCCTTGACATGCTCGGCAATGCCCGGCGTGTTGCAAACCAGAATGTCTGTATTCTTGAAGTAATCCAGCTTGGTGGGGTAATCGCCCAGGCGCGAAAGCTTGATGCAGCCTTTGTAATTCGGCATCAGCTCGCTGGCACGCGGCGCCCATGACATGATCGCATCAGGCTTGAGAGATTGAGCCATGGAACGAACTTTTATGGGAAGTAGGATTCTGTCCAATGAAAGATTACGGAAATTACTCTCTGTAATATTTGCAACGGCCTCAATGTCCTTCCGCCACACACGATTTTTACGGATGACGCAGCTCTGCTCGAGCCCCCGTTTCGCAAACGCGTTGACGAGATGAACGAAAAAGCGTTCTGCGCCGCCGTCTTTGCCGAAATGAAAATGGCAGACTTTCACGTGTTTGCTGCCTCTTCAAACAGCTTCATGTAAGAGGCTGTGATTGCTTCTTTGGAAAAACGGGCGCGTGTCGTTGCGTGCCCGCCTTCCACCAGTTTTTCACGAAGTTCCGGATCGTCCCGCAGACGGGTAAGGGCATTCGTCAAGCCAACCTCATCCGCGCAATCGACCATCAAGGCATCAACCTCGTTTGTCATCACGAACGAGGGCCCTTCAGCTCGAAAAGCGACGGTCGGCTTTCCGGCACCCCAACCTTCAAAACAAACATTTCCAAGTGGCTCATGTAGGGATGTGATAGCAAAAACATCCGCAGCCGCCAGATAAGCATAAGCATCCGTCTTCCATCCCGGAAGCTTCACTCGCTCTTGCAGGCCTAGCTCTTCGACCAGCTTAACCAACTCTTCCCGCTCTGGACCATCACCCAAAAGCCAGAGATAAGCGCCCTCTATATTTTTGACGGACTGGATGAGATGTCCGAACCCCTTGCGCTTTACAAACCGGCCCATGGCAACGACGACGAAGGCCTTTTCCGGGGTATCGAGAGCGCTGCGAGAGATCGGAGGAATGGGCGTTGCATTGCTGAAATTGGGTATCACTTCAATGCGTCGCGTCCAGCCCAATCGCTTCACACTATCCGCCATGTCAGGCGTGATGCAGACGAGAACTTCCGAATTCCGATAGTAACCGAGATGCTCTGGATAATCTCCCAATCGAGAAATGCGAAGTGCTGTCTTTACGTTCGGCATGAAGCGGCTTGCGCGCAATTGCCACGTCATGATCACATCGGGTTTGAATTCCTTAAGTATTCGACGCATCCGCCAAGCCAGCACGAAGCGCGACAGGGAAATACGACGAAACACGCCCTCATAGACGGTAGCGCGTCGCTCGATTGCCGCCTTCCAACTGCGGTCAGGACGAATTAAGACTCGTTGCTCAACTCCCCGCTCGCCCAAAGCATCGACGAGGTTTACAAAAAAGCGCTCCGCACCGCCGTCTTTTCCAAAATGAATATGCAGAACCTTCATATTTTTGTCCTTCCACGCTCCATGTCATCGACATTGGGCCGACGTTTCAACGCGTGACGCTGATGGATTTTCGCTTGGGTGAGAAATGCGTAAATGCCGCCTGTTGCCGCTTCGATGAAGCCGGGTACACCGCAGCGCCACAAACCGTTTTTGAAATAGAGCCGCAGAAAATAGAGCCAGGGCGAAAACAGAAGTTTCGAAAGCTTCGCGTTGCGGCCTTCCGCAAATTGCTGATCAGCCTTCAGGGTCGAGTATTTATTCTCTTTCAGAATTTGCTCATCGATGATGAGCGGCCGATAGTGCAACAGGCTCCCCTTTTCAGATGACCTGACCTCACCTGTAGGGACGATGCCTTCATGCACCTTCTGCGCAAGATCATAGCCGCCCTTGCCATTTCGGACGAGCCGAAGGTTCTTCCGCTCGCGCACGTTTTCAGGCGTGTAGCCATAACCAATGAGATAAGGCCTGCGCGCCACCTTCCAGCCGACAACAGTCTCCGGTGCAGAAAGCAATTCAGGCAAAGCTGCACGTAAAGCCGCATCCAGTCGCTCATCGGCATCGATATTCAGGCACCAAGGCTGGCTGCACTGCTCCAGCGCAAACTGCTTCTGCCCGGCGTACCCTCGCCAGGGCTCATGCATGAACCGGATCGGCCAGCCCTTGTCGATGTAGGATTGCACCAGAGCAGGCGTTCCATCCACAGAGCCGGAATCGACAATCACGATCTCGGGGAAACCTTCAAGACTCTCAATGCAATTGCCAAGATAGGCCTCTTCATTGAGGCAGATGATGAATGCGGAGCAGGGTAACAATACGCTCATTTCCATTGATTCGTTGCACTTTTAACCTGGTTCGGAAATTTCAGGTGTAGGTCGCTTTGGAACCAGCGTGATTAAAGAGGAAAGAGAAAAGCAATGAATCAGGTAACAATTGCATCCGCATCACTACCACGCATCTTAATCAACTTCGCTGGAACACCTCCATAAATGCCATAAGGCTCTGTGCGCCCTCTGACAACGGCCCCGGCAGCAATAACGCAGCCTTTTGAAATGTGAGATCCGTCCAAAACCGTAACATTGGCTCCTATCCAAACATCGTCTTCAATCACGATTCCTAGCTTGCTGATTTTTTGTAATCTTATTGGTTTGTTAGCGTCGCTAAAAATATGGTTGGACGGGATGACAACGCATCCTGCAGCAATGCGAACGTCATTACCAATCTTTAGACCACCCTGCCCGTACAGCACCGAATAAGGGTTTAAACTGAAGTCGTTCCCAATGATGATATCGCCGCCATAAGGGATAAGCATCGCGCCGCGACGAATTCGGCATTTTGATCCGGCCTTGATCCTGCCGCCTTCTCTCATATCGAGAATAGCGCCGGGCTCGATGCGGCACTTAGATCCAATCGTAATTTTTCCGAAAGAGCGGGCCCAAAACCAAATAGGAAACAAATCGTTTGGTCGCATTTGCTATCGTGCCTTTATCATACATTTAACTGGATTGCGCGTCCGCAATTATCAAATCAACCCAAATCATATATGGTAATCACCTGCAGAAATCGACATCCCAAATAGATAGAAGTTCTACAACCCACTTTTTTGGAGAGATGCCTTTCACAAAAGTCGGGCTATAATTCGTCGCCATCCACCTCGAGCATGCAGATTAGATCGGCCTGCTCTCAAGGACCAGTATTCAGATTGGGGCATGGTGGGAACGTCCAAAAAATCCTCGGCGTAAGGCAGAATCCGTTTGTCCCTATTGGTGAAGAGTGAGGCTTCCTCATCGGATAAGGAACGAATTGGATGAATGGCCGCTCCTGCTAATCTGTCGGCTACTTGATCTTGCCAGCGCCTCACACGTCGAGACCTATCGCTTGGCAGCGGCAAAAAGTGCATGAATGGGTCGGCCATGAAACGTAACCGCAAACCCTTCTCATCCGCAGCAATCTCATTTGCTCGTTCGCCGGTCCTAAGGTCACCCATATATTTTTGGAATAAAGGAACCGAGAAAAATCCGGTGTCAGAATATGCGAAACACTTGCCTCCACGTATCCCTGATTCAGTTTTACTACGTTCGTAAAGACCCGGCGCAACTTCAAGCATTGTGCCGTCATCGACGCGTTTTGCTCGATTAGCTTTTAAAAAACACGTCTGTATAACAAAGGATGAGTGAGGTTGATCGAAGCCGCGCAACACCACTTCGAGGTCGTTTGAGACAACATTGCGCACCAACTGCATATCTTCCTGCACCATAAGTGCAAGCTTGACACCGCGCTCGGCAGCAAGAGAGAGTGCCCACTGCATATTCGCATGTAAACCACCCGTGACTCGATCCTCGCCAGCAGAAACAGGCTTAATTACCACTTCATATTTCTTAGACAAGCGCTCCAGAACCTGAACGGACAACTGATCAGTACTACCATCATCTATAATAACAAGCGGAGCGTTAAAGTGTTTGTCGATTGAACGAACAAGATTTTCCAAATATTCACCCCTATTATAGTGGAACGCGAATATTATCATTTAGAAAAAACCTCCAAGAACGCCCCGTACTGCGAGATACATAGGATGATTGTGCCGACTTAGAATGCTGGATTGGCGACGCCAGCGAGCTACCTTCCTTAGATGAAAGACCCGCCTTGGACAACAAACGGGACGAGTTGCTCCGTTGAAACACATATGTCCTTTAGATAAAGAGACATTACATAAAATTCGCAACCCATATCGAGATAAGTTTCAATGCCGCTCTTTGCAAAATTCATAGAAAAGCCGTCAAGGGGCGTCCTTGATAAACTCCGCACAGGATATGAAAGCTTTCGTATTGCATCGAGAGAAAAAAGACGCCGGCAAAACGTACCAATGTCCGCCTTAGTCCGGAGAAATATACGTGTCCAGAACGGTACAGACCTTGTTTTTGTCACCCATAATGATTTAAATTTAATTCCGTTTTTTCTAAAGCACTATCGATCGCTGGGCGTTTCACGTTTCATCGCTGTAGATGACGCCTCGACTGATGGCACCAGAGAGTTTCTACTCGAGCAATCTGATGTCGATATATGGACATCTCCCGTGCGTTATTCCGAAGCACGGCGCGGGCGGCAATGGCGAGAGCAATTATTTGAAATTTATGGAAAGAAGCGTTGGTATATCAATGTCGATTCCGATGAGCTTCTCGTCTTCGCTCATAGCGAGACCCGGACGATCTCAGATCTTATAAAAGCGCTGGAAGCCGCAGGGGACAAGCGACTGGCGGCACCAATGCTGGATATGTATAGCGGCGGCGGCACACGTGATTACGGCCCGGACGATCCGCCTTGGCTTCTGTCAGATCATTTCGACATGAATAGCTACGATGTGACTGTTGAAAAACGTGGTGTCAGCATCAAAGGTGGCCCGCGCGGACGCAAGTTTGGCGAAGATAACGAGTTAATGAAGTACCCGGTGATTTACTGGGATGACTCCTGTTATTTTGGCAGCAGCCCCCATAGACCTTTACCCTATGGTCGCAACTTCCCAAAAACATGGGGCGCCCTTTTGCATTTCAAGTTTTTCGTGGACTATAAGGAAAAAATCGCAGAAGCCGTTCGAGAAAAACAGCACTTCGGTGGTTCAGCTCATTATGTGAAGCTGCTCGATGAAATCGAGCAGAACGGCGCTATCGACCTCTATGACGGCGACGTTTCAGTGAAATTTTCCGGCTCACACCAACTGATCGACCTCGGCTTTATAACACCTATAGATTGGGATAGTTTGAAGTAGTCGCTCAAACCCCAACCAGCCCTGCCCGCTTGACCTGCCGTATCGTCAGCATGGTCCGCACCGTGTCCACATGCTCGTCAGCGGTCAGCACTTCGATCACGAAGTCCTGGAATTGGGTGAGGTTTTCGGCCACGCAGTGGAGCAGGAAGTCGCTGTCGCCGGAGACCATCCAGGCTTGGCGCACCAGCGGCCAGCGCTCTGTGGCGGCGGCGAAGGCTTTTAGGTTGGTTTCGGACTGGCGCTTCAGCCCCACCATGCAAAAGGCCACGAGGTCGAAGCCAAGCTTTGGGGCATTCAGCATGGCATGGTAACCTTCGATGATGCCCGCTTCTTCCAACTTGCGAACGCGGCGCAGGCAGGGTGGCGCGGAAATTCCGACGCGGTCGGCGAGATCGACATTGGTCATTCGCCCGTCGCGTTGCAATTCGCGCAGTATTTTCAGATCGATGGCATCGAGTTCGACGCTGGCCACTATGCTCTTCCTTGATTGAGCTTGAATGCTTCCTTCTACTCTACGCGACGGGATTCGCAATAATCCTACGCGACAGCGACACAAAATTACGTGTAGATACCCTTCTGCCCTGTTGGTAACGCAAGGCTGCCCTTGAATAACGACACTGGACACTCTTAAATACCGGGCATCGAAGGGGTGTATCGTGATTGCGCTGGTATAGTGGCTGCAATATCTGACACCCTTGTTTTGAAAGGAACGTCCCATGTCCGCCCGCCACGCAAAGGTTTTGATCATCGGCTCCGGCCCCGCAGGTTACACCGCCGCGATTTATGCAGCGCGCGCAATGCTTGAGCCTGTTCTGATTGCCGGCATGGAACAGGGCGGTCAGTTGATGATCACCACCGATGTGGAAAACTATCCCGGCTATGCCGATCCCATTCAGGGACCATGGCTGATGGACCAGATGATGAAGCAGGCGACGCATGTCGGCGCCGAACTCGTCAATGATCTGGTGACCGAAGTCGAAACCACAAACCGCCCCTTTACCGTCAAGACGGATTCCGGTGCGGTGTGGACCGCCGATACGCTGATCATCGCAACCGGTGCGAAAGCCAAGTGGCTGGGCATTGAGAGCGAGCAGCATTTTCAGGGCTTCGGCGTTTCCGCCTGCGCCACCTGCGATGGCTTCTTCTATCGTAACCGCGATGTCATCGTGGTCGGCGGCGGTAACTCCGCCGTGGAAGAGGCGCTCTACCTCTCCAACATCGCCAAATCGGTGACGGTCGTGCATCGCCGCGAAAGCTTCCGTTCGGAAAAAATCCTTCAGGAGCGCATTTTCGCGAAGGAGAATGTGAACATTCTCTGGAACAGCGAGATCGCGGAAATCACCGGCACGCCTGCCAAGCCGCCAATGCCGCCTTCCGTCACCGGCGCGAAGATTCGCAACACGAAGACAGGTGAAATCACCGAGATGCCGATCCACGGCGTGTTCGTGGCCATTGGTCATGCGCCAGCGGTGGAACTGTTCAAGGACAAGCTGAAGCTGAAGCCGAATGGCTACATGTGGACGGCACCGGATTCGACTGCGACCAACGTAGAGGGCATCTTTGCAGCAGGCGATGTGACAGACGATAACTACCGCCAGGCCATTACCGCGGCGGGCATGGGCTGTATGGCCGCGCTCGAGGCGGAACGTTTTCTCGCAGCGCAAGCGCCGCTTGCCGTTGCCGCTGAATAAGAAAGGCTAAACACCGCATGCCTATGCCATTGGACTGGGACAAACTGCGCATATTTCATGCGGCCGCCGAAGCTGGCTCGTTCACCCATGCAGCAGACAAGCTTCATTTGTCCCAGTCGGCCATCAGCCGCCAGGTCAGCGCGCTGGAACAGGATGTCGGCGTCAAGCTTTTTCACCGCCACGCGCGCGGCCTGATCCTGACGGAACAGGGCGAGTTGCTGTATAGAACCGCGCATGATGTTCTACTGAAGCTCGAAACCGTCAAAATGCAATTGACGGAAACGACGGAAAAGCCGAGTGGCAAGCTGCGCGTGACCACCACCGTGGGTCTCGGCCAGGGCTGGCTGACGGATAAGGTGCAGGAATTTCTTCAGCTTTATCCAGAAATGGCCATTCAGCTCATTCTCGACAATGAAGAGCTTGATGTGAACATGCGCCACGCGGACTGCGCCATCCGCCTGCGCCAGCCGCAGCAATCGGACCTCATTCAGCGCAAGCTGTTTACCGTGCACATGCACGTCTATGCCGCCCCGTCCTATATCAACCGATATGGAGAGCCGCAGTCGATCGAGGATCTGGACAACCACAAGGTCATTTCCTTTGGCGAGCCAGCCCCGAATTATCTTCTGGACGTGAACTGGCTGGAAAATGCCGGTCGTTCATCGGATAACACCCGCCTTGCGCATTTGCAGATCAACAGCCAGACCTCCATCAAGCGCGCCTGCCTTTTGGGAATCGGCATTGCCTGTCTGCCGGACTACATTGTCGGTCGTGACCCAGGCCTCATCCAGCTTTCGCTGCCCGCAGATATTCCCTCATTCGATACCTATTTCTGCTATCCGGATGAATTGAAGAATGCCGCCAAGCTGAAAGTGTTCAGAGACTTCATCGTGGCCAAGGCGCGCAACTGGAATTTCTGATTGGTGTTGCGACATGGCAAGCCGCTGCATTCATGCGGCTTCTCGCAATATCGCCCTTCTGATCCGTGAGGCATCAAGGCCGCATTTTCGTCAACCGGATTTGCCTTCCCTTTGCCTCGAGCTGATTGCCCCAGCCGAGATGCCGATAAAAACCGGCTGCGCGACTCTCCTCATCCGTCTCCAACCATATTTCCGAATGGTGCTGGAAGAGTTCTTCTTCGGCAGCAAGAACGAGCTTTCTTCCAATGCCCTTGCCTTCGTATGCAGGAAGCACAAAGGCTGCAAAAAGCGAAGCGTCCGCAATATCTATCATTGAAAACGCGACCACCTCGCCGCCCACGATGGCGACCCATGCACACGGCGAGCGCGCGATCATCTGGCCGATGGAGGCCTCTGTGATGCCCATCTGGGCAAGTCGCTCGACGGAAATGTGGTTCTCGAGGACAGACGTTCTAACGTGAAATAGCGCCGGAACATCGGACTGTTGAGCAAGTCTGATTTCTATTGTCACAGCACCACCTTGGACACTTTGCTACGGGCAGCGTAATAGCACATCGCATCTCGGCTGTTATGACAACCGAAGTCCGAATCTTTGGCACAGCAAACGACAACAACCCGCGCCGAGAAAACTTAAAAATATACCGACTTAACAATAGGTTAGAAGCATATTCCGCGCTTCACCCAGAATCATCATCGCCGCAGATTTGCGAAATAAATATGACAGTGAATAGCAGTGATGCGCCACACGCAGGGCTGGCCTGCACAAAAAAGAGTTGAATGCTGCCCAAGAAAGCATCATATCGCACACAGCTGATGCACACGGCGGCTTTTCCTCCCAGTTCCGCCGCGTCAGCTGTTCCCCTCTGGAGGTTTTTTGACCTTCACACTTATAAGGGCCCTGGAGCAATCCGGTGGCCCTCTTTTTTTTACCCGCAATAATTTTCCCGCTACCGTAAGTTAATTAAACGAAACACCCTTGTTCTCAGCCGCTGCCATTTCCATATTGAAACTGGTTGTCACCGATGCTTAGCGCATCAGACAGCTGTTCCCCTCTGGAGGTTTGACCTTCAAAACTGTCGGGCCGCGGAGAAATCCAGCGGCCTTTTTTTTGCGCTAAGCCTCGTCTTTTTTGCCCTAAGCCCAGGTCGAATAAATCAGCGCCTTTCCCTTGATATCGATGATTGCCGATATAAATATCGGTATGGATAGATATACGGAAGCGACATGAACCACGAAGACGCCCTGAAGGCCATTGCTCATCCCGTGCGCTTGAAATTTCTGGAATGGCTGAAACAGCCGGAGCAGCATTTCAACCAGGCACACCCATTTTCCATGGGTGTCTGTGCGCATCAGTTCGAGATCAGCGGTCTTTCGCAATCCACCGTCTCCTCCCACCTCGCCGCCTTGCAGGCTGCGGGTCTGGTGAGATCGCGAAAGGTCGGGCAGTGGAATTTTTACGAGCGTGACGAGGAGAATATTGCCGCGTTCCTCACCTATCTGAACCAGAAGCTTTAAGCGCGCCTCAGGCGCTCTCTATCAACCAGAAGAGAAAGCACTCTCATGACCAAACTGTTCGAACCCGCTCAGGCAGGCGACATTTCGCTGGCAAACCGCATTGTCATGGCACCGCTGACCCGCAACCGTTCATCAGGCGCCATTCCCAATAACCTCAACGCCACCTATTACGAACAGCGCGCAACTGCCGGCCTCATCGTGACCGAAGGCACACCGGTTTCCCAGCAGGGACAGGGTTATGCGGATGTTCCCGGCCTTTACAAGCAGGAAGCCATCGATGGCTGGAAGGCCGTGACGGAAGGCGTACACAAGGCGGGCGGCAAGATCGTGGCGCAGATCTGGCATGTCGGCCGTATCTCGCACACCTCTCTGCAGCCGCATGGCGGCCAGCCGGTTGCGCCGTCGCCCATCAAGGCCAATTCCAAGACCTACATCATCAATGACGATGGCACCGGCGGCTTTGCTGACACATCCGAGCCACGCGAACTGGGCTTGGGCGAAATCCCGGTCGTTCTGGAAGACTACCGCACCGGCGCCCGAGCTGCCATCGATGCCGGGTTTGACGGCGTGGAAATTCACGCGGCCAATGGTTATCTGATCGACCAGTTCCTGAAATCCGGCACCAACAAGCGCACGGATGATTATGGCGGCTCCATCGAAAACCGCGCCCGCTTCCTGCTGGAAGTCGTTGATACCGTGACGAAGGAAATTGGCGCTGGCCGCACCGGCATTCGCCTTTCCCCGGTCACGCCTGCCAATGACATTTTCGAAGCAGAACCACAGCCTTTGTTCGAATATGTCGTGCGCGAACTCGGCAGCCGTGGTCTGGCCTTCATCCACGTCATCGAAGGCGCCACCGGCGGCCCGCGTGATTTCAAGCAGGGCGACAAGCCGTTCGATTACGATGCTCTCAAGGCAGCCTATACCAATGCCGGTGGCAAGGGCCTGTGGATCGCCAACAACGGTTACGACCGCGACAGCGCGATTGCTGCAACAGAAAGCGGCAAGGCCGATGCCATCGCCTTCGGCAAGGCCTTCATCTCCAACCCAGACCTCGTCCGTCGTCTGAGGGAGAATGCCACGCTGAACGAGCCGAACCAGCCGACCTTCTATGGTGGTGGTGCGGAAGGTTACACCGACTATCCTGCTCTGGCATAAAGACAAAATGGCCGCGCACTCCTGAGGGTGCGCGGCTTTTCTTATCGTGTATCACGCGTGCGATACGGCTCTCGGAGTTTCTCGGGTCGCTTCCGGCTCCAGGCATTTCAGCGAAATGAGCGTGGCGCGCACGGCCTCATCGATGGGTGTTTGGGGTTCTGCGCCCAGAAAGCTGGTGAGTTTTTTATTGCTCATCCTGATCGGCGTCTTCCAGAGATAGCGCATTTCCATGACTTCCCGAAACATCGGCACGAAGGGCGAAGCCAGCTTCAACAGCCACCATGGCGTCTGCGTGACCGAAATCTTATGCCCGACAACCCGCTCTATCGCAGACGACATGCCGCTTCCATCGGCATCCCAAAATCCGTCCATGTGATAGGTGGCGAATGGTTCAAGTTCGTCAGCACGATCCAGCAACTGACCCATGGTTTCGGCTACATCAGGCAGATAGGCCCATTGATGGCCGACGCCCGGCGATCCGGGGTTGGAAACCTTGGTGATCTTTTTGCCCGGTGTGACAAGACCCTGGCTGAACCAGTTGTTGTTCGCACCCGGCCCGAAGAAGTCACCAGCGCGAACAATCAGCACCGGCGTCTCCAGTGTCGCGGCGGCGCGCAGACGGCGCTCCATCTCTACACGAATGCCGCCCTTGCGGGTTACGGCATGTTGCGGGCTGTGCTCGGTTGGAGCGGTAAACGCATCCGGCCCGAAATTATAGACTGTTCCCGGCAGCAAAATCCGGGCTCCCACCGCTTTTGCAGCGGCAATGGTACTATCCAGCATAGGAAGAACCAGTGTCTCCCAGTTTTTGTAACCTGCCGGATTAACCGCATGCACGATGAGGGAAGCGCCATCGGCTGCTTTCGCCACATCAGCTGCGTTCATCACATCACCGCGCACCCACTCCTGCGAGGGATTGGCTGATGTCGGCATATTGCCGCGCACCAATGCGCGCACCCGCCAGCCCCGGCGCAGCAGCATATCCATGACATGTCCGCCAATGCCGCCACGCGCGCCGAGAACCAGTGCCAATGGCTTGATCGTCTCTCTATTGCTGGTCACTGCTAAAACTCCAATCTGAATTGATGGCTGGAGTATGGGCGCGTTATAAGCTATACGAAATTGTCTAAAACTGTTGAGCCGCTATACGGAAATCAATGATCAGAGAACGTGAGATCAGCTGGGATTATTACCGCACCTTTCTCAACGTGCTGCGAGACGGATCGCTTTCCGCCGCCGCCCGCGAGCTTGGCATTACCCAGCCGACGGTAGGCCGCCATATTGGTGCGCTGGAGGAGAGCATGGGGTTCCAGCTCTTCATCCGCTCGCCCCACGGGCTTGTCCCGACGGATGCCGCAATTGCCTTGAAACCCTATGCCGAAAACCTCGCAGCCACCGCATCGGCCCTGATGCGCGCCGCCTCAGGTGAAGTTGGCAAGATCGAAGGAGCCGTGCGCATCAGCGCGTCCGACGTCATCGGCGTGGAAATCCTCCCGCCGATCATTGCCTCGCTTCAGGAACTGCACCCAAAGCTGGAAATAGAGCTGTCGCTTTCCGATACGCTGGAGGATTTGCTGCGCCGGGAGGCCGACATCGCCATCCGCATGACCGAGCCGGTGCAGGATGCCATCATCATGCGCTACATCGGTAATTTCCGGGTGGGCTTTTATGCCAACAGCGACTACCTCCAGAAAATGGGCACACCGCTGTCCAAAGACGACCTTATCAACCACCGCCTCATCGGCTTTGACCGAAAGACCCCCTTCATAAGGGCCATCTTGCAGCGGATGCGAAAAGACAATCCCAGCATTCCCGACGCCGAAAATATCCCATTCGCCATCCGCGCCGACAGCAATCTCGCACAGCTTTCCATGATACGGGCCGGTGCAGGTGTCGGCCTATGCCAAGTCGGCCTCGCCAGCCGCGACGCGACCCTCACCCATCTTTTGCCGGAACTAGAAATACCGCTGCATACATGGGTCGCCATGCACGAAAACCTGCGAACCTCCCCCCGCTGCCGCGCCGTCTTCAACGCACTGGTTGATGGGTTGAAGGGGTTTTTGAAAACGACGGACCCAGATGCAATCGTCAGCAAGAGGTGACGGTGGCGCGATCAGATGGCATTGCGGCTCGGTTGCGGTTCCTCAAAACTGTCCACCACCTCAGCCTCCGGCCTGTCACCGCCCTGGCTGTGTTCCTCATGCCAGCGGCCTGCCTCGTCCTGGTAGTTGATTTCCGTGTCTTCGTCGCCGACCTGTTGTTCCGCAGCGGCGATTCGAGCGGCCTGGACGGCGTCGGAATGGGTGGGGAATGCTTCGGAATAGGCGCCGTTCATACGGTAGGCCCAGCCGCCATCATGCTCCACAATCTCATACACCACTTTGGTCATGCACACTTCCTCCTATAGAGTGAAGGAGCGTGGCAACCTTTGCCGCAAACGCGCATTTGAAGGACTAGATTGCGGCATTGTCGCCATGTCCTTGGACGCTACTATCCTACCAAAATGCCCAATGTGCAAATCCCGCATGTTGTCGCAACCTCAGTCAATGCAAAGCTCACGATGACGGAAGGGCGAATATGTCAATTGCGACCACGCTGAAACAGGAGCGCATGCTGCTTGCCGCGGTACCCTGCGCCGTTGCGGCCTATCTTGCCGAACATGCTGTCATGGAACAGGGCAAGGTGCTGTCCTTCGTGGTTGCAGCAGCGCTGATCGGCGTGATCATTCTGGTGTCGATGCGCGTGGCGCATCATGCGGAAATTCTGGCGGCCAAGGTTGGCGATCCCTATGGCACGATGATCCTCACGCTTTCCGCCGTTGCCGTGGAAGTGCTTATCCTCGCCATCATCATGCAGGAATCCACCTCGCCTACCCTTGTGCGAGACACGATCTATTCCGCCGTCATGATCGACATCAACGGCATTCTCGGCATCGCCGCCCTGCTCGGCGGACTTCGGCATGGCGAGCAGCCCTATAATGACGATTCAGCGCGCACCTATGTGGTGATGATCCTCACCGCGATGGGCATCTCGATGATCGTGCCGGAATTCATTCCGGAAGCGAAATGGCACTATTATTCCATTTTCACCATCGGCGCGATGATTGCTCTCTATGCCCTGTTTTTGAAAATGCAGGTCGGGCCGCACAGCTACTTTTTCAGCTACCGCTACCCTCGTACCGACCGCAAGAAGACCGCCGCCGAGGAGCAAGCCGAAGCTGAGGAAGAAGAAGACGAAGGCCCGGCATCCTATTCCATCGCTATCATTCTCATTGGCGTCGTCATCATTGGCGCGCTGGCGGAATTCATGTCGGCATTTCTCAGCAATGGGCTGGAAGGCAGCGGCGCGCCCGTTGCGCTGATGGCCGTGGTTGTCGCCACCATCTCCGCCGCACCGGAGATCATGACCGCCATGCGCTCGGCCATGCGCAACCGTATGCAGTCGGTGGTCAACATCGCCATGGGCGCGTCGCTTTCCACCGTCATTCTCACAGTACCGGTCATGGAGGCCATCGCGCTCTACACCGGCCAGCCCTTCATCATGGCCATGACCCCGGTGCAAACGGTGATGGTCTTCATCACGCTCTTCGCAGCAGCGATCAATCTGAATGATGGCGAGACGAATGCCATTGAGGGCATGACGCATTTCATCTTGTTCGCGACATTCGTCATGCTGCTGTTTCTGGGGTTGTGAGCGGCGGGCACACCTTCGCCGTCATACCGGGCTTGACCCGGTATCCAGTAAGCCCAAGTCCTTGGGCTGAAAGAACTTTTCTCGACGCGCAGACGCGCGTCGGCTGGGCCCCGGATCAAGTCCGGGGTGACGGAGCAAGACGAGGCTTATTGCCACAAAACTCGCATAGATTCTCAACAAAAAAAGCCCGGCATCGCTGCCGGGCCTTTCACCGATAAATCAATCACTTAGCGGCAATTGGCGCAGAAGCGTTGAATGCGGTTGCAGGCTTCTTCGAGAAGCTTTTCCGATGTCGCGTAAGAGATGCGGAAGTTGGGGCCGAGGCCGAAGGCCGAGCCGTGGACGACGGCCACGCCTTCCGTTTCCAGAAGCTCGGTCACGAAGTCCTCATCGGTTTCAATGACCTTGCCCGAAGGTGCGGTCTTGCCGATCAGGCCTGCGCAGGATGGATAAACGTAGAAGGCACCTTCCGGCGTTGGGCAATTGATGCCCTTGGCCTGGTTCAGCATAGACACGACGAGATCACGACGGCCCTCAAAGATTTTCTTGTTTTCAGGAATGAAGTCCTGCGTGCCATTCAGCGCTTCTACAGCCGCCCACTGCGCAATGGATGTCGCGCCGGAGGTCTGCTGACCCTGGATCATGTCCATGGCCTTGATGAGCGAGAGCGGGCCAGCTGCGTAGCCGATACGCCAGCCGGTCATGGCATAGGCCTTGGAAACGCCGTTCATGGTCAGCGTGCGGTCATAGAGCGAGGGCTCCACTTCCACAGGCGTCACGAACTTGAAGTCGCCATAGGTCAGGTGCTCATACATGTCGTCGGTCAGAACCCAGACATGCGGGTGCTTGACAAGAACGTCCGTCAGCGCCTTCAACTCATCGAGGCTGTAAGCAGCGCCCGATGGGTTGGACGGCGAGTTGAACAGGAACCACTTGGTCTTCGGCGTAATCGCCTTTTCCAGCGCTTCTGCTGTCAGCTTGAAATTGCCTTCCAGCGTGGTGTGGACGAACACCGGTGTGCCGCCGCAGATCGACACCATTTCCGGGTAGCTGACCCAGTAAGGTGTTGGAATAACAACTTCATCGCCGGGGTTAAGCGTCGCCATGAAGGCGTTGAAAAGAATCTGCTTTCCGCCGGTGCCGACAATCGTCTGCTCTGGCTTGTAATCCAGACCGTTCTCGCGCTTGAACTTTTCGGCAATCGCCTTGCGCAATTCCGGAATGCCGGAAATGGGCGTGTATTTCGTTTTGCCGGCGTTAATCGCGGCAATGGCTGCTTCCTTGATATTGTCAGGAGTATCGAAATCCGGCTCGCCTGCGCCAAGGCCAATCACATCACGACCCTGAGCCTGCAATTCACGGGCTTTCTGGGAAACGGCGATGGTGGCGGACGGCTTTACGCGGGAGAGAATGTCGGCAAGGAAGGCCATTTTTATCGGTCCTATTGAAGTTGACATCGGCAGAAGTTTGCGACGGTCGCCCTCTGCGGCAAGTGGTATGTCGAAAGACGCACGTTGTTTCAAGAGCAAAAGCCGGCAAAACGTTACCCCCGCAGCAATTACCGCCAAACTATGCGCCTTTGAGCGCCGATAGGCGGGAAACGACGGGGCTTCAGGCTATTTTAACTTTTGCTTAACTGGCGCGTAACGCTTTCCATGCTATGATTGCACGGTTGAAATGATTTTCCGGATAAGACGCCGTGGCACCGAAAAGCATTTTCTCAAATCTTGCGCGCGAAACCGATGGTTCCTGGTCCACGACCTATGCGCCCTTCACCCTCAAATCCGCACTTCAGCCGATTTTCCGACGCCTGTTGGATGGGCGTTTCGATATCGATTCCTTCGAAGGTCTCGTGCGACCCTATCAGGGTACGGACCTAGTGCCGCCGGCGCAGCTCTTCGCGCAGGTTCATCCCGACGATATCGAAGCCATCGACAGCATTTTGCGCACCATCCACATTCTCAACACCGGCGCGCTGGAACGCTCCCGCGCCCGCATCTTCGTCAACTTCCACCCCGGCCTGTTTCGCACACCGGCCAAGATGCGGCAGGAAGTCGAGCGCATGCGCCTGTCTGCACATGAGGCAGGCATGTCGCCGGATCGTATCGTCTGCGAAGTTGCAGACAATCAGGGCTCCGAAACACGCCTCGTTGCCGACTTTGCCGAGCATATGCGCGCAATCGGCTTTCGCGTTGCCATTGCCGATTACGGCGCGGGCGATTCCGATATAGAGCGCGTGAAGCTGATCAAGCCTGATTACGTCAAGTTCGAAGCCGCATGGGCACGCCATTTCATGCGCAATTCCGCCGGTGCCGCTTTGCTGCGCGTCATCGTCCAGCAATTCGCCAGCGAAGGCATCGAGCCGATCTTCGAAGCGCTGGAGGATGAGCGCGAGATCGAACTCTGCCTCGACCTCGGTGTCTCTCTGATGCAGGGCTATGCACTGGCACGACCGGAACTTGCACCCACCACCTTCAATGAGCGCTTTCCAGAGCTGCTGGGTAGCACCCGACCCGCCCTTTTCAGTGCGCCAGCCGCCAGGCCGCCAAGCCTTCATGCGGGACCTGAACCGCGTGGCCCAAAGCCCGTGCGAACCTTCGGAAAACGCGGAATATGACCACTGTTTAACAGCTGTTAACCGCTGCCTTGATATCGCCACAATAAATACGCCGGACTGTCTGAATTCGGTCCACAAGCCGTCCACTTCGAAGCCAATTTTAAAGCATGTCGCGCAAATTTCAGCGGTGCGTTGCAATGCCGACATGCGAGCGAAGTAGACGCGCAAAAATGTGCACAAGGGACCGGAACAATGTTTCTCAATGATCGGAATTCGGCATACCGGCTGAGAACGCAAAGAATGCTTTTTTCGCTGTGGATGGCAGTGGCCGCTATCGTTGTTATTGTCACCATGGCAGCAGGACTTGCCACGACGTCCCACGCTGCGGAAATGGTCGATCCGATGACGACCTCATCTATCGCCTCTGCCCCGATCTCCAAGGCGTCCGACCGCATTTTCGTCATCGTGCTGCTGACGATGGGCTTCTTCACGCTCGCCGCAGGCGGCGTCGTTCTGACGATGACCACAATCCGTGAAAGCGCCAACCGAAAAAAGGTGCGTTGAAGCGAGGCAAGCTCAGATATGGACCACCACTCAAATCACGAACGAAACAGAGTGAGCAAAGTCTGGGAACTGTTATTCGCAATCGAAAGCGATTGAGCACCAAGCTGCCGCTGGCTTTGCAGAGCACTCAGGCGGCTTGACTCCTCCTCCAAGTCGGCGTCGACCAAACGACTGACACCGCTTTTCAGGGAATCGCGAAGACTGCCGACGAAATCATCCTGAAGGTCGATTCGCATGCCCAGCGCGCCAATCTTAGCCGCGCTGTCCTGCATATCGCTCAGCATGTACTCGACCACAGACATCATATCGTCGATCTCTTGCTGGGTCGTCGTTTCGGTGAGACCGATCTCGACCTGTGGCAATGCTGGCGATCCGGTGTAGGTGGTCCCGGTTCCCTTCCCCTGAATCAGCATATAACCCGTGGAAAGTCCGAGATTCCAAGCGTACGTATCCGTAGTCAGGATACCGAATTCGCCATGGGTTTCCGATGAATCATCGATCAACGCATCAGAGTAAGGCCAGGCAGGAAAATCGATCTTATCGTACGTCATCGTCTGTAAGAACACCGAGTCGTCATCGCCGCGCACAAATGAGCTCACGACCGTCGGATTACCAATCTGTATAGGATCTTCATCCGTATCGAACTTAAGCCAGTTTTCGCCGTTGAAACTTGCCCCACCGGCAACGGCGCGAAGCTGCTCCTTGAGTTTGGTCAGCTCGTCATTGATCTTGAGCTTGTCCGCGCTGGGCTCCGATGCCAGAACGAGTTTGGCCTTGAATTCCGACACGAGCTCGATGGCAGACTCCATCCCCGCATAGGCAACATCGGTTTTTGCCGCACCGACGCCCATCGCGTCCTGTACCGCTGAAAGTGCTGTTTCGTCTGAGCGCATGGTTGTGGCAATCGACCAGTATGCCACGTCATCAGACGCCTGCTGAACACGATAGCCCGTTGAAATATTTGTCTGCGTGGTCGCGAGATCGGCGTTAATATTTCGCAACGTCGAAAGGGCAGCCATCGCTGATGAATTGGTTAAAATACTCGTCATAACAAACCTGCATGCCCTAAAAATACGAGTAAATACTGCCGGGGAATGCTGAATAGAGGATTAAAAATTCTACTAGAAAAATAGGTATGATAAGATTTTCCCGTTATAATTTTAATACTCGCTTTAATAGGAATCTATCTATCGGTAGAAATTCGAAATAGGACATAATGTGCAGCGCTAAGGGGAAAATATTATGAATGGACCGCTACGGTCCCATTAGGACCGCGCCTTGCTGCTTGTGTGCTTAATTGGTAGAGCACCGCCAAACCCGGCATCAAGCCAGATTCAAAACATCGACATTCACGGTGGCGGGGCCGTTCTTTTCTGGTGACCCATGACGCGTATTCAGGCCAATCTCGTTCTCTTGCTCGCTGCAGCTATCTGGGGTGGTGGTTTCGTGGCGCAATCGACCGCGATGGATACGATTGGCCCCTTCTGGTTCGTCGGTCTTCGCTTTGCCATTGCCGCGCTGGCCGTGCTGCCCTTCGCCATGATGGAAAGCCGTAAGATGAAAGCCGCGCCTAGCGGCGGAGAAATGAAGGCTTTCGTTCTTGTCGGCCTTGCCCTTTTCATGGGCGCAACCACACAGCAGGTGGGCCTGCTGACGACGAGTGTCACCAATTCCAGCTTTCTGACTGCGCTCTACGTCATCTTCGTTCCCGTTATCGCCGTCATCATCTATCGTCGCAATCCGCACTGGATTGTCTGGCCGGGCGCGCTGATGATGCTGACCGGTATCTTCCTTCTCTCGGGCGGAGCGATTTCCCGCCTGACGACCGGCGATATGCTGAGTATCACTTGCGCCGTCTTCTGGGCCATCCAGATCACGCTTGCCGGCCGCTTCGTCATGCAGAGCAACAGGCCGCTGGCGCTCTCCTGCACGCAATTTGCGGTCTGCGCCGGGCTCAGCATGCTGATCGGGATTTTCGTGGAGCCGATCAATTACACCGCTATCGCCTCCTCGATCACCGAAATTCTCTATGTCGGGCTGGTGTCGTCCGGGCTGGCATTCGTGTTGCAGGTTATCGGGCAGCGTTACACCACTGCGCCGCAGGCGGCGATCTTCCTGTCGTCGGAGGCCTTATTCGGGGCTCTTTTTGCTGCGATCTTTCTGCATGAAACAATTCCGACTGCCGGATATATCGGTTGCGCGATCATTTTTGCCGCGATTTTGCTGGTTGAGCTGATCCCGGAGCTATCAAAACGACGAAATAGCCGTATGATGGCAGAAACATAAGCATTTCTGCGCTTTTCTATATTGAGTGAAAATTTACTCTTTTCGCGCGAAAATGAGCGCGAAATTTCATCGCCAGCGATGTTTTCGTTTCACAACTGCGAAAACAGACGAAAAATTCTGCCAGTCCTGACGTAAGCCGCATTTACAGCGGCTGGCGGGCTTTCTGCATGTCTAAAAACTTTCGCTTGCCAATTTTAAATAAACACAGCAATCTGTTGCGGTTCGGGCAAGTTGCGAGCATGGGAAGGCCTATAAAACAAGTGCTCCGGGGATAAAAAACTCCGGGCAGCGGGGACAAAATAACGTTGATCAGAACGTCAAAAGCTTTCCACGCGAAGGTCCATTTTCTCAATTATCAAAAACTGCCTGCCGTACGCCCTCACGGGCAAAACTGTAATGCTGCCTGGAGCTGAACACGGGCAGAGCGAAAAGGACCTGATGCATGGCCGAGACTGGCACCGTTAAATTCTTCAATACCGACAAGGGCTTCGGCTTCATCAAGCCAGACAATGGTGGCGCCGATATCTTTGTTCACATCTCTGCCGTACAGGCCTCCGGCCTGTCCGCACTCTCAGAAAACCAGAAAGTGAGCTTCGACACTGAACCGGATCGTCGCGGCAAAGGGCCGAAGGCAGTCAATCTTCAGATTGATGGCTGAACCCTAACGACTTTCTCTTCTAGTTGAAGCCCGGCAGGAATGCCGGGTTTTTTTGGTTTATGGACCTAACAAAACAGCCGTCTCAGTTCACCGACACGGCTGAACTCCGGCAAAGTCACCCTATTCGGCAGGCTTGGCCTGCTCCCCCGCCGCTGCACCAGTCTGGTCCGCATAAATTCCCTGCAAATACGGGTTCGTCCTGCGCTCTTCGCCGATGCGGCCGCCGGGACCATGGCCGCAAATGAAGCCGATCTCATCACCCAGCGGCAGAACCTTATCGCGGATGGAGGCTAGCAACTGTGCGTGGTTGCCGCCGGGAAGATCGGTGCGACCGATGGAGCCGGAAAACAGCACGTCGCCGACATGGGCAAAAGCCTGCTCGCGGTTGTAATAGATGACATGGCCAGGCGCATGGCCGGGGCAGTGGTAGACTTCGAAGCGGTGCTCGCCGAAGGAGACTGTGTCGCCATCGTTCAACCAGCGATCCGGCAGAACATTTTGCAGGCCGGTGATGCCGTATTTCTGCGCCTGCGTTTCAATGCGCTCAAGCAGCGGCTTGTCATCCTCATGCGGACCGATGATCGGCAGCGAGAGTTTTTCTTTCAGTTCCTTGGCGCCGCCTGCATGGTCGAGATGCCCATGCGTCAGCCAGATTTCCTTCAGCGTAATGCCGTTTTCGGCCACGGTCTGGACGATGACATCCACATCCCCGCCGGGATCGACAATCACGCCTTCCTTGGTGTCTTCATCGAAGAGAATGGTGCAGTTCTGCTGAAATGGCGTCACGGGAATGATGCCTGCCTGTAACTTGCCCATGGTCTCTCCTTTTCGCAAAAACAGGGCCTTTCTATAGACCGGCAGATCGGGCCGCACAATAAAACTCCAAGGATTATCGACCGGTTTAAAGTCGTTGAAAGGCCAGAGCTTTGGCTGCTGGAACAGTGCGGCTCAAACTTTAGCAATCACGAAAACGGGAACAGACCTGTAACTCGTGCGTTCTTGGACCAGTCTTCAAAGGAGCGAGACAATGAACAAGAAGCTGAAACTTATGATCGCTGGTGGCGCACTTACGCTGCTTGCTGGATATGCGAATGCGGCAATGGTTGCCACCACGGCCTCCGATATCTCTGTGCGGTCGGGTCCAGGCGAAGATTACCCGGAAGTCGGTCTGGCAACACGCGGCAGTGACGCGGTTCTGGATGGATGTCTGGACGGCAGCGCATGGTGCCGCATTGAGGTGAACGGTCTTCGCGGCTGGGCCAATGCCGATTACCTGAATGTCATGTATGAAGGTTCGCCAGTCATCCTGCATGAACGTCGTGCGGACATCAACGTGCCCGTCGTCACCTATGAAAAGACGTCTAGCGTTCAGGCCGAACCGAACCCCGGTGACCCGAACCTTGGCCGTGTCGGTGAGGTGAACCCACCAGAAAACGTCATCACCTATATCGACAAGCACCCGGCACGCGTCGTTCGCGTCGAAGGTGATGTCGCCATCGGTGAGACCCTTCCCGAAAGCGCGGAACTGGTGACGATCCCCGACTATGAATACAGCTATGTGCGCGTCAACGACCGCCGTGTTCTGGTAGAACCAAGCACTCGCCGTATCGTCTACGTTTACGAGTAAACGAGACAGCTAGAATCGATATGAAAAGAGCGCGGCCAGTCCGCGCTCTTTTTGCGTTTACGACCATGAAAACCGCATAATATCGTTGATGTTCAACCAGCGGCATATTATCGAACGCAACAGAAAATGATTACGGGCATCCTCCCGACATCGCGGATTTTCGGATAGTCTGCACCACGTCGCTCAAGACCGGGACCGGCTTTGACGACAGAACGTTCGAAAAACGAGGAGATCCACCGTTTGTAGCCGGTTCAATACAAGGCGGCGCGGTGGCGGTTGATAACGATAAGAAGGAACGACAGTGCCTGCCCAGTCGATGAAAAAGGCCGCCGTCAAACAAACCCCAGCGCTTCCGCATGTCGATGATGGCAAGATCGACTTCGATACAATCGAGGCATTCTTCTTCGCCTATCGCGATTTTGTGTCCGACCCCGACGTCATTCTCTCCAAGCTTGATTATGGCCGGGCACACCATCGCGTCGTCTATTTCGTCTGCCGCCAGCCGGGCATGACGGTCGCCGATCTGCTGGACACGTTGCAGATCACCAAGCAGAGCCTTGCGCGGGTGTTGAAGCAGCTGATCGATGACGGCTATATTCGCCAGATGGCCGGGCCGGAAGATCGCCGCCAGCGCAGGCTCTACCCGACGCTGACAGGCCGCGAGCTGGCGCTGGCGCTGAGTGATCCGCAATCGCGGCGCATCGACCGGGCGCTGGAGGCCATGCAGCCGGAAGCCCGCGCCTGCGTGCGGGAATTTCTGGCCCGCATGCGTGACCCGATCACGGACGGCCAAAAAACGGACACGCCCTCGATTGAGGGGAAGGAGTGACCATGCCAAGCGGTGCACCCAAACAGCCACTGGCGGAAGACGACGCCCCTCACCTGCTGATCGTTGATGACGACGCGCGTATCCGCGATCTGCTGCAACGCTTTCTCGGCGACAAGGGTTATCGCATCACTGCCGCTGCCGATGCAGCGGAAGCCCGCCGCAAGATGCTGGGCATCCGCTTCGACCTCCTCATTCTCGATGTGATGATGCCGGGCGAAAACGGCCTGTCGCTGACGCGTTCGCTCAATGAAAACAAGTCGGTACCGGTCATCCTTCTCACCGCCCGCTCGGAAGCGGACGCCCGCATTGCCGGGCTGGAAGCGGGTGCCGATGATTACCTGCCCAAGCCTTTCGACCCGCGGGAACTGGTGCTGCGCATCAACAACATTCTGCGGCGCAACGCATCGCCCGATACGCCGAAGATCGAACAGATCATTTTCGGGCCGTACAATTTCTCGGTTCCGCGCAAGGAATTGCGGCGCGGAGCGGAGGTCATCCGCCTGACGGATCGTGAGCAGGACATCATGCTGCTCTTTGCCCTGCGCGCCGGTGAAACCATTCCGCGCCACGAACTGGTGGATGCGGACGCCGATGTGGGTGAACGGACCATCGACGTGCAGATCAACCGGCTGCGTCGCAAGATCGAGGACGACCCGGCAAACCCGGTTTACTTGCAGACCGTACGCGGCATCGGATACCGTCTGAGCGTCGATTAAAGCGTGTGCATAGCGCACGCGGATTGGAATAGGCGAAAAAATGGCAAGCCTTGATGTCCTCAACGCCGCGAGAAACAGCGGGCCTGCCCGCGCCTGGCGGTTTTCCATGCGCTGGCTTCGCCACTGGCTGCCGACTGGCCTCTACACGCGTTCGCTGCTCATCATCATTCTGCCAATGGTGCTGTTGCAGGTCGTCGTCGCCGCCGTTTTTATGGAACGCCACTGGCAGATGGTAACGGAGCGGCTTTCCGCAGCCGTGACCCGCGATATCGCCGCCGTCATCCAATTGCTGGAAACCGACCCGGAAGAGGACGATTATCAGCGTGTTATCCGCATCGCTCGCGAGCGTCTTGACCTCAGCATCTACATCGAGCCGAAAACGCCGTTGCCGGAGCCCCGCGCCCAGCCGTTGTTCTCTATCCTCGACACCATCCTGTCCGACCAGATTCAGCAGCAAATCGGCAAGCCGTTCTGGCTGGATACGTTCGGCAATGGTGCACTGGTGGAAATCCGCATTCAGCTGGCCGACAAGACGCTGCGCGTCTTTACCCGTCGCAGCCAGGCTTATGCCTCTAACACCCATATCTTCCTGGTCTGGATGGGCGGCGCGTCGCTGGTGCTGCTTGGGATATCCATTCTCTTTTTGCGCGGGCAGATCAGGCCCATTCTGGCGCTGGCGAAGGCGGCGGAAAGCTTCGGTCGCGGCCAGAAGATAACCGCCTATTCGCCGCGAGGAGCCGATGAGGTCCGCCGTGCCGGTCTCGCCTTCATTCTTATGCGGGAACGCATAGAACGGCAGATGGAACAGCGCACCGCCATGCTGAACGGTGTCAGCCACGATCTGCGCACTATCCTCACCCGCTTCAAGCTTCAACTGGCGCTGGCAGGCGACAATCCGGATATGGAGGGCTTGGACAAGGACGTGGACGACATGCAGTCCATGCTGGAGGCCTATCTTGCCTTTGCGCGTGATGATGCCGAAGAAAGCGTTGGAACACTGGAACTCACGCCCCTGTTCGACCGCTTCTCCAGCGATTTCCAGATGTGCGGCAAAAGCTTCAGCTACAAGCTGAACGGCGTCACTGAGCTTTCGGTACGGCCCAACGCTTTCGCCCGCCTGATTGGCAATCTGGCCGCCAACGCCCATCGCTATGCCAGCACGCTCAATGTGGAAGCGCATCAGGCGCCACGGTCAATCATGTTGACATTCGATGACGATGGCCCGGGCATACCCGAACAATCCCGCGAAGACGTGTTCAAGCCGTTCTATCGTCTGGACGAGGCGCGCAATCTCAACGCATCTGGCACCGGGCTCGGCCTCTCCATTGTCCGCGATATTGCCCGAAGCCACGGCGGAGATGTGACGCTGGATGACAGCCCATTGGGCGGCTTGCGTGTGATCGTGAAAATCCCGGCATAACGGGCGGTAGTGCGCTTAGACAATTCGCGTCAGCACATCTTCTCGCCATTGGGAACCGCCTGTTCCACAGCGGCGAGAACAATAGCACCGTCCTTGTCGGCAAAGCCGAGCGTCAGGACTTCGGAGCGGAAGGGGCCGATCTGGCGGGGCGGAAAGTTGACGACGCCAAGCACCTGCCGTCCGACCAGCGTTTCCAGCGTATAATGCACGGTGATCTGGGCGGAGGATTTTTTGATACCGATCTCCGGTCCGAAATCGATCTTGATCTTGAATGCGGGCTTGCGCGCTTCTGGAAAAGGTTCGGCCTCGATGATGGTGCCGACACGAATATCGACCTTTTCGAAATCGGCGTAGCTGATCTCTTCGCTCATCATCCAGTCTCCTTACGCAAAGCATAGAACTGCCAAACCCTCACGGATCGGCACTCTCCTTAGACAGCCAGTTCTTCCGCTCGCTTTTTCGCGGCGGCAATGGCCTTGTCGAACAGCGGCTGCATGCCCTCGTCCGCCATCAGAACGGACAGCGCCGCTGCGGTGGTGCCGCCGGGCGAAGTCACATTCTTGCGCAGGCGCGAGGCCTCTTCGGGGGACTGGTGAAGCAATTCACCAGCCCCCGCGACGGTTTCCCGAGCAAGACGCATGGCGAGGTCCGCCGGCAGACCGGCTTTACGGCCTGCCTCCGCCATGCACTCCACGAGATAAAAGACGTAAGCCGGACCGCTGCCGGAAACGGCGGTCACGGCATCGATATCCGCTTCCGTTGCTACCCATTCCACCGGGCCACTGACTTTCAACAGGGTTTCCACCAGCAAGCGCTGCTGCTCGGTGACGGCTTCGTTCGCATAAGCACCTGTCACACCGCGCCCGACCATGGCAGGCGTATTCGGCATGGCACGAATGGCGGCAGATTTGCCGATAAGGGCCTCGATGCCGGAGAGCGTTTTGCCCGCCGCAATCGAAACGACCACGGTCTGCGGCCCAACGATGGGCTTTAACGGCGGCAGCACGGCATCCATCATTTGTGGCTTGATGGCCAGAAACAGGATGCCGGCTGTCTTATCCGTCGGCGCTTGCGTCAAATGCGTTGCACCAGCCTCCCGGATCAGGCCCATCATCGCATCGGAGGGGCCTGGATCGACAACGATGATCGAAGATCCCGTGACACCCTTTTTCAACCAGCCCGAAAGCAGAGCGCCGCCCATATTGCCAGCGCCGATGAGAACGAGTGGACCCGATGCGAGCGATACCATGGCCTTAGGCTTCTCCAACCGTTTCGAACAAGGCGGCTTCCATGGCAGCCTTGGCTTCCATACCGGACCAGACGACGAACTGGAATGCCTGGAAATACTGCTCGCAGGCTTCGAGCGCACTGGACAGAAGAACCTCGACCTGCTGGTTCGTTGGTTCTGCACCGCCCGCCAGCAACAAGGACTGGCGGAAGATGATGACGTCTTCCTGACGCCACAGATCGAAATGACCCATCAGCGTCTGGCCATTGACCTGCGCCAGCAGACGGATGACTTCGTTGACCCTGTGGTCGGCAATCTTGATATCGAAAGCGCAGGCAAGATGCAGCGCTTCGAACTGTTCCATCCATGAAAACGAAACATGATAATCCGCCCAACGGCCTTCGACCGTCATGGCAATTTCATCTTCGCCGGAGCGTTCGAACGACCAGTCGTTGGACGCGGCAACGAACTCGATCATATCGACCGGGTTGGAGTGACGCTCGACTTCAAATTCCATTAGGCTCATACGGCACCTTCTCAGCCGGAAATGAATGTTTTGTCTCGCACGCAAGAGGCACAAAAACGCACACACAAATGCCGGGTTACAACAGTTTGGGATGATGCCCGACGCCGCCAGAATAACGCAGTTAACCTGTCTGGAGCTTACCGAGTACATTACGAATCATCATTTAAAATCAGTGTATAACGAGCGAGTCCGCGCGCCACCCCCAGCTTGGGGATTTTGCAATCAGAACTGTGTATATCTCCTCGTACAAAACCTCAGTTGTGAGTCATAACTGACTCTGCCAATTGCGTTTTTCGGGTGTTTCCACAGACGTTAAAAAAAACTGAATGAAATCGCTTGCTTACCCCTGCCGAATCCCCACTGCGGTGCAAACTGCTTCGAAATGACACAAAAACGAAAAATGCCAGACCTTGGGAAAGGCCCGGCATCAGAATCAAAGGGGTTGTTTGCGGCTTTACGAAGCGGTCGTGGACAGCTTTGCTTCCAGCGCATCGAGGCGTGCACGCAGCGCATCGTTTTCGTCGCGGGCCTGAATGGCCATTTCGCGCACAGCTTCGAATTCCTCGCGCTTGACCAGATCGAGGCTGTTCAGCCACCGCTCCGCCTGCGCGTGAAATGCCTGCTCCACTTCCTTGCGCATGCCTTGGGCTGCGCCCGCCGCATCCGTCATCAGCTTTGCGAATTCATCGAAAATACGGTTGGTTCCTGTCGTACTCATGGGGCGATGTCCTCGTCAGTATCAGGAAAGGCCGCTCGCCCTTCCGGTCCATATCTTTCAGGTAGGCACTCGCTTGCGACGTTGCAAGCAAAATAAGGAACCACCCCTCACAGCCACTCAGTTTAACGCTGTCACGATCGTGCCGAAGAATCGCCTTGACCGCACCCTTTTCAGTCGCCATTTTCCCGCACCGGGAAAAGAATGATTGAGATATCCGTTTCTTAAAGTGAGCCCTCTGAAGTTCCTTGCCCTTAACGCAATGACAATGGAATACGCGATTTGTTTGGACCCCTCGCCCAGTTTTCGATCATGCCGTTCCCGAACATCGATCCGGTGGCATTCAACCTGGGCCCGCTGCCCATCCATTGGTACGGCATCGCCTATGTCTTCGGCATCATGCTTGGCTGGTATTATGCCCGCACCCTAAGCCTTGCCGACCGCTTGTGGCCGCATGAGAAATCGCCCGTAACGCCTGTTCATCTCGATGATTTCATCGTTTGGGCAGCCGCAGGCATCGTGCTGGGCGGACGCATTGGCTATATCCTCTTTTACGATATGGCAGCGGTGGTCGAAAACCCGATCCGCGCCTTGCAGATATGGAATGGCGGCATGTCGTTCCATGGCGGTCTGATCGGCACGACACTGGCGATGATCCTGTTTGCACGGCGCAACGGCATTCCCGTCTGGAGCATGTTCGACATCATCGCAGCGGTCGCCCCGCTCGGCCTGTTCTTCGGTCGCATCGCCAATTTCATCAACGGTGAATTGTGGGGCCGCTTGACGGATGTGCCTTGGGCGGTGGTTTTCCCGACGGGCGGTCCTTTTGCGCGCCATCCCAGCCAGCTTTATGAAGCAGGTCTAGAAGGCATCGTATTGCTGATCGTGCTTGCCATTCTTATCTATGGATTCAAGGCGCTGAAAAGTCCCGGCACCGTGACGGGCGTTTTTGTGTGCGGTTATGCGCTTTCCAGAATCTTCGTGGAATTCTTCCGCGAGCCGGATGCGCAGATCGGCTATCTTGCAGGAAATTGGCTGACCATGGGCATGGTACTCTCGACGCCCATGTTCCTTCTCGGCGTTTGGGCCGTTCTACGCGCGCGCCGCGCGGTGGCAACAGAGACAACCGGATAACACACCATGCCGACACCGCTCGCACGCCGCATCAAATCGCTGATCCGTCTCAACGGCCCGATGAGCGTGACCGACTTCTTCTCGCTGTGCCTGGCAGACCCGGAACACGGCTATTACAAGACCCGTCAGCCCTTCGGGCGCACGGGCGATTTCGTGACCGCGCCGGAAGTCAGCCAGTTGTTCGGTGAAATGCTCGGCGTCTTCATCGTTCACGCCTGGCAGCGCCACGGTACGCTGGCCAATGCCCGTCTGGTGGAGATCGGCCCAGGTCGCGGCACGATGATGGCGGATATGCTGCGGGTGATCCAGCGCATCGCCCCGCCGCTCTATGAAACCATGAGCGTACATCTGGTGGAAACCAGCCCGCGGCTGACCGAGACACAGCAAAAGACGCTTGCCAACCATGGGACAAAGATTTCCTGGCATGAAAGCTTCGAGGATGTTCCACCCGGCTTCCTGCTGATTGCCGCCAATGAACTGTTCGACGCCATCCCCATCCGCCAGTTCGTCAAAACGCCACAGGGTTTTCGCGAACGGGTCGTGGCGCTCGATGCGCAGGACGAACTCGTCTTCACGACGGGCCTTGCCAGCGTCGATCCCGACCTTCTGCCGCCTTTCCCAGAGCGTCAGCCGATCGGTGCGATCTTCGAATATTCCCCTGCCCGCGAAGCCGTGATGGCGGCGATTGCGCAGAAACTGAAAATCCAGGGCGGCACCGCCCTCATCATCGATTACGGCCACATCGTTTCCGGCTTCGGCGATACTTTGCAGGCGCTGCGTATGCACGAGTTCGACCCGGTTCTGGCGCATCCCGGCGAAGCGGATTTGACCAGCCATGTGGATTTCGAAAGCCTTGTCAAAACCGCTGAGAGCAACGGCATCCACATCAATGGCTGCCTGCCGCAGGGCGACTTTTTATATGGCTTGGGCTTGAGGGAACGTGCACAAGCATTGGCCGCGAACGCAACGCCTGACCAGACGCTGGAGATTGCCGAGGCCGTCAACCGGCTGGCGGGCGAAGGCGTGGGCAAGATGGGCGAGCTTTTCAAGGTGCTGGCCGTCTCCAGCGCGCCCGTGCATCTGCTGCCGTTTCGCGCACTGGATTGACAGCGGCACCGGGCTTGGGCCAACATCGCGCCAATTCGAAGCAGTAACAAACTGCCGCCTGCATCCCATGTGATGCCCTTCACCGGAAACACTCGCTCGCGAATATTCGTTTCAAATCAGCGACATCGCCAAGGATTGACACCGTAATGCAGGACGAAACTCTGCCGCTTCCCCTTCAAAGCCCTCTGCTCGCCTCCGCCTCTGGCAAACATATCCGCCACGGCTTCTTCACCCGTCATGGCGGTGTCTCGGAAGGCATTTATCGTGGGCTCAATGTTGGTCTGGGCTCTCAGGATGAGCGCGACGCGGTTCTCGAAAACAGAAAACGCGTGGCGCAATGGTTTGATCTGCCGTTGGAAAAACTCGCAACCGTCCATCAAATCCATTCACCCGACGTCGTCGTGGTGGATGGCACTTATGAAGGCGACCGCCCGCAGGCCGATGCCATGGTGACGGCAACGCCGGGCGTCGTCATCGGCGTTCTGAGCGCCGATTGCGGGCCGATCCTGTTTGCGGATGCACAGGCGGGCGTGGTGGGTGCGGCCCATGCAGGCTGGAAGGGTGCCGTGTCAGGCGTTCTGGAAAACACCATCGAAGCGATGATCGCGCTCGGTGCCAGGCGCGAGCGCATCGTCGCGGCTCTCGGCCCTTCCATCTGCCAGGAAAATTACGAGGTCGGGCCGGAGCGCGTGGAAAGCCTCAAAGACATGAACCCGGCCCATGCGGATTATTTCTCGCCGTCCCCGAATGCGGGTCATGCCTTTTTCGATCTCAAGCAACTGACCGTGGACCGCCTGATCGCCGCTGGCGTGCAGGCAGAAAACCTCGGGCTCTGCACCTATCCCGATGATGACCGCTTTTATTCTTTCCGTCGGACGACACATCGTTCGGAACCGGATTACGGGCGGCAGATTTCAGCAATAGCAATTCTGGAGAACTAATATGGCCTTGCACTTCGACACTGCCGAATTCGAGGCACGCCGCACCCGCCTGATGGACAAGATGGCGGAAGAGAAGCTGGATGCCATGCTGCTGTTTGCGCAGGAGAGCATGTACTGGCTGACGGGCTACGACACGTTCGGCTACTGCTTTTTCCAGACGCTGATCGTTAAGGCCGATGGCACCATGACGCTTCTGACGCGCTCCGCCGATCTGCGTCAGGCCCGCCAGACCTCCATCATCGAAGACATCGTCATCTGGGTGGACCGGCTGAACGCCGACCCGACTCTCGATCTCAAGAACCTTTTGAGCGAGATGGACCTGCTGGGCTGCCGCATCGGCATCGAATTCGACACCCACGGCATGACCGGGCGCGTCGCTCGTCTTCTCGACAACCAGCTAGCTAGCTTCGGCCAGATCATCGACGCATCGAGCCTCGTCAGCACGCTGCGCCTCGTCAAGAGCCCTGCCGAAGTGGCTCATGCCAAGCGTGCGGGTGAACTGGCGGATGACGCATTGGATGCAGCGCTGAAGATCGTGGCACCCGCTGCCGATGAGGCCGATATCCTCGCCGCCATGCAGGGTGCCGTCTTTGCAGGCGGTGGTGACTATCCGGCCAATGAATTCATCATCGGCTCCGGCCCGGATGCGCTGCTCTGCCGTTACAAGGCCGGTCGCCGCAAGCTGGATGAGAAGGATCAGTTGACGCTGGAATGGGCTGGCGTCAGCGCGCACTATCATGCCGCAATGATGCGGACCATCGTCATTGGCGAGCCGGAGTTTCGTCAGAAAGAACTTTACAATGCCTGCGCGGAGAACATCCGCGCCATCGAAGAGGTTCTTCGCCCCGGCAACACATTTGGCGACGTCTTCGACGTTCACGCCCGCATCATGGATGAGCGCGGCCTGACGCGTCACCGTCTCAATGCCTGCGGTTATTCGCTCGGCGCGCGCTTCTCGCCATCCTGGATGGAGCATCAGATGTTCTATGCGGGCAATACGCAGGAAATCCTGCCGAATATGACGCTATTCGTCCACATGATCATCATGGACAGTGACTCAGGCTTCGCCATGACGCTGGGACAGACCTATCTGACCACCGAAGGCGCTCCGGAATCGCTCTCGCGCCACAGCCTGGATTTGCTGACGGTTTAATCTCGATTTGACTCCCAGCGAAGTCGAACCGTACATTGCGCCAAAATGACGGTTCGGCGGGAGACATCATGAAGGGACATCTGGCATGCGGCGGCTAGGGTTGGTTATTGCAATCCCAAGCCTTGCCCTCACCCTATCGGCCTGCAACACGACGGATACGCTGACGCCGCTGGTCGATGTCGGCCATGGCAACACGCAATCAACCCCGGTCAATCAAGGCGATCTCGACCAGATGGCCGCAGCAGCTGATCGGTCTCCATCGGGCGTTTCATCGCAGGTCCCGGCCTATGCACCGCAAAACACCCGGCAGGCTCAGGCGCAAGCACTGACAAGCGGCGCACAATACGGCCAGCCCGTCGCCACGCAGCAGACAGCGCCCGCACAGCCTCAGACCCAGACGGCATCCCTGCCCTCTGCTTCCGCCGCTGGCACCATTCGGTTTTTACCCATCATCGGCGCACCCGTTCAGGCCGTGACGCCTCTGTCGCGCCAGTTGGGAGCGGAAGCGCGGGCGAAGGGCCTGACCATCCGGCCCTCCACGGACACATCTGCTGAGAACATTCTGAAGGGCTATCTTTCCGCCTTTGCCGATGGCGGCAGCGTGACCGTGGTCTATGTGTGGGATGTTCTTGATGCCAATGGCGCGCGGCTGCACCGTCTTCAGGGGCAGGAAACCGTGCCTGCCCGCGGCAGCGATCCATGGGCGGCCGTGACCGATACCACCATGCAGAAAATCGCCGCGAAGACACTGAACGATTATCAGTCATGGCGACAGGCCGGACATGGATAATCAACTTTAAATAGTGGGAAACTTTTTTAGCAGTGGCCAAGTCACAAAGTTTTCACGAAAATCACGGGTAACTCCCTCTGACCTCTTGCATTCACGGGCAACACCGCTATTAAGGCGCCCATGGCAAAACGGCGTGTCCGACACCCTTTGGGTCGGGTATTCCTCCCCGTTGAACGACGCACAGACCCCAGGGAATGTTCTCTGTCGGGTCTCAGGCGATGGCATGGAAACAGGCGGCAACAATGAAGGTTTTCGCAGGCAATTCGAACCGGCATCTGGCCGAAGCGATCTGCAAGTATCTGAATGTCCCTCTTGGAAATGCCACTGTAAAGCGGTTTGCGGACCAGGAAATATTCGTCGAAATTTCTGAAAACGTGCGCGGCGAAGACGTTTTCGTCGTTCAGTCCACGTCTTTCCCGGCAAACGACCACCTGATGGAACTGCTGATCATGATCGACGCCATGCGTCGTTCCTCGGCAAAGCGCATCACGGCGGTTCTTCCCTATTTCGGCTATGCCCGCCAGGACCGTAAGGCCGGCCCCCGCACACCGATTTCCGCAAAGCTCGTCGCCAATCTCATCACAGAAGCCGGTGCCGACCGCGTTCTGACGCTCGACCTGCATGCGGGCCAGATTCAAGGCTTCTTCGATATTCCAACCGACAACCTCTTCGCAGCGCCCATTCTGGCGCGCGACGTGAAGGAACATTACGACACCAAGAACGTCATGGTCGTTTCGCCTGACGTCGGCGGCGTGGTGCGTGCTCGGTCGCTCGCAAAGCGCCTGGACTGTCTGCTTGCCATCGTCGACAAGCGCCGCGACCGTCCCGGTGAATCCGAAGTGATGAACGTCATCGGTGACGTAACCGGCAAGGACTGCCTGCTGATCGACGACATCGTCGATTCCGGCGGCACGCTCTGCAACGCGGCTGAGGCATTGCTCAAGAACGGCGCAACCAGCGTCACCGCCTATATCACCCACGGCGTTCTCTCCGGTGGAGCCGTCGCCCGCGTGGCCTCCTCCAAGCTGCGCGAACTCGTCATCACCGACAGCATCCAGCCAACGACAGCCGTGCAATCTGCGCACAACATCCGCGTCATCACCACGGCCACCCTGCTCGGCGAAGCAATCAACCGTACATCGATGGAACAGTCGGTTTCGGGCCTGTTCGACTAAGGCAACCGGCACTGACGCATGTCTTCTGAATTTGGAGCGGTACCGTTTACACGGTACCGCCCGAATTCGATGTGCTCACACGATTTTCGGTGGAGCGGCGACCGTTATCATTCGCAATGAAATTTCTAGCGACTGCCACAGCTTTACGGCCACGGACCGTTGCCTTGCGTCCCCACACAAAAGCATCGCGCAATAGCCTGTGACAGTCATGACAGACCGCTGAGAGCGTGAAGACCTCGCGGTGCTGGCCGATGCCGAGCAGGCGATAAAGAAACAGCGTCGTCAGGGCCGCGAAGAGGACGGACATCACGACGTCGCTTAGGAAGTGACGGCCTGCCGCCATTCTCAACAGACCCATGTTGACGATGAGAAAGCTCGCGGTGCTGGCGCAGATGATCTTTCGGAGACGTGAAAGCTGCGGCCAGATCAACACGCAGAGCGGCAACACGAAACACGCCATCATCGCGGCCTCGCCGGAGGAAAAGGAACAATTCGAAACGCATTGATCCGACCATTGGAAGGGAGGCGTGAACGTCTGCGAGCCTCCAAATTCCATGACGCCATTGGGCCGCGCCCGTCCGAGATGCGTTTTCAGCGTCATGTTCACCAGAATTCCAGCGCACAGAAACATGGGCGACCAGAGAAACGCCCAGACACGCCATCCTGTTTTCTGTTCTGAAGCCAGCATCAGATTGCCGACGAAAACAAGGAAGGTGATGACGACGATGGTTCCGGTGGCATGGCGCAAGATGTTCCGCCACATTGGAAAAGGCTTCTCAACCCCGATCCAGGCACCATGGCCGTTCTTGAAGAAAAATTGGGCAACGTAGAGGTCTACGAATGGGAACACGGCAAAGAAGATGACGGCGCACAACGTGACGATCATGAGCCAGACAGTTATGCGCATGTGAAGGAGATCAGGTTGCATTGTCGGAATTCCCTATGCGTTTAACCAGCAAGCGCTGAAGGGTTACTTCAGCCCAAAGCCAAAATTGCGCTGCGCCCGCGAAACGATCCGCGTGATTGAACGACGGGCCATAACGCGCCCTGCCTCGATGGTAAGGTGGAGGAGAGAACGACCCGCATCGCAATGAGTCGGCAGGTCGTGGCTCTTCGCTTTTGAAAATCCGGCTTCGCAATATCTCATGAAGGCAACCTGCCCCCGCTGGTCGCGTAAAATACTATAAATAAAGTGGCGCATATCGCCCCACCGCTTGATGAACGGTAACGATATGCGCCAAACAGGTTACAGTTTTAAGTCGGATCGCGTGATCCGCTGTCAGGGATTTTCAGGGCCTCCCGGAAGCTCATGAGAACCTCCGGGAGTAGACCGGCGGCAGGTACCGCCGGCTCCGGGGAGAAAAGTGACAGCCCTCAGAAGAAGCCGAGCTTGTTGGGGCTGTAGGAAACCAGCAGGTTCTTCGTCTGCTGATAATGGTCGAGCATCATCTTGTGTGTCTCGCGACCGATGCCCGACTGCTTGTAACCGCCGAAAGCGGCACCGGCTGGATAGGCGTGGTAGCAATTGGTCCAGACGCGACCGGCTTCGATGCCACGCCCTGCCCGGTAAGCCGTATTGGTATCGCGGCTCCACACACCAGCACCGAGACCGTAGACTGTGTCATTGGCGATTTCGATGGCCTCTTCCACGGTCTTGAAAGTGGTGACGGAGACGACGGGGCCGAAGATTTCTTCTTGGAACACTCGCATCTTGTTGTTGCCTTCGAACACAGTCGGCTGGATGTAGAAGCCGTCCTTCAGGTTGCCGGAGAGCGACTTCTTGTCGCCGCCAGTCAGCACCTTCGCGCCTTCCTTTTTGCCGATTTCAAGATAGCTCATGATCTTGTCGAACTGTTCCTGCGAGGCCTGTGCGCCGATCATGGTTCCGGCGTTCAGCGGATCGTCCTGGCTGATGGCTTCGACGCGCTTGATGGCTTTTTCCATGAAGCGGTCATAGATGGATTCATGCACCAGCGCGCGGGATGGGCATGTGCAGACTTCGCCCTGATTGAGCGCGAACATCGCAAAGCCTTCGAGTGCCTTGTCGAGGAAAGCGTCATCCTCGTTCATCACGTCGGCAAAGAAGATGTTCGGCGACTTGCCGCCCAGTTCCAGCGTGATGTTGGTGACGTTATCGGCAGCATAACGCATGATTTCCTTGCCGACCGATGTGGAGCCGGTAAAGGCGATCTTGGCGATGCGGTTGCTTTGCGCCAGCGGCTTGCCCGCTTCGGTGCCAAGACCATTGACGATGTTGACCACGCCGGGCGGCAGCAGATCTTCGATCAGCTCCATAACGAGCAGAATGGATGCGGGCGTCTGTTCCGCAGGCTTCAGCACCACGCAGTTGCCTGCGGCCAGCGCCGGAGCCAGCTTCCATGTCGCCATAAGGATAGGGAAGTTCCAGGGAATGATCTGGCCGACGACGCCCAGCGGCTCATGGAAGTGATAGGCTACCGTGTCATTGTCGATCTGGGCAATCGAGCCTTCCTGCGCACGAATGCAACCGGCAAAATAGCGGAAGTGGTCGATGGCGAGTGGAATATCGGCATTGGTGGTTTCGCGCAGCGGCTTGCCATTGTCCCATGTCTCGGCGCGTGCGATCAGCTCGAGATTGTCTTCGATACGCTGGGCGATTTTGAGCAGAATGTTGGAGCGTTCTGTCGCACTTGTGCGGCCCCATGCGGCGCGCGCCTTGTGGGCGGCATCCAGAGCGAATTCAATGTCGCTGGCGTCGGAGCGCGGCACTTCGCAAATCTTGTGACCCGTGACCGGAGACAGGTTGTCCATATAGCGACCGGACTTCGGCTCCACCCACTGGCCGCCAATGTAGTTTCCATATTTCAGCTTGAACGGCGTTTCACCGGCCTTGTGCTGGACCTGAATGTTCATGAGTTCATCCTCCCTGATGACAGGCGGCCCTTGTCTGACCGCGTGAGAGGAAGGTGGGCGCAGAATTGCGCATTTCATAGGGCCGAGGGGACATTCCGCACTGCACAGTGTTTCACTTCTGCGACAGCACAATCCATCAATGCACCATAAACGCGATCAGTGAACCGCAAGCTTCTTCATCTTGCGGTGCAGGGTCGCGCGGCTGATGCCGAGCAGGGAGGCTGCCTGGGTGATATTGCCATTGGCACGGGATAGAACGCGGCGAAGGGCTGCCCGTTCTGCCTCGGCAAGCTCGGCACCCCGGTCGTGGCGATCTTCCCGCAACGCGTCCGATGCAGGAATGCCAGCGGCCAGATGCGCATCATCCAACCGCAGCGCAAGCCTTGCCGCCCGTGTCGCGCCTAAGATGATATCGTCCTGATCCACCGCCAAAAGTGAAAGGGCGGTCGCGTTGCCGGATGGCAGCATGAGAATGCGTGCGCCGGGGAAAGCTCGCCGGAACAGATTGCCCTCAATGCGCTGCGCGGCATCACGCACCGCCTGCGTCAGCATGGAGAAGGTGAACTCGTTGACGTCATCGCGGCAGGTGGAAATGTCGAGCGCGCCCGTGACCTGCCCCAGATGATCACGAATGGGAGCAGTGGTGCAGCACAGGCTGATATTGGATGAGAAGAAGTGCTGGTCACGGTAGATGGTGACGGAACGCTCATCGGCAAGCGCCGTGCCGATGCCGTTGGTGCCCACGCTCGCCTCGCTCCACACCGCACCGGACCACAGGCCAAGCTGGCGGAAATCCTGATCGTCGGTCGCGGCACCGCGTCTTTCCAGCGCCACGCCATCGGCGTCCGTCAAAAGCAGGCAGCACCCGGCCTTGCCAACTGCTGTGAAAATCCGGTCCAACTCGTCGGCGCTTTCGGCAATCAGTCCGGCAGAGATTTCCCGCGCACGCCGAAACTCGGCATCAGCCAGAAAGATCGGCTTGCTGCTTTTTTCCGGTGCCAGATGGTGCATTGTCATGCAGCGCCGCCAGGACGCAATGATAGGCGAGCTGGCAGCAGCCGAGGGCTGACTGGCGCTTTGGTACACATGCTCCGCATGTGCCGTGCCGATGGACATATGCTCCTCCCGATTTTTTCGGGATGGTGCGCCGGAAGTGCCGCTCTTTCAATGAAAAAAAGCGTTATGAGTGCGGACCTCGCTCAGCTTGCCAGTGGAAGGCCCGCTTTTTCGACGATTTTGTCGATGTCAGGCACAAAATTCACGATGGCATCGATGGTTGCCGCTGGCCCCGGACGACCGAAATAATATCCCTGCACATGCTGGCATCCTTCGCGGCGCAGAAACTCCATATGTGCCTGCGTTTCAACGCCCTCCGCCAAAACCGGAATGTCGAGACTGTTGGCAAGGATGAGCGTAGAGCGGACGATGGCCTGAGACTGGATGCTGGTGCCCAAGCCTTCCACAAAGCCACGGTCGATCTTGATCTTGTCAAAGGGGAAGCTCTGCAAGGTCGATAGCGACGAGTAGCCCGTGCCGTAATCATCCATGGCGATGCGCACGCCGAGCGACTTCAGACGGCGGATCGTCACCAGCGCATGGCGGTGATCGGCAATGATGCCGCTTTCGGTGATTTCCAGTTCAAGTCGGCTGGGCTCCAGACCGCTTTCCTTGAGAATGCGCTGCACCTTCTGCACGAAATCGGAATCGGACAGCTGCAAAGGCGCGACGTTGACAGCAACGCTCAGCGGGTTTCTCCAGCGCACGGCGTGCAAGCAGGCCTCGCGCAGCACCCATTCACCCATTTCGATGATAAAGCCTGTCTGTTCTGCAATCGGAATGAATTCGGCAGGCGAAATCATGCCGCGTTCCGGGTGGTTCCAGCGCAACAGCACCTCGAAGCCGACGATTGCGCCGCTGCTGGTATCGTTCTGCTGCTGGAAATAAAGCTCGAAAGCACCGTTGCTCAGCCCGGAGCGCATGCTGACCGCAAGGGCGTTGCGGGCGCGCGAGGCTTCATCCATGGATTTGTCGTAAAAGCAGATCGTGCCGGTCACATCGCTCTTGGCGCGGTACATGGCCACATCCGCCTGCGAGATCAGCGTATCGACATTCTTTGTGTGCGAGTTGCCGATAGCAATGCCGATGCTGGCACCGACCGACAGAACCGTTTCTTTCCACTCGATGGGCTTCAGAACCTCGGCCAGAAGGCGGTTGGCGAATGCCAGACCATCCGCACGCGAATAATAACGGTGCAGCACGGCCACGAATTCATCGCCGCCCACGCGCGCTACGAATTCACCCGGCTGGAGAACGGAGCTCATGCGGTCTGCCAGAGACCGCAGCACCGCATCCCCTGCCCCGTGGCCGTGGACGTCGTTGATTTCCTTGAAACGGTCGAGGTCGAAAGACAGAAGCGCAATGCGCGCCGTTGGGTCAGCGCTGCGCTTCAACAGCGCCTGCAAATGCTCCTGAAACGCGGCACGGTTGGGAATACCGGTCAGGGCATCATGCAGCGACAGATGGCGGTAGCGCGCAACGGCCTGCAAACTGGTTTCAGAATCGATGACATAGGTGGAGAAGCCGAAGGCCAGAAGCACGAAGGTGATGATGATTGCGCTACCACCCATAAGGGCTGGCGACATCAAGGAAGGGGCGATCATAAAGGACGGGTCGAAGGCGACCGAAAAGGCGGCCATGGCGGTGTAGTGCGTGGAGGCGATGGCCAGCACCAGAAAGGTCATGCCGCTATATTTGCAGAACCAGTTGACCGGCCGCACGATGCGGTTTGTGGCCAGCATGCCGAAAACAGCGCCAAAGACCATGGACGCAACGACGTAATATTGATCCCAGACGAGTGAGCCCTGAACGGCATAGGCTGCCATGCCGGTGTAATGCATGCTGGCAATGCCAAGACCCACGACAAGGCCGCCGCCTTCCGCCAGCGCCGTGTGGCCGCCATAGGTGGAAATGGCCAGCCCAGCCATGGTTGCAGCGACGGCAATGATGAAGGACAGGCCGGTGAAAACTGGCAGGAAGCCAACATTGCCGGGTGCCTGATATCCCAGCATGGCCACAAAATGCGTGGTCCAGATCGTGGTGCCACCAATCATGCCCGCCAGAAACAGCCAGTTGACGCGCTGGATGGAGGTTGACTGCCGCGCACGGGAAAACAGGCGCATGGTCAGGAAGCTGCCCAGAACGCAGATAGTGACTGCGGCTAATGTATAGCGAACGTCGTGGTCTACAGCGAGGCAGGTCAGAATTTGATACATTAACATCACGCATCTGTTGAATTGTTGCAGAGCATAATGATGATGGGTTTTTACTGCGTTTATCGATATAGATAAGCAGAGGTTAAAATACTCTCCCCTAAATGGTGCCGCCTCCGCGCAGTTAAAGCAGGAGATGAGCGGGAGAGCTTTGTGTCATGCGGATGACGAAGGCTTGCCTTTGCCCCCTCTTTATACTATAGCGCCCGCATCCGTGTAGACACCCTTGGAGGCAACGCGGGCGAGACGGCTGTCAAACGCCTTCTCCAGTTTGCTCCGGTACGCCGGAATGAACTCTCCAGACAACCTAAAAGGATTATGCCATGAGCAAAGAATCGTATGAGCTCAAGGCCGAGGCGCGCGAACGAGTTGGTAAGGGGTCCTCTCGTGAACTTCGTCGCAACGGTTTGATTCCTGCTGTCATCTATGGTGACAAGCAAGCCCCAATTTCTATCGCGATTTCGACCAACGAAGTCACCAAGCGCGTCCAGGCTGGCGGTTTCATGACCACTGTCGCGACGATCGACGTCGATGGCAAGAAGTACAAGGTTCTGCCAAAGGACTACCAGCGCGATCCAGTCCGCGATTTCATGGTACACGTAGACTTCCTGCGCGTATCCGGCAATTCGCAGGTTACGGTCGAAATCCCGGTCCACTTCATCAATGAAGACAAGTCCGAGATCAAGAAGGGTGGCGTTCTCAACATCGTTCGTCACACTGTCGAAGCTCACGTTCCTGCAAACGACATTCCTGAAGCGATCACGGTTGATCTCGACGGCGCCAAGATCGGCGACAGCATCCACATCTCGAATGTGAAGCTGCCAAAGAACGTATCGCCAGTCATCACTGACCGCGACTTCACAATTGCAACCATCGTGCCACCAACGGTCGCGGTTGTTGACGAAGCAGAAGCTCCGGCAGAAGAAGCTTCCGAAGAATAATATCTGCGCTACGGCGCTGTATTTTTCTTTTTATTCAATGCCTCGCATCGCAAGATGCGGGGCATTTTTTATGTCTTATTGCAATGTTGAGAAATTGTATTGTTCGCCAATGAAATTCTTCAGCAACAATTAAGCATTTCCGGAAACGTTCAATCAAAACTTTAGGTTTATAAATCACACATTAGCACGTTCGGAGTTACGCATGACTCCACCGAAAATCTAAATCTCGTAAGTATTTGAGAACGAGACTTTTTATCGCGCAGGCTGGGATTGCGTGACAGGGGTTTGAAGGGCAAGGGGCGGTAGTAAAGGCAGATGACCCATTCCGTAGAAAGTCGCTTCGTTGCGATCGTTTCCGGCGCACTTTTCGCGTTGGTTGCACCGCTCTTCACCATTCTCCTGATGCTCTCCCACCATGAATCGGTCGTCAATCAGCGGGACCGCCTTGAAATTCTGCTCGTCGCCAACTCGCAGGCGCTTGGTCGCCCGCTTTGGGATCTAGACGACGAGAGCATCAACCAGATCACCGGTACGCTGGTTGCAGACCCCGCCGTCTATATGGTCAAGGTGCGCGATACGTTTGGCCATCTGGATGTGACGCAGACGGCGGGTGCTAGCGCCTCCGACGACACCTCTTCGATTACCCGGGACATCACCTACAAGAACCTCGATGGCGAGACGAAGGTCGGCACCATCACAGTGTTCTTCCAGAATGTCGGCCTATTCACCTCGCTTAGCAATCTCGAACTGGCCTTCATTTCTATTTTTGTTCTGGCCATTCTGACCATTTTCGCCGCCGCCATTATCGGCAATCGCCTGATGATCATGAAGCCGCTGTTGCGGCTGACTGCGGCCATCGAGGCGACACGACGGCTTGGCTCCCGCCACCATGTGGACTGGCGCTCGAAAGACGAGATGGGCCGTTTGGCGCAGAGCTTCAACGAAATGCAAATCCAGCTCGATAGCGAAGAGCAGGAAATCAAGAAAGCGCATCTGCGCACCACGGAAATCTATAACCGCACGCCAGCCATGCTCTTCTCGCTCGATCCGACGGACCGTATCGCCGCTGTCAGCGATTACTGGGTGGAGGCCACAGGTTATCAGCGCGCCGAAGTTCTGGGACTCGGTTTCGCCGATCTCATTTACGCCGAGGACCGCGCCCGCTTCGTGCTGCGTAGGCACAATGAATCCACCACGCATGGCATGGCAGGAAGCTCTGAACTGACGATCCGTTTTCAATGCGGCGATGGCCGTTTGATGGACGTTCTGATCGCGGAAAAAGCCTTGAGCGTCGGTGATGGCCAGCGCCGCTCCGAAGGTCTGAGCGTCATGACCGATGTGACGGAACTACGCCGCTCCGAACAGCTCAACCGTCTGCAAGCTATCTCCGACCATTTGACAGGCCTCTTCAATCGTCAGGGTTTCGAAGCCATTCTGGACGAAAAAATTCTGGAAGCAGACGACAACCGCACCGAACTCGCATGCCTTTTCATCGATCTGGACCGCTTCAAGATCATCAACGACAATCTCGGCCACGCCGCCGGTGACGCTGTTCTCAAAGCCTTCGTCGAGCGGTTGGAGACTTTGCTGTCGCCGCAGGATAGCGCATCGCGCCTTGGCGGTGATGAATTCGCAGTATTGCTCACCGGCCCGATGACACAACAGCGGGCAACCCGCATTTGCGACGAAATTTGCGCGATCTTCGATACACCGTTCAACGCTTTCGGCCACAGCGTGCGCCTCAGCGCAAGTATCGGTCTGGCGCTCTACCCGACCCACGCCAAGACGGCTGCCGAACTTCTGCAAAACTCCGATATGGCGATGTATAGCAGGAAGCGCGCTGGCAAGAACGGCGCGCAGATGTTCGACCCCGCCATCATGAACGAAGCGCGCGAGCGGGCGGAAATGGAACAGGATATCGAGCAGGCTCTGGATGGGAACTGGCTGGAAGCTCATTTTCAGCCAATCCAGAAATTGGCAAGCGGCGAGACGGTTGGTTTCGAGGCCCTGATGCGCCTCAACCACCCGCGCAAAGGCATCCTCCCGCCCGCCGCCATCATCGCGGTTGCGGAAGAGAACGGCACGATTGGCCGCATCGGCAACACCATTCTGGAGCGTTCCGTCCAAAATCTGGCCACCCTCTCCAAGCTGCCCGGACTGGAAAACGCCTATGTCGCGGTGAACTTCTCCGCCCTGCAGTTCGAACCCGGCCTGCCGACCCGGATTGCCGGGCTCCTATACCGCCACGACATCGTGCCCAGCCGACTGGTGATCGAGATCACCGAGGCGGTGCTGATGCATGACGATCCGCAGATTCGTGCCGTCCTCGACGCCATCCGGCACCTGGGTTGCCGCATCGCGCTGGATGATTTCGGCACCGGCTATTCGTCGCTCAGCTATCTCAACCGTTTCCCGGTCGATATCGTCAAGATCGACCAGTCCTTTACGCGCTCGATCGGTGATAACATCACGGAAATCAGCCAGAGAAGCCGCATGCTGGTGGAGGGGATCAGCGCGATCTCGCACAAGATGAACTGCGTGGTGATTGCCGAAGGCATCGAGTCCCGCGAGCAGGAAGCCATGCTCAAGGAGATCGGCGTCGATTGCGGCCAGGGTTATCTCTTCGCCAGACCGCAGCCGATCAGCGCTTACATCGCCGCTTTCGAGCAGCAGAACAGTCAGATAGTCGCGAAGGTTGGAACATAACTGCATCGGGGAGGATGAAGTCAATGTGGCGAAACATTTTGACATGGATGGTCTTTTCCATCGCTCTACCGGCCTCCGCCGAACATCTGACCATTTCTACCGAGGAATACCCGCCCTATAATTCCCGTGGTGCCGATGGGCAGCCGACTGGCGTTTATATGGACCAATTGAAGATCATATTCGAACGCACGGGCGTGGACTACGACGCCACCATTTTGCCCTGGGCGCGCGCCATAGCGTTGGCGGAAACCGAGCCGATGCATTGCGTCGTGGCCGCCGCCCGTACGCCGCAGCGTGAAAATCTCTTCAAATGGGTGTCACCCGTCCACACCGACCGCAACATCCTCGTTGCGTTGAAGGAACGGCGTCTGGACGTTAAAAACATTGATGATGCCAAAGCCTATACGATTGGAACGCAGCGAAACGACTATACGGAAGCGCTTTTGAAGTCGAAGGGATTTCCGCGCGTCGATCTGAGCGCCGATTTCGACAAGACGCTTTCAAAACTGGCAGCCGGGCGCGTAGACATGATGCCGATGTCGGAAAGCGTTTTGAAAAACCTGGTGCCGGGTCAATTCGTGGAGGTGATGGTTCTGGCGTGGCAAAACCTCGGCATGGCCTGCAATCTTTCCGTTCCTGACAGCTTGATCGGGAAGATGCAAGCTGCGCTGGACGACTTGATCAAGGATGGCGCCCAGCGGCGCATCTATGAAAAATACGGCCTCATCATCCACCAATAGCTGCCTTGCCGGTGACAAAAACGTTGACACCCGCCGGTTTTTTCGGTGGTGAAGGACAATTGTCAAATCGAACCCAAGCGGACACGTCCATGATCATCATTGCAGGCCTTGGCAATCCCGGCACGCAATATGCCGCCAACCGGCACAATATCGGCTTCATGGCGGTGGATGCCCTGCAACGCCTACCCTCTTTTTCGCCATGGTCGAAAAAGTTCAAGGCCGAAATTTCCGAAGGCGAGATCGCGGGCGAAAAGGTGCTTCTGATGAAGCCTTTGACCTTCATGAACCTGTCAGGCGAATCCGTCGGTGAAGCCATGCGCTTCTACAAGGTGAAAACCGGCGATATCATCGCCATTCACGATGAACTCGATCTCGCTCCCGGTCGCGCTCGTATCAAAATCGGTGGCGGCCATGGCGGCCATAACGGCCTCAAATCCATCGACGCCCATTGCGGCAAGGACTATCGCCGCCTGCGTCTGGGCATCGGCCACCCCGGCGACAAAGAACGGGTGCACGGCCATGTGCTGGGCGATTTCGCCAAGTCCGACAAGGTCTGGCTGGAGCCACTGCTCGACGCCATCGCTGACAATGCCGAGATGCTGGTCAAAGGCGAAGACTCGCAGCTGATGAACAAGCTGGCGCTGGCCGTTGGCGTGAAGAGCGAAATAGAGAAAGAGGCAAAGCCCGCCAAACCGGCAGCGAAGTCGCACATCCACCAAGCCCGCAATTCCGCCCAGCCCAAGAAGCTGCCGGAAACCGGCCCGATGGCGGAAATGCTGAAACGCATGTTCGGCAAGAAGGACTGACAATTCCGCCAGCAGTCTCGATGCGGCTTGAAACTTTGCGCCGCATCCCCATTTCACGCTGATGAAAACATCAGACGCCCCTTCCCGATCCGCATCCGCACCGCAGAAAACCCCTGCACATGGATGAAACCGCGCAGCATAACACCATGGCAGCGGCGCTGAAGCGGCTGGCCGAAGACTTGCCTGAAAAGGTGACGCTGGCGGGCCTGCTGGAAAAGCTGGGCGATAAGGCGATTGCCTTCGTTCTGTTGGTGTTTGCCATCCCCGCCATCATTCCCACGCCCGGCATTCCTGCAGGCATGATCTTTGGAACGGCACTGGCCATTTTGTCGCTCCAGATCATGTTTGGTTCCCGGAAGCTAATGCTACCGGGTTTTCTCGGTCGCCTATCCGTCTCTCGTTCGCTGATCGAAATTACGGCTGAGAAGGCTGCGCCGCGGCTGGAGAAGCTGGAGGGCTTGTTGCGGCCACGCGGCCATGTTCTGGCGGAACATCTCGGCCCCATCAGCATTGGCATCGTTATTTTCCTGATGGCGGTTTTGATCGCGCTGCCTATTCCCTTCGGCAACATGCTTCCGGGCCTTGCCGTTCTGACCATCGCGCTTGGGCTGGCTCAGAAGGATGATATGGCTGTTATCACCGGGCTTGGACTTGCCACACTCTCCGTTCTCACCAGTGGCGCCATCATCTATGGCGGCTGGGCGCTGATCTCCGGCTGGTTCGGCTGGGGCCAACCGGCCATATGAGCCATGTCTTTTGCGGGAATCCTTATCGTTTCCGGCAACAAGGCTTGACCTTGCCCTGCCCATTCCGCAAAAGGCTGGCAACGGAATTTTTGAGATAGAGACAGGTTCAAGCCATGGGCTTCAAATGCGGTATCGTCGGTCTGCCCAATGTCGGCAAGTCCACACTTTTCAACGCGCTGACGAAAACGGCAGCGGCGCAGGCGGCAAACTATCCCTTCTGCACCATTGAGCCCAACACCGGCGAAGTGGCCGTGCCCGACCCGCGCATGAAAGTGCTGGCCGATATTGCCGGTTCCAAGGAAATCATCCCCACCCGCATCTCCTTCGTGGATATTGCCGGTCTGGTGCGCGGCGCCTCCAAGGGTGAAGGTCTGGGCAACAAGTTCCTCGCCAACATTCGCGAAGTCGATGCCGTGGTGCACGTCCTTCGCTGCTTTGAAGATGACGACATCACCCATGTCGAAGGTCGCATCAACCCGGTTGGCGATGCCGATACGATTGAAACGGAACTGATGCTGGCCGACCTGGAAAGCCTTGAGCGTCGCGTTGAGCAGACGCGCAAGCGCGCCTCTTCCAAGGACAAGGATTCGCTGGCGCAGCTTCCCGTCATGGAAGCCGTGATCAAGCTTCTGAACGAAGGCAAGCCTGCCCGCTTGCTCTTGAAGACTCTTGCTGCCGACGAGATCGAAGTGTTGAAGGGCCTCAACCTTCTGACCTCGCATCCGGTGCTGTACGTCTGCAACGTGGCGGAAGCTGACGCTGTCGATGGCAATGAGCACACCAAGGCCGTTGCCGAAATGGCAAAGACGCAGGGCGCGGAATGCGTCATCATTTCCGCCGCCATCGAATCCGAAGTCGCACAGTTGCCCGAGGAAGAATCCAAGGAATTCCTGTCGGCTCTGGGTCTCGAAGAAGCCGGTCTCGACCGCTTGATCCGCGCCGGTTACCACCTGCTCGACCTCATCACCTACTTCACCGTTGGCCCCAAGGAAACGCGCGCATGGACCATCGTGCGCGGCACCAAGGCTCCGGGCGCCGCCGGCGTGATCCACACGGATTTCGAACGCGGCTTCATCCGCGCCTTCACCATCGCCTATGACGACTACGTCACCTTCAAGGGTGAAGTCGGCGCCAAGGAAGCTGGCAAGGGCCGTGACGAAGGCAAGGAATATGTCGTGCATGACGGCGACGTCATTCACTTCCGCTTCAACACCTGAAGCGTTTCCTCTTTGGATGGGAATGCTCTAAGCCAGCCCAGCGACAAAACCGGCCCGCACCTCGTCGCGGGCCTTTTGTTTTCATCACGATTTTTGCGCGGACCATCAATAATTTTACCTTTACGTAAAAGGCAAAGTTACGGTAGGTTTTGCTTATAAAACTGTGGAGGAGGAGTTCGCCAGTGACATATGCTTTTGAGGATTTCACCCCCGGGCGTCAGTTCCAGCTGGGGCCGAAACTGGTGACGGCGGAAGAAATCATCGAATTCGCCTCCGAATTCGACCCACAGCCGATGCATCTTTCCGAAGAAGCAGGCAAGGCCAGCATTCTCGGCGGCCTCGCCGCCTCTGGCTGGCACACTTGCGGCATGCTGATGCGCATGACGGTGGACAGCTATATCAGCGGCTCGCCCTCTCAGGCGGGGCTGGGTGTGGATGTCGTGGAGTGGAAGAAGCCGGTTCTGGCCGGTGATACGCTGAGCGGCACGACGACGGTTATCGAGCAACGCGTATCGAAAACGCGGCCCGGCATGGGCGTGGTCAAGCTGCGCCATGAGTTGCAAAACCAGCGCGGCGACCTCGTCTGCGTGGTCGAGCTGAACGCCATGCTGGCCACCGCAACGGTAGGAGCAAGCGCATGAAATTCATTGAGCTTTATCCAAGCAACGTCCGGCTCGAACTCGGCACCGTGCATTTTTCCGCAGAATCCATCATCCGCTACGCCGAAAAATTCGATCCGCAACCGTTTCATCTGGATGCGGAAGCGGCGAGGAACTCGGTATTCGAAGGCCTCTGCGCCTCCGGCTGGCAAACCAGCGCCTCATGGATGAAGTGTTTTCTGAACTATTGGACCACCGAGGCAAAACGCCTGATCTCCGAAGGCATAGAGCCACCCAAACTCGGCCCCTCGCCCGGTATCCGCAATCTCAAATGGCTGCGCCCGGTCTATGCAGGCGACGACGTCACCTATTTCACCACGCTGACCGCATCCCGACCGCTGGCCTCACGCCCCGGCATGCTGATGAACACCACGCTCAACGAAGGCGTCAATCAACATGGCGAGATGGTGGTTCGGTTTGAGAGCAATGTGCTGGAGTTTGAGTGAGGCGGTGGCTCAACTCTCCGCAATCTCTGGCTTCCACAAAGGCAACCCCGTAGCATCCGCAACTGCGGCATCCGCCGTATAGACGGGTAGCCCCACCTGCTGCATCTGTTTCAGCGCCTCCAGATCGGGGCCGCTATGTTTGCGGTGCAGGTTTTCGGCATTATAGATGTGCCCGGTAGAGGCTGGGTTGATACCAGCGATGACGACGCGCTTTGCCCCGCTTTGCAGCGCAAGCATGACCGCGATGACACCGTTTGAATATTTCGATTCCGGGCTGATCTCGAAATTCAACTTGCCGGTCATGGCGCGGACGAGTGCGACACGGCTGAAGCGATCGACGATCGACAATCTATCATAGCCGTAATTGATACGGGTCAGCCCTGCCCTCAGCCGCGCAAGATCATGCCGCCACAAGAGCAGGTAAAGGCTGCCGGTGCTCTCGCCATTCAGCACGCGGCGTACTTCCTGCGCGTTCTTGTACTTGCCCTCGATCTGGTGAAACATCATCAGCGTGATGTCGGGCTTTTCAACGCCCCAACCCTTCGCAACGATCTGCGAGGCATTCACGGATATGACGAGATAGCTTTCATCAAAATCAAAGGGCTTGGCCGAAACAGGGGCCGAGCCAACGACCACGACATTGCGGCCATTGATGGTGTCATCGCTCCAGGCTCTTGGACGCAGCCAGGCATATTTCAAAAATCGAAACAGCCATGTTTTGAATTCCATGAGCTTTTGCAATGAAAGACCCCTGCCAGATGCGAAAATTAGTGCCCGGAAAACTCGACCAGCGTGCGTACTTCCACACCCAGATCCTCCAGCTTCTTGCGCCCGCCCAAATCCGGCAAATCGATGACGAAGCAGGCCGAGACGATGTCCGCGCCCATCTGGCGCAGCAGTTTCACCGCACCTTCAGCCGTTCCACCGGTTGCAATCAAATCATCCACCAGAATGACCTTCTCGCCTGGCTGCACGGCATCCACATGCATCTCCATCTCATCGACACCATATTCCAGGCTGTAAGCCACGCGCACAGTGGTGTGCGGCAGCTTGCCCTTCTTGCGGATCGGCACGAAACCAGCGGAAAGCTGGTGCGCAACGGCGCCACCCAGAATGAAGCCACGCGCTTCCATGCCCGCAATCTTGTCGATTTTCGTACCCGCATAGGGCTGCACCAACTCATCCACCGCCCGGCGAAAAGCACGCGGATTGCCCAGCAGCGTGGTGATATCACGAAAGATAATCCCCGGCTTCGGATAGTCGGGAATAGAACGAATGGCAGCAGCAAGCTCCGAAGCGATAACGGTCATGGAATTTCCGATTTAGAAAGTGACAGAATAATTTCGCTGCACACTATCAACTTGGCTCGTCCGGACAAACAGAAAAGACCATTCAAAGAGAACGAAAACGCCCGCCGCCCCACGATTGACACCCCCCCTACACCCCCTGTAGGGTTTGACTGTCGGCAGGAGAAGAACGATGGCATTTCAGGTTCAGATCACAGATGTCGCTATCTGGTTCAAGCACATAGACGGCGACAAGCTTCGAGAACGCCTTCGTGGGCTGAGCGACAACGAGCATATCAATCTCGAAGCCGATGGCGTCGTCGGTGGGTGGGTGCGGATGAAAACGGGTCGTGATGGTCGTCCTACCGAAGCAATTCGCCCGGAAGGGCAGATGAAGACGGTGTGGAGCAACTGGTACCGAAAGCGCAAAGGAGAACGTATTCCGCTGCGTGAGGTCAAGCTTGAAGACGATTACCTCGTCAACATTTCCAGCCTTTTCCCAGAGTGGGAGAGCAAGGAAGACGAGGAAGCGTTTCGTGATCTGTGAGCGCTATACGACAATTGTCGTGCCCTTTCCCTTCGCCGATGTTCCCGTCATCAAGCGTCGCCCGACGGTGGTGATATCAGGTCAAAATTTCAACAGAGAGAATGCTTCCACCCTTGTGGCCATGATTACGACGGCGAAAGCATCATCGTGGCCGAGTGACGTTGTTCTTGGCGATCTCGATGCAGCAGGCTTGCCCCAGACATGCCTGGTGAGATGGCGCTTCGCGACCATTCCCAATGAACTCATTCTGAGGAGGCTGGGAACACTCGGCTCACTGGATCAAATGGCCTGTGAGCGCGAACTGGCGAAAATTCTTCTATAAAGCAAAAAGGCGGCCTTTCGGCCGCCTTTAGTTTCGTCTCAAAGTTCAGTGTTCTTTTCTGGAATATACGGACTTCTTCGTCAGATAGATCAGTGCCGTGAAGATCAAAAGAAACACGATGACCATGAAGCCGGTGCGCTTGCGTTCTTCCATGTGCGGTTCTGCCGCCCACATGAGGAAGGCAGCGACGTCATGGGAGTATTGCTCCACCGTCTGTGGCGCACCGTCATCATAGGTCACCTGATCGGCGCTGATGGGCGGGGCCATTTTGAGGGCGGAGGCGCTGGCGAAGTATGGGTTGAAGTGTGTGCCTTCGGCAACTTCAACGCCCTCGGGTGCGTCCTGATAACCGTTGAGCAGCGCGTGGATGTAATCCGGTCCGCCTTCCTGATATCCACCGACGATCGGGATCATGTCGATGAGGAATGTCGGGAAGCCGCGTTCGACGCCACGGGCTTTCGCCAGCAGCGACATATCAGGTGGTGCCGCACCGCCGTTTGAGGCAGCAGCTGCTTCATGGTTCGGATAGGGCGATGGGAAGTGGTCTGATGGAACAGCCTTGCGGGTGTACATCTCGCCATCCGCATTCGGACCATCCTGCACTTCATATTCGGCAGCGAAGGCTTTGACCTGATCTTCCGAGTAACCCAGATCTTCCAGCGTGCGGAACGACACCAGATTCATGGAATGACAGGCGGAACAGACTTCCTTGTAGACTTTCAATCCACGCTGAAGCTGGCCCTTGTCGTATTTTCCGAAAGGTCCGGCAAAGGACCATTTCTCTTCATGCGGCTTGAGGATGGGGAAGTGCCCGCCCGCAATTGCATGTTCGGTCAGTTCCTTGAGGTCATGCCCTTCTTCTGCAGCGAAACCCGCAGAAGAAAAGCCACTCATGGCAGCGATAAGCGCGATGCTCGTTACAAGCTTTTTCATTGTAAGCGTCCTTCTCTCGCACTTATATCTTGACGGCAGCCGCGGGGGCGGCAGCGGTCTTGCCATTCTTTTCCAGAACGGCCTCGGTGATCGAATTCGGGATACGCCTTGGCGTTTCAAACAGGCCGAGAAGTGGCATGATGATGATGAAAAAGCCGAAGTAGTAGATCGTGCCAAACAGAGCCATCTGCGTGTAGAGGTCCGAAGGCTGACGCGAACCCAGCCAGCCGAGCATGATGCAATCGACTACGAAGATCCAGAAGAACAGCTTGTACCACGGACGATAGACGGCCGAGCGAACCTTGGACGTGTCCAACCATGGCAGGAAGAACAGCACAACGATGGCACCGAACATCACCAGCACGCCGCCCAGCTTGGAATCGATTGGGCCGATGTTGAAGGTGATGGCACGCAGCATGGCGTAGAATGGCAGGAAGTACCATTCCGGCACGATATGCGCCGGTGTCTTCAGCGGGTCGGCCATGATGTAGTTGTCAGGGTGACCGAGGAAGTTCGGCATGTAGAAGACGAACCAAGCATAGCCAAGCAGGAAGACGGAAACGCCGAGCGCATCCTTCAGCGTTGCGTAAGGCGTAAACGGAACCGTGTCCGTCTTCGTCTTGACCTCAACGCCGGTCGGGTTGGTCTGGCCCGTTACGTGCAGCGCCCAGATGTGCAGGATAACGACGCCTGCGATCATGAAGGGCAGAAGGTAATGCAGCGCAAAGAAGCGGTTCAGCGTCGGCTGATCAACAGCGAAGCCACCGAGCAGGAACTGCTGGATCCACTCACCCACGCCCGGAAAGGCTGTGAAGAAGCCGGTGATAACCGTTGCACCCCAGAAGGACATCTGGCCCCAAGGCAGAACGTAACCCATGAAACCGGTAGCCATCATCAGAAGGAAGATGACGCAGCCGAGAATCCAGAGGATTTCACGCGGTGCCTTATAGGAGCCGTAATAGAGGCCACGGGCAATGTGCAGGTAGACGGCGATGAAGAAGAAGGACGCACCGTTGGCGTGCATGTAGCGCAGCAGCCAACCTTGGTTCACATCGCGCATGATCTTTTCAACGGAGTTGAAGGCAACCGTCGTTTCAGCGGCATAATGCATGGCCAGCACGACGCCGGTCAGGATCTGCACGATCAGCATGACGGCAAGCATGGCGCCGAAGGTGTAGGCATAGTTCAGGTTGCGCGGCACCGGATAGGCTATGAAACTGTCATAGACCATGCGCGGCAGCGGCAGGCGGGAGTCGACCCATCTTTCGATACCGGTCGAGGGCTGGTAACTGGAATGACCACTCATTTCAAATGTCCCCTTATCCGATTTTGATCACGGTATCGGATGTGAATGCGAAGGTCGGAATATGCAGGTTTTCCGGCGCCGGACCTTTGCGAATGCGGCCCGCCGTATCGTAGTGCGAGCCATGGCAGGGACAGAACCACCCGCCGAAATCGCCGGCTTGACCCAGCGGAACACAACCAAGATGCGTGCAGGAACCGATCATGACGATCCAGTTTTCCTTGCCCTGCCCTGCGGAACGGTCAACATCGGTCGCCTGTGCGGCGGCATCGAGGTTGGCGTTGCGCGCGACGGGATCTTTCAGATCGGTCAGCGCAACAGCGTTGGCTTCATCGATCTCTTTTTGCGTGCGGTTACGAATGAAGATCGGCTTGCCGCGCCATTTGACGGTCAGGGACATGCCCGGCTCGACGCTGGCGACATTCACTTCAATGGATGCAAGCGCCAGGGTGGACGCATCGGGACGCATCTGGTCGATGAAGGGCCAGGCCACGGCAGCAGCGCCGACAGCACCCGCCATACCAGTCACAAGATAAAGAAAATCGCGACGGGTCGGTTCACCCGAGGCGTCATGGTCATTTACGTGCTCGCTCACCGCTACACCATCCTCTGCGCTAATTTTGTTGAAAGTCGCATGAGTCCTCCAGCTATGTTTTGATCCAGGACAAACTCGATCCCCCTTGCCCTGGTCAGTGCGCGACGATAAATCGCGCCTATTCTGCTTGATCGCAAAATATGGCGGACCTTGGCAAGAGGAAAGCACACAAAGCTGCCGTAATTCTGCCTTGCCGGGCTATTTTTCTCCGCCTTTTCCGGCTCTGCTGTCCATCCTGCAACATTGTGCACCCAAATCGCGCATGCTAATCAGAATCAGGGAGAGCCGATAAGCGGGGTTTTGATTTTGAAAGCTAGGCTCACCTGTGTCGGGTCCTTTGCGCTCGCACTTGCGCTTCTTCTTATAAGTATCCGATATGTCGGTGATTTCTGGCTGCTGGCCTTCGTCAACAGCTTTCAGCTGCATATTGCCGTTCTCGCGGCATTTGGCGCGCTTTTATGCCTTCTGGTCCTTCGATCCCGCATCTTCATCGTGCTTCTGGCCTGGGCTTTCATGCTGGGCGCGCACGCCCTCTACATGCACCAGGAGTTCGTGACGGACGCCTATGCGCCCGCAGGCGCAAAATCCTTCCGGCTTTTGTCCTTCAACGTGCTGAGGGAGAACCCGGGCAATGCCGAATCAATTGCCGATACGATTTTGGCATCCAATGCCGACGTGGCCTATGTGATGGAGGCCGACGCAGTAGCGACCGCCCTGCCCCGATTGGGCCAGACCTACCCTTACCGCATTGGCTGCGGCGTGGGCACGCAAAACTGCGATCTGCTGATTCTGTCCAAACGCCCGCTGGAGAATGCCCGCATTGGCAGTTTGAGCTATGTCAGCCGCGAGCGCTTCGCCATGGCGATGATCGACATTGATGGCATCAAGCTCACGCTGGCGGCAGCGCATCTGGCAAAACCCTATTTCGATGACTATCACCGCAACGAGCTGAGCCGCATCCGCTCCGCGATCTCCTCGGTCACAGGCCCGCTCATTCTCGGTGGTGATTTCAATTCCGCCAGCATTGCGCCTGACATGAGGGAATTCCTGCTGGCGACGGATCTGAAGAAGGCGCAGTGGGAACCGGCCACATGGCCCATCGACGCCGGGCCGTTTGGCATCGCCATCGACCACATCTTCGCCCGCAAACCGGCAACCCTGATGAAACTGGAGCGCCTGCCGGACAATCACGGCTCCAACCATTACGGACTGGTGGCGGATTTCGCTATTGCTGGGTCTTAAACCGTAGGCACCGTCTCGTCTGCATCGAGAAAACCACCCGATTGGCGCGCCCAGAGCTCCGAATAAAGCCCGCCGCTATTTACAAGCTGCGTGTGGGTGCCCTGCTCCACGATGCGCCCTGCATCCATGATGATAAGCCGGTCGAGCGCGGCGATGGTGGACAGGCGATGCGCGATGGCAAGAACCGTCTTGCCGTGCATCAACTCATCCAGATTGCTCTGGATGGCCGCTTCCACCTCGGAATCGAGAGCCGAGGTCGCTTCATCCAGCACCAGTATCGGTGCATCCTTCAGCATGACGCGGGCGATGGCGATGCGCTGGCGCTGACCGCCGGAAAGCTTGACGCCACGCTCGCCCACATGGGCTTCCAAGCCTTTGCGCCCACGCTGGTCTTCAAGACGTTCGATGAAATCATCCGCCTTGGCGCGGCGTGTGGCGGCAAGCAGTTGCTCTTCGCTGGCATCCATGCGCCCGAACATGATATTATCGCGAATGGATCGGTGCAGCAGCGAGGTATCCTGCGTGACCATGCCGATATGGGCGCGCAAGGTTTCCTGACTGACCTTGGCGATATCCTGTCCATCGATAAAGATGCGGCCCTTTTCGACATCGTAGAAACGCAGCAGCAGATTGACGAGAGTGGACTTGCCCGCGCCCGACCGGCCCACGATACCGACCTTTTCGCCCGGCGCGATATCAAGGCTGAGATTGTCGATGACACCCTTGCTGCGCCCATAATGGAAGCTGACATTCTCGTAGCGAATGCTTGGCTTGGCCACGACCAGATCCGGCGCATTCGGCACATCGACAAGTCCGACGGGCTGCGAAATCAGCTCGGCTGCGTTCTGCACCGTGCCGAAATTGCGCATGATGCCGTTGAACTGCGTCATCAGGCGGCCCAGCAGAAAATTCAGCCGCAGCACCAAGGCCAGCGTAAAGGCCACCGCGCCGGAGCTGATCTTGCCAGCCAGCCAGAGATCGATGCAGAGCGCCGCCATCGAGGTGATCATGATACCGGACAGCAGCGCCATGGACGCGCGCACGCCGGTAATGAAGCGCGTGAACATCATGGTGGTGTTCTGGAAAATATCGAAGCCTTGGCGCATGTAACGGTCATTGGCGTCGTCACGCCCGAACAGCCTCAGCGTCTGAATGTTGCTGTAGGCGTCCACCATGCGACCCGACAACATGGAGGCGGCTTCCGCCGTTTCACGCGAATGTTTGCGGATGCGCGGCACGAAATAACGCGCCAGCATCGAAAATATGCCGACCCAGACCAGCACCACCATGGCCAGACGCCAGTCCAGACCGCCGATCAGAAGCAGCATCGACACGGAATAGATGCCGACGAACCAGACACTTTCCATCAGCGACGTCACCAGATCGCCTGCCGCCTGCCCGCCGGACCAGACCTTGGTGACGATGCGACCGGAAAAATCGTTCTGGAAAAAGGTCAGCGATTGCCGCGCCACATGCATATAGGATTGCCAGCGCACGAGATTATAAAAGCCGGGGGTAATAATCTGCTGGTCCACCAGCGCCGTGACCATGGTCACGAGGAAGCGAACGACGGCAATGAGAAACAGCATGCCAATCAGTTCATAACCGTGCCCGGAAATCAGCCCCGCCCAGCCCTCGCCCGGTTTGACCGTGGACAGAATATCCACCAGCCGCCCGACGAACCAGAACAACGCCGCCTCAATCGCCGCAGTCAGGCCACCCAGAATGAGCATGGCAAAAAAGGGCGTCTTGGCCTGCCTAAGATAGAACCAAATGAAAGCAAACGTATCTTCCGGCGGACGCAAATCGTCCTTGCGGGCGAAGGGCTTGATCCAGTTCTCGAAAAAGCGAAAAATACGGGTGATGACCATGGTTTTGATATAGGCGGAATCGGGGCATGGGCAAAGCGGGAGTGAGATTATATTTTGGTAATGAGGTGGGATAGAGCGTCTGAAACCGTCGCTCGCTCAAATGGATTGCTGACGCCGCGACATACTCTTTCTTCATCCTCGGGCTTGTCCCTTGTCCCGGGAATCCACTCACGTATCCAAAATTGCGACGTAGCAGATGCTCGGGACAAGCCCGACCATGACGAAAGCATCTACCGAGAGGCCGAAGCCTACTCCCCCGCCACCTTCATGCCCTGCTCCTCATCCGCAATGAACCCGCCGGACTGGCGCAGCCACAGGTCGGCATAGATACCGCCCTGCTCCACCAACTCCTGATGCGTGCCGGCCTCGACGATCTTGCCCATGTCGAGAATGATCAGGCGGTCCATCTCCGTAAGGGTCGAGAGACGGTGGGCGATGGCGATAACGGTTTTACCCTCCATCAACGCAAACAGGTTTTCCTGAATGGCCGCTTCGACTTCGGAGTCAAGCGCCGAGGTCGCCTCGTCCAGAATGAGGATCGGGGCGTCCTTGAGGAACACGCGCGCAATCGCGATACGCTGGCGCTGACCACCGGAGAGTTTGACGCCGCGTTCGCCCACCTGTGCATCCAGACCCTGGCGGCCGTGCATATCGACAAGTGTTTCGATGAAGTCCCAGGCATTGGCACGTTTTGCCGCCGCGATGATCTCTTCGTCGGATGCGCCGGGATGGCCATAGGCGATGTTTTCGCGAATAGTCCGGTGCAGCAGCGACGTATCCTGCGTGACGACGCCGATCAGCGAGCGCAGGCTATCCTGCGACACATTGGAAATATCCTGCCCGTCGATCAGAATCTTGCCGGATTCGAGATCGTAGAAGCGCAGCAAAAGGTTCATCAACGTCGTCTTGCCCGCGCCGGAGCGACCGACAAGACCTACCTTTTCGCCCGGCTTGATATCCAGCGACAGGCCTTCGATGACGCCCTTGTTCTTGCCATAGTGGAAGCGAATGTCGTCGAAACGGATTTCGCCTTTGTGCGCGGAAAGTGCGGGCGCATTGGCGGCATCCACGATGTCGTGCGGTTTGGACATCATATTCATGCCGTCATAGACCGTGCCGATGTTTTCAAACAGCGATGTGACTTCCCACATGATCCACTGCGACATGCCGTTGACGCGCATGGAAAGGCCAATGGCGACTGCCACGGAACCCACAGAGACCGAGCCCATCATCCAGAAGTAAAGGCCGAGCGACGTGGTGGAGAACATCACCAGCGCATTGTTGATATCGATGGCGATGTTGAAGGCCGAAATCCGGCGCATCTGACGGTGAACCGTGTTCAGAAACACATTCATGCCTTCACGCGCATAGACCTCTTCACGCCCCGCATGGGAAAACAGCTTGATGGTGGCGATGTTGGTGTAACTATCAACGATACGGCCCGTCATCAGCGAGCGCGCATCCGCCTGCTCACTGGCCAGACGACCGAGTTTTGGCACGAAATAGGTCAGGATCGCGATATAAACCACCAGCCAGAAGACGAGTGGCAGGGCCAAGCGCCAGTCCGCAGCAGCCACCATGAACAGCATGGAGCCGACAAAGCTGATGGCATAGACGAAGACGTCGATGACCTTCAGCGCCACTTCGCGGATGGACAACGCCGTCTGCATGACCTTGGTGGAGACGCGGCCTGCGAACTCGTTGGCGAAAAACGTCATGGAATGGCGCAGCAGAAACCGGTGCATGTGCCAGCGGGCAATCATGCCGAAGTTTCCAGCCAGCGTCTGGTGCATGGTCATGGTGTGGATGGAGCCCATCAACGGCAGGGCAACCAGCACAATGGAGGCCATGACGACAAGACGCCAGCCCTCGTCCTGCAGGAAGGTTTCCCGGTTGGCAGACGACAGCCAGTCCACGATATTGCCCAGGAACTGGTAGAGCATCACTTCGGCAACCGCGATGCCCATGGACATCAGGCCCAGCAGCAGCAACCAGGGTGCCGCAGGCCGGATATAATGCCACATGAACGGCAGCAGCTTGGCTGGCGGCACGACGGGCGTGGATGCGGGAAATGGATCGAGACGTTTTTCAAACCAGCCGAACATGGCCTAGCTCCGGACAGACATATCCCGAAAAAACGGCGCGGGGCAAAAAAAGCTCCCAAAGCCAGCACGGGAAGAAAATGGAATATGGCCACGACAGCCACATGACGAATCTAAAACAAGGAAATTGCGGACGAACCGCGAGAAACACCTAGGCCTGTAAAGGCACTACAATGGCCGGGAGGCGATATAGAACGAGCTTATTCATCTGAACCTCCGTGGCTGGTGTTGAAAGATGCGCCCTTGTAGCTCAAAAAATATGCATTGACCAGCACCAAACCGCCTCAAACCTCGCAAAACAGGCCGTAACACGCGAGTGTGTCTACGTGACAACAGCCCCGGTTGTGCAGCTTGCTTGTTTCCACATTCTCCGTCGTGATAAGTCCCGGCGCATTGCCCCACGAAAGACCATGCCATGCCCGATATCAGGATCGCTCTTTACCAACCGGATATTCCCGGCAATACCGGCACCATTCTGCGCCTCGCCGCCTGCCTCGGCATCGGCGTTGACATCATCGAACCGGCTGGGTTCGACATTTCCGACCGCAACCTGAAACGGGCCGGAATGGATTATCTCACCACAGCCTCGCTAACCCGCCACGTCAATTGGGAGCGGTTCGAGGAATGGCGCGCCTCCACCGGACGCAGGCTGATTCTTGCCTCCACCAAGGCCGCCCTGCCCTATGTGGATGTCGCTTATCGTGCCGATGATATCTTGCTTTTCGGGCGCGAAAGCGCTGGCGTGCCTGATCATGTGCATGACAAGGCCGATGAGCGGCTGATCATTCCCATGGTCGAAGGCCAGCGCTCCATCAATGTCGCCATGTCGGCGGCGATGGTCGCCGGAGAGGCCTTGCGCCAGACGGCGTGGGCGTAAAGCCAGCCATCGCCATTGCGCTTCAAAATGTCGTAATCAGCCCTGTACGACACGGTATTTCAGTCCTATATTTATTAGCCAACTAAAGATTCCTGCCCCCGAAAACTTTCCGCGCAGCATGTCGTCCGAAAGCGAAACGGTTTCGGGCAAGGCGATGGGCGCACAATAAAAATACTGACGGAAGGAGGGCGACCGAGCATGCAATCCACCATCATTATCGTCAATCTGCTGGGCGCTGTGGCGCTGCTATTGTTCGGCCTCGCACAGGTCAAGGATGGCGTCACGCGCGCCTTCGGCGTGAAACTCAGGACCGTGCTGGCCACTGGCACCAAGAGCGGGCCGCGCTCGCTGCTATCAGGCTTTCTCGCCACCATCGCCCTGCAAAGTTCGACTGCCACGGCATTGACGGTCGCCTCCTTCGCAGAGCGTGATCTCATCCGCCCCCGCATGGCGCAAGTCGTGCTGCTCGGCGCGAATATCGGCACCGCCGTCACCGCCTGGATTTTCGCAACCGGCGTCGCATGGCTGTCTCCCCTGCTCATCCTCACCGGGCTGATCGTGCGCAAGGGCACTTCCAGCGCGCGTCAGGGCGGCGGCACGGCATTGGTCGGTGTCGGCCTGATGCTGCTGTCACTTCATCTACTCAGCGCTGCAACGGAGCCTATGCGCGATTCTCCGGCACTCGGCGCATTTATTGGCCTGCTGGATGACGCATGGCCCGTCGCCCTACTTCTTTCGGCAGCCTTGGCCTTCATCTCATCTTCCAGCTTGGCTGTTGTGGTTCTCATCCTGTCGCTGGCATCAGCCGATATTCTCTCCACCGGCCTCATCATCGTGCTTATTCTCGGCGCCAATCTCGGCGGCGCGATCCCGCCGGTCGTTGCCACGCTGTCTGCACCGGCATCGGCCCGTCGCATCACCATCGGCAATCTCGTAGTGCGAACGGTGGGCTGCGCTATTGCCCTGCCGCTCGCCGGTTATGGCGCAGAGTTGCTCCAGATGCTGCCGCTGTCGCAGGCCATGCTGCCGGTGGATGCGCATCTGATCTTCAATCTGGCACTCGCAACAATCGCCTGGCCCTTCTCCAGCGTGATCTCTGACATGATGGCAAAGATCGTGCCTAACGATCCACAGCCAGACGAAGGCCCGCACTTTCTCGATGCCGATGCACTCGACACGCCGGTCGTGGCGCTGGCCAATGCCACCCGCGAAGTTCTCGTCGTTGGCGATACCATCGAGCGGATGCTGATCCGTGCCGAAAATGCCTTCAAGCATAATGATCTCGCCCCGCTTGCCGAGATCATTGTGCTGGAGAAAAAGGTCGATACGCGCCAGCAGGATGTGAAGATTTATCTTTCGCAGCTGGGCCGCAAGGGATTGGATGAGCATGACGCCCGCCGGTCCATCACCATCATCGATTACGCCATCAACCTCGAACACATCGGCGATATCGTTGAAAAAGGACTGGCCGAGCAGATCCGCAAGAAGATTTCCAACGGTTTCAAATTCTCCGATGAAGGCTATGACGAGCTGAAGACGCTGTTCGATATGACCATCGAAAATCTGCGCGCCGCCCAGAGCATTTTCGTCACCGGCGATTTCGATCTCGCCCGCCGCCTGATGGAAATCAAGATCGATATCAGACGGCTGGAAAAGCAGTCTTCAGGCCGCCATCTGGAACGACTGCGCGACGGCCTGATGCAGAGCCTGCAAACCAGCTCTCTGCATCTGGATATGCTGCGCGACCTTAAGCGCATCAACGCCCACATTGTCTCCGTCGCCCACCCCATTCTCGATCAGGGCGGCGTGCTGGGAGAAAGCCGCCTTCGCGCGGCGGACAAACGGATTTGACGGGCTTATCCTTCGCTTAGGAATATCCTGCCTCACTCTGATGCCGCACGGTCAGGACCACGACCATATCCCCATCGAAACGGTAGAGAGCGACATAGCCGCTTTCACCGAAAGGGATCAGTAACTCCCGAAATTCCGGTGACATTTTATCGGCAGGTCGACCTATGGCGGGGTGAGCCGCCAAAATCCGCATCTGCTCCCGGATGGTTTTAACGGCGCGAGATGCAGCATCCGGATTCTTTGGCGCAAGAAAACGATAGCAGCGCTGAACGGCACGCAGCGCCTCTGGCGTCCATATCAGTTGTGGCATTCAGGCGGTTCCACATCCTGCCCGGCTTCAAGCTGAGCCAGCCAGTCATCCGCCTCATCTTGGTTTAGATGCAGGCCATTTTCCTGATAGGCAGACCAGGCGGCCAAAGCCTCCTGCCGGAACGACTCACGCTTTTCTTCCCGCTCGACATATTGAGCGATCGCTTCCCGCATCAGATAATGGGTGGAGCGATGCTGTGTCTCGGCCAGCTTTCGCATCCGGGCGTGGACATCCGGGTCGAGCTTTACCGCAACGGGATGGGGTCCAGGCATGAGAGGTCCTCAGGTATAAAAAGGTAATACCCGACTATCGTGCCACCGCACGTTTGTGTCAACATCGCCACCCTGGCGCAATTCAGTTTTGTGTCTCTGCCGCCCGGCTGATAAACCGGGCAGGACGCAACGATTCGACTTGAAGGACATCGGATATGGAACGGCCAGATTTGCCGAAAGGCTTGCCCGACGACATCGAGGACAAGAAGGCGCTGGCCAAGGCATGGTTCGAAAGCCTGCGCGACACCATCGTCAGCGCGTTCGAAGCCATCGAAGACGAGTTGCAGGGTCCGCTTTCCGACCAGCCGCCCGGCCGTTTCGTACAAAAGGACTGGCAGCGTGACGGCGGCGAAGGCGGTGGCGGCAAGATGTCGATGATGGAAGGCCGCGTCTTCGAAAAGGTCGGCGTCCACACATCCACCGTCCATGGCGAATTTTCGCCGGAATTTCGCGGCCAGATTCCCGGCGCGGAAGAAGACCCACGCTTCTGGGCATCCGGCATTTCGCTGATTGCCCACCCGGTCAACCCAAATGTTCCTGCCGTGCATATGAACACGCGCATGGTCGTCACGTCCAGCCACTGGTTTGGCGGCGGGGCGGACCTGACGCCGGTTCTCGACCGACGCCGCACGCAGGATGACAATGACAGCCTCATCTTCCACCGGGTCTTTGAAATCACCTGCAATCGTCACGCGGTGGCCGATTATCCGCGCTACAAGCAATGGTGCGACGAATATTTCCATCTCAAGCACCGCAACGAACCGCGCGGCATCGGCGGTATCTTCTTCGACTGGTTGCACCCGGACGAGGAAAAAGGCGACTGGAACGCCAATTTCGCCTTCGTGCAGGATGTCGGGCGCGCCTTCAATCTGGTCTATCCGAAGATCGTGCGGAGCAACTTCAACCAGCCCTGGACGGAAGAGGATCGCGACGAACAGCTGATCCGCCGCGGACGCTACGTGGAGTTCAACCTGCTCTATGACCGCGGCACGATTTTTGGTCTGAAGACCGGCGGCAATGTGGATTCGATTCTGTCTTCGCTTCCACCCGTGGTGCGCTGGCCTTAAGATTTGGGCGGCTGGGCCTCGTTTCAATTTTCGAGTTGAAGCACGGGCTCTAAAAAATCACGAAAAGTTTGATCTTTGTTAGTCTTTTCGGAGCAGATTTTAGAAAATTAGCTCTTATGAAAAGACATCTCTGGTGATAGGCTCCATTCCGTTGATGACTGGAGGAGCTATCGTCATGATTACTTCGAACAGCATGCCCATATCCGCGGTTGGTACTGATCCATCCCGCGCCATACCTACACCTGAATTGATCGATCGTCTGGCAGCGGAAATGCGCGCGACGGGAGATCGCGAATTGCCCCATTCTTTTTACGTCGAACAGGTCAAGCGTAAGCTTGCCAATGAAGCTGCTGCCAATGACGACCGGGTGGAGCTGACGAATGTACCAGCCGCCGCCACATCTTCCGTTTTCCATTGCTGGGCAATGCCTGAAAAGGTCTGAAACGGAACCTTCTATCTCTCCTACCCGTTTGTTGGTGAGCAGGGGCAAAGCCTTTCAATCGAAAGGTTCTGCCCCGGCATTTCACAGAGGGAGGCATATGATGAGACTGTTTGAATGTGGAACCCTGGTGCCGGGTTGTGAATGGCACACACGCGCTGACGAGGACGCAGAAATCGTGCGCCGCACGGTGGATCATCTGCGTCAGGCACACGGCGAAACCGTCATCCGCGAAAACATGGTCGAGAACATCAAGACCCGCATTCGCGATGAAAGCACCATTCAGGCCTGATTGTTGAGCGCCTTTTCCAGCCGGGCGGTCAAAGCTGCCCGGTCCAGTGAGAAGTTGAACTCGATCCACTTCTCCTCAAGCTCGCTTAAAATCACTCCCACCCTCGGGCCCGGTGCCACACCGGCTGCCAGCACGTCCGCACCGGTCAGAGGAAAGCTCGGGCGCTGGAATTTCTGAGCGCGCTCCAGCAAGGTCGAGAAGCGCGCAATCTTCTGCATGGCCGCCTCGCCCGCCGAGACATCGGCCCGCGCCGCCGCAAGCGCCAGCTTCAGCCGCATGACCACGCCTTCCACACCCTGACGATAGAGAAGACGATCAAAGGCCGCATCCGTCACGGTAGGATCGACGTTAGGTGAAGTTGCCCATTGCTTCAGGCGTTTGCCTTCCGCGTTCGACATACGCAGCCGGGACGTCATCGCATCCACCCGCTCCGCATCCGTCGGCACAATGGCGGCAAGCCGCACCAACGCATCCGGCTTCCAGCCCAGCGCCTGCTCTGCCGCCACCAGACCATGGATGGCATCGATGCCCCACTTCTCCGTTTCCGGCAGAACCTGCGTGAGGACGCCGGACTGGCGCATCCATAAAAGCGCTCTCGAGGGATCGTCTGCGGCCAGCAGCTTCTTCATTTCGCTCCAGACGCGCTCTGCCGAGAGCGTCGAAATCTTGTCCTTGGCGCGTGCACTCGCGCGCAGCCCATCGGCATCGGGCCGACCCGAACCGTAATAGGCGAAAAAGCGGAAGAAGCGCAGAATGCGTAGGTAATCCTCTGATACGCGCTGGTCTGCATCGCCAATAAAACGCACATTGCGCTTCTCGATATCCGGCAGGCCGCCGATCAGGTCGATCACCTCGCCCGAGGCATCAGCATAAAGCGCGTTGATCGTCAGGTCACGCCGCTGCGCATCTTCTGTCCAGTCGGTGCCGAAAGCCACTTGCGCATGGCGGCCATCGGTTTCCACGTCGCGGCGCAGGGTGGTGACTTCGAAACCCTCGCCATCCAGCACCAGCGTCACCGTGCCGTGTTCGATGCCGGTCGGTACAGCCTTGATACCAGCATCCTTGGCGCGCTCAACCACATCCTGCGGCGGCAGCGTGGTTGCCATGTCGATATCGCCCACGGGCATGCCCATCAGCGCGTTGCGCACGGCACCGCCCACGATGCGGGCTTCACCGCCATCGGCATTCAAAAGCGCCAAAATCCGCTGAAGACCCGGCTTTGAAAACCAGTCCTGTCCGGCAATGTTGCTCATGAATAAAACCTTTCGTAAATGCTGCGCATGATGCCCGCCGTAATGCCCCAAATGTAACGCTCGCCATAGGGCATTTCGTAGAAAAACCGCTCCTTCCCCTGAAAGATGCGACTGCCGCGTTTGTGATTTTTCGGGTTCATCAGAAATGACAGCGGCACCTCGAAGACCTCGTCCACTTCAGTCGGGTTGAGGGTAAGATCGAAGCCGGGTTTGACCACTGACAGCACCGGTTTGATACGGAAGCCCGTGCCGGAAATATAATCCGGCAACCGTCCCACCGTCTCGACATAAGAACGGGATAGGCCGATTTCCTCTTCCGTCTCACGAAGAGCAGCATCCTCCGGAGAGGGATCTTCCTTGTCGATCCCGCCGCCAGGAAAGGAAATCTGGCCGGAATGCTTGCGAAGCGTAGCGGTGCGCTGGGTAAATATGACCCGCGCCTCATCGCCATAATCCACAACCGGCACCAGCACGGCGGCATCTTTCAGGCGAATGCCTTCGCCCGTCAGCCGCACACCGGGGTTGAGAACATGGTCGCCATGATCCGCGTCCTCCCGCTCGGCCACGCCCTCGCCATCCGAAAGCACGCGACGCCGGAAATCGGCGGCGGAAAAGGTCATTACATCAGAAGTCATCGGGAAAGCGCATCCAGTTCATCGGCGGGCATGACAGGAAAAATCTCACCGCCAGAGCGCACAGCAAACATGTCTTTTCCATCGATTTCAATCACTTCACCCAACTCCACCAGATCATACATTACCGCGCGTGAGACAAGCGCCTCCAGCCGCCCGCGAACAAGAAGATAGGGTTTCAACTCCTTGTTTTCGCCGCTGATTTCGAAGCGCAGCGGATGCTCCGCACCAACTTCCACCACGTCACCCACATTCGTGCGGAAGGTCAGAAGCGGTGCGCCGTCTTTTTCGCCCACATTCATCTCGACAGCGATGAAAGGCGCATCCACCACGCGGATGCCGACTTTTTCCACAGGTGTTACGAGGTAGGTCTTGCCGTCCTCATCCCTTCGCAAAACGGTGGAAAACAGCCGCACCAGCGGGGCGCGGCCAATGGGTGTGCCCATGTAGAACCATGTGCCATCGGCGCGGATTTCCATGTCCAGATCGCCGCAAAAGGGCGGGTTCCAGCGCTCGACGGGGGCTGGTCCCCGGCTTTTATCACCCGTCTGCTCGGCTGCATGGGAAATCATCGCGGCAAGCCCTGCTGCATCTTTCGCCGAATTTATCGTCTCAACCGCCATATTCGAGCCCTGCTTTGTCACCTATTGAAGTCTCTGACATGGGTAACGAGATAGTCATTCAAAGGATGCTTGTCAGCGGGCCAGATGGCAATAAGCTATAGGCAGCGCCAAATGCGTCCTGTATGCGAGTGATGACCGGTAACGAGACGATGCGCGTCTTTAGTTTGAGGAGAGCGATATGGGCATGATGAATACCAGCGAAACCCTCGACGAAAAGGCGATTATTGCCGCTGCCGAAAAGGCGCTGTCGGATATTGCCGCTGTCAGGGCGGAAGTTTCCAAGGTTATCTTCGGGCAGGAAAAGGTGGTGCAGAACACGCTTCTCGCCATTCTGTCCGGCGGCCATGCGCTGCTGATCGGTGTTCCCGGTCTCGCCAAGACCAAGCTCGTAACGACGCTCGGCACCGTCCTCGGTCTCGATGCCAACCGCATCCAGTTCACACCGGACCTGATGCCATCAGATATTCTTGGTTCCGAAGTCATGGATCAGGATGAAAGCGGTCGCCGCTCGTTCCGCTTCATCAAGGGACCGATCTTCGGCCAGCTGCTGATGGCGGATGAAATCAACCGTGCTTCCCCACGTACCCAGTCCGCCCTTTTGCAGGCCATGCAGGAATATCACATTACCGTCGCTGGCCAGCGTTTCGACCTACCGAAGCCCTTCCACGTTCTGGCCACCCAGAACCCGCTGGAGCAGGAAGGCACCTATCCGCTGCCGGAAGCCCAGCTCGACCGCTTCCTGCTTCAGGTCGATGTCGATTACCCCGACCTTGCTGCAGAACGCCAGATCCTGCTCGACACGACTGGCACGGCATCAGGCGAAGCACGCCGGATGATCGAAGGCGACCGTCTCGTCGAAATTCAGACGCTCATTCGTCAGATGCCGGTCAGCGACAAGGTGGTGGATGCCATTCTTGCATTGGTGCGCTCCGCCCGCCCCGGCCATGGCAACAAACTGACCGACAAGAACGTTGCATGGGGACCGGGACCGCGTGCCGGCCAATCGCTGATGCTGACGGCCCGTGCGCGCGCTCTTTACGAAGGCCGTCTTGCACCGTCACTGGACGATATCTACGCGCTGGCAGAGCCTGTTCTGGAACACCGCATGGCGCTGACATTTGCAGCCCGTGCGGAAGGCATGTCGGTTCGCGACGTTATTGCGGGCCTTGTGGAGCAGGCCAGGAACTGACCGTTTTAGGTTAGACGTAAGGAGTGCATGTGGCATCCATCGGCCAGATCGTAGAGCAAACGCCCGGCAGTGACGTGCTTGCCCGTGCGCGCCAGCGTGCCGCTCTGGTGCCTGATTGCATGGTCGAGGCAAAACGCATTGCCAACACCGTGACAGCAGGTTGGCATGGCCGCCGCAAACGCGGCATCGGCGAAAATTTCTGGCAGTTCCGCCCTTACGCGGATGGCGAAAGCCTGTCGCGTATCGATTGGCGCCGCTCCGCCCGTGACGACCATACCTATGTTCGCGACCGGGAATGGGAAGCCGCCCATACCATCTGGCTCTGGGCCGATCTTTCGCCCTCTATGATGTTCAAATCCACGCTCGGTTCCGTTTCCAAGGAAAGCCGTGCGCTTGTGCTGATGCTGGCGCTGGCGGAAATTCTGGCCCGCTCCGGCGAACGCATCGGCTGCCCCGGCATCATGGAGCCCGTATCCGCCCGCAACGCCGCCGAGCGACTGGCAACCGCCATCATGCACGCCCCCGCCACCACCGGCCTGCCGGACACATCGATGATCCGTGGCTCCAGCGATATCGTGCTGATCGGAGACTTTCTGGATGACGCAACGACCGTGATGGAGCGTCTGTCGCCGCTTGCCCGCCGTGGCCTGCGTGGCCATGTGGTGGAAATTGCAGACCCCGCCGAAGAGGTCTTTCCTTACAGTGGTCGCACCGAGTTTTCCGACCCGGAGACCGGCGAAAAGCTGACGTCTGGCCGTGCCGAAACCATTCGCGATGACTACACCCGCGCCTATCTCGCGCGGCGCGATGCCATGTCCTCGTCGCTTCGTCGCCTGGGCTGGAACTTCGTCTTCCACCGCACCGATCATCTAGCATCCGAAGCGCTGGTTACCATGCATATGTATCTCTCCGGCGCGCCGGTGGGTGGCAAGAACGGAGGCCGGACATGAGCGCCCTGCCTTTCGTTTTCACCAGCCCCTTTATTCTGTTCGGTCTCTTGGCGCTCCCTGCCATCTGGTGGCTGCTGCGGCTGACACCGCCGCGCCCGAAAGCTGAAGTGTTTCCGCCACTTCGCATTCTGGCAACGGTACTGAAGCGCGAAGAAACGCCCTCCAAGAGTCCATGGTGGCTGACGCTGCTGCGCATGCTTTTGGCCGCCGCCGTCATTTTCGCGCTGGCCGATCCGGTCATCAACCCGCGCAACAACACGCTAGCAGGCAGCGGCCCGCTGGTCCTGATCGTGGACAATGGCTGGGCCGCAGCACCGGATTGGGACCGCCGCGTGCGCACCGCCGAGGCCCTCATTGGTGATGCCGAGCGGGCTGAACGCCCCGTCGCCATCGCCTTCACCGCCGACCGCGACCATGACGCCGAGCCCGGAACGACGGCAGCGGCGCTGGAAAAGCTTGCCGCCGCCAAGCCACAGCCTCTTGTGCCGGACCGCGTCCGCACCGCAGAAGCCGTCATCGAAGCCATGAACGGCGCAGCACCCGGCACGCTCGCCTATATTACCGATGGCGTTGCCACCCCGGATGACCGCGCAGCGCTGAGCAACCTCGCCACCATGCAGGCTGCCGAGTTTCGTGTCGTGGAAGGCGATGGCCAGGCCATTGCCGCCATTACCGGCGCTGAAAACGGTGCCGAAACCATGACGGTCAAACTGTCACGACTGGAGACCAGCGGCCCCGCCAATCTCACCATCAATGCGCAGGACAGCCAGGGACGCGTGCTGGCCAGCGATAACGCCACATTCGCGCCGGGTGCTGCCGAAACCACCGCCGTATTGAGCGCGCCCTTCGAACTTCGCAACGATTTCGCCCGCCTTTCCATCGAACGGCTGTCCACCGCAGGCTCCGTGCATCTGCTGGATGACGGTTTCCGCCGCCGTCGCGTGGCGCTGCTGGCAGGCGAAACCGGCAATGATTTCCAGCCTCTTCTTCAGCCGCTGTTCTACATCAGCCGCGCGCTTCAGCCCTATGTCGATCTGGTGCCGCAGCGTCAAGCCGACCTCGCCGTCGCCATTCCCGAACTGCTGCAATCCAATCCCTCCGTCATCGTCATGGCCGATATCGGTCGTCTGCCGCAGGAGACATATGCGCCCATCGAGCGCTGGCTGTCGCGTGGCGGCACGCTCATCCGTTTCGCCGGGCCACGCCTTGCCGCCGCCCCTGCCGATGATCCGCTTGTGCCTGTGACCCTGCGTCAGGGCGAGCGCGCTCTTGGCGGTGCGCTGTCATGGGCGGAGCCTCAACCGTTGGCCGATTTCCCGAATTTTGGCCCTTTCGCTGGCATGCCGAAGGCAGATGGCATCCACATCAAACGGCAGGTTCTGGCCGAGCCGACGCCTGATCTGGCCGAGCGCACATGGGCAAGCCTTGCTGATGGCACACCACTAGTCACCACCCGAAATGTCGATGCGGGCCGCATCGTTCTCTTCCATGTCAGCGCCGAAGCCAGCTGGTCGGATTTGCCGATCTCCGGCCATTTCGTGGAAATGCTGCGCCGTATCGTTCAGCTGTCGCAGGTCGGCGGCTCCTCGGCTTCCGCCAACGCGCCCGCCGCAGCGCTGCCGCCCTATCGCCTGCTGACCGCGACCGGCGCACTATCGCCAGAAATCGGTACTGCGCGCCCGTTAGAGGTAAAGCCCGGCCAGTCGCCGCGCGCCAGCTTCGATAATCCGCCCGGCCTTTACGGCACGGAATCCGGTTTCGTCGCGCTCAACCTGCTGCCGCCGGACGCAACGCTGCGCCCCATCGACACTTCGCTTGCGGGAACGGCGACCACCCGGGAAGGTCTGGTTGGCGAAGCTGCCAAATCGCTGCGCCCAGCCCTCTTTATTGCGGCTCTTTTGATGCTCTTTGCCGATACGCTCATCGTTCTCTTCATGCACGGCGTCTTCTCGCGCCTGCCCCGCGCCCGCTCATCCGCCGCCGCCATCCTGCTGGCCTTTGCGGCTGGCCTCACTGTCTTTTCGCCAAATACCGCCCGTGCCGACGACCCGAAACCGGGTGATGAGGCGATTTTCGAGCGGCTGGACACGACCCATCTGGCCTATGTCCGCACCGGTGAGGACGATGTGGACCGGATTTCCGAACAGGGCTTGCAGGGGCTGTCCGAGTTTCTCACATGGCGCACGACGCTGGAGCCAGGACAGCCAGTAGGGCTGGATATCTCCAAGGATGAGCTGTCTTTCTACCCCATCATCTACTGGCCGATTTCCGCCACAGCGCCGATGCCGTCAACAGCCGCCATCTCCCGCATCGATGCCTATATGCGCGCGGGCGGCACGGTGCTGTTCGATACGCGCGACCAGTTCTCGTCGCTGGATGGTGGTGGCAACACCAGCCCCAACGGCCAGCGCCTTCAGGAAATCCTCGCCAATGTCGATATTCCGCCGCTGGAGCCCGTGCCAAAGGACCACGTCATCACGCGCTCCTTTTATCTGCTGAACAACTTCCCCGGTCGCTACAATGGCAGCCCGCTATGGGTGGAATCGCGGCAGGATGCCGCCAAGACCACCTCGGGCATCTCGTCCTCCGGCGATGGTGTCTCGCCCATTCTCATCACCGGCAATGATTTTGCCGGAGCATGGGCCATCGATGCAAATGGCGCACCCGTGCTGCCCACCGTGCCGCCGGATGAGGTGCAGCGTGAACATGCCTTCCGCACCGGCGTCAACATCATGATGTATATGCTCACCGGCAACTATAAGGCCGATCAGGTGCATGTGCCCGATATCCTCCAGCGGTTGGGGCAATGACATGACACTGACCTTTGCACCCTTCCTGCCGTGGATCGTCATCGGCATTCTCGCCGCCGCCGCCTTCGTGCTGGCCATTATCGGCCTATGGCGCGGCGTGCGTGGTGCTTGGCTGCGTGGCTTGGCACTCGCAGCACTTCTGCTGGCCATTTCCAACCCGCTTCTGACCAATGAGGAGCGCGATCCGCTTTCCACCATCGTCCCTGTCATCGTGGACCGATCGCAGAGCCAGGATGTGCAGCAGCGCCCGGAACAGACGGATCAGGCGCTGGCGACGCTGAAAGAACGCCTCGCCCGCTTTCCGCGCATCGAACCTCGCATCGTGGAAGTTCAGAACGACCCCAACAGCGATGCCCCGGCCACCAATCTCTTCTCTTCGCTGGCCGCAGCTGTGTCTGATGTTTCGCCCTCACGCGTTGGCGGTGCGATTTTCCTCAGTGATGGCCAGATCCATGACATCCCTAATGTTACGCCGAACATCGAACAGGCGCTTGGCTTCAAGGCCCCGATCCATGGCCTGATTACGGGGCGGGCGGAAGAATTCGACCGGCGCATCGAAGTGGTGCGCGCGCCGCGCTTCGGCATCGTCAACGAGCAGCAGGAATTGACGCTGCGCGTCTTCGATGACGGTCGCGCCCAAGGTGGTCAAGCGGAAGTCACGGTGAAGATGAATGGCGAAGAGATCGCCACACTCGAAGCCACGCCCGGCCAGCCCCTGCCCTTCAGCTTCAAGGTTCCGCGCGGCGGCAACAATGTCATGGAGTTTTCCGTGGCGGAGCTTCCCGGTGAAGTCACCACCAGCAACAACCGCGCCGTCCACGTCATCGAAGGTATCAGGCAGAACCTGCGTGTTCTTCTGGTTTCCGGCGAACCGCATGCCGGTGAGCGCGCCTGGCGCAACCTGCTGAAATCCGACACCTCCGTCGATCTCGTCCATTTCACCATTCTGCGCCCGCCGGAAAAGCAGGATGGCACGCCGATCAACGAGTTATCGCTGATTGCTTTCCCGACGCGTGAGCTGTTCGTCGAAAAGATCGAGGATTTCGACCTCATCATCTTCGACCGCTACCAGCATCGCGGCGTGCTACCGATCCTCTATTATGATTACATCGCCCAGTATGTCGAAAAGGGCGGCGCGCTTCTGATCGCTGCCGGCCCTGAACATGCGGGGCAGGATTCCATCGCCATGACGCCGCTCGCCTCGGTGCTGCCAGCGCAGCCCACCGGCGAAATGCATCAGTCTGCCTTTTACCCACGACTGTCGGAAGCAGGCAAGAAGCACCCGGTCACGCGCGGTCTGGAAGGTTCGGGCGAAGAGCCGCCGCAATGGGGCCGCTGGTTCCGCACCGTCGGCGTAGAGCCGCCGCAGGGCCAGACCGTGATGCTGGGCGACGGCCAGGACCCGCTGCTGGTGCTGAACCGCCAGGGTGAAGGCCGCGTCGCCATGCTGCTGTCGGATCAAGGTTGGCTCTGGGCACGTGGTTTCGAAGGCGGCGGCCCGCATGTGGGCCTCTACCGCCGCATCGCCCATTGGCTGATGAAAGAGCCGGAGCTTGAAGAAGAGGCGCTGACCGCCCGCGCCAATGGCCGCACGCTGGAAATCACCCGCCAGACCATCGGCGACAATCCCGGCAATGCAACGGTCAAATTCCCCACCGGCAAGACCGAGACGATGGCGTTTACGCAAACAGAGCCCGGTCTCTACAAGATCGAACGCCGCATGGACGAAACCGGCCTCTACGAAATTACCAATGGCGATTTCACCACGCTGGTCCATGTCGGCGCGGTCGATGCTCCCGAATTCAAGGCCATGATCTCTACGACCGAGCCGTTGAAGCCTATTGTCGATGCCACGAAGGGCAGCATTCACCGCGTCGTCAACGACAATGGCAGAGTCGTGCTGCCGGATATCCTGCCCGTGCGCGGCGATGTGCGCGTGGCCGATAATGACCGCATGCTCATCCGCCTGACGGACGAAACCGTACTGAAGGGCGTCAACACCCTACCGCTTTTTGCCGGTTTCGCAGGTCTTGCCGCCCTGCTGATGGCATTCTCCGCGCTCTGGTGGCGTGAAGGTCGATAATGGAACCACACATCACCATCAGCCAAGAAGGCGACAAGGACAGCGAAGCGGCCATTTTGTCGGCTCTCAAAGACTACAACATCAACCGCTTCGGCCCCAGCGACTGGCAGGAACTCGTCATCTTCCTGCGTGATGACGAGGGCACAGTCACCGGCGGCCTCTGCGGCCACACCGCCCGCGGCTGGCTCTATACAAGACTGCTCTTCATCCCCGAAACCCTGCGCGGCCAAGGCCTCGGCCCCAAGCTGCTTTCCATGGCGGAAGAGGAAGCCCGCAAACGCGGTTGCATCGGCGCATACATCGACACGATGAACCCGGATGCGCTGGCGCTCTACCAGAAATGTGGCTACGAAATCTTCGGCCAGATCGAGAATTTCGGCGATACTGGATCGCTAACATATTTGAAGAAATCGCTCAAATAATCGCGACGATCTATCGCCTTGGCAGATCGTAACGCGAGATCGAGACAGCGAAATCCTGGTTCACGGATATCTCCAGAACCTCATTCCAGAGTTCGCTTCCATTCAGTTCCTGGATCACGACTGACATCAGCGCCTTCTGCAGTTCAAGGCTCATAATTCCGGCAGTGGTATTGAACGCAACGAGCCCGACGTGAATATCTTCTCGATTGTAAAGCGGCAGAAAATCTACCGTATTATGCGTGACGAGAATATATCCCTGATCAACAGCAATCCGTCCAACGATGTGGTCTTTGGCACCGGACATGCCGAGCCATAAAACACACGTCGATTGATGAAAACCCGAACCATGGGCAATCTTCACCAGCTCAGGGCTCAGACATTCATCGATCAGAAACTTCACGATTTGACCGGGGGTATGTCGAGCTTGAGGGTTCGAACAGTTTTAGCATCACCATGCCGCCATTCCGGCTTGGCAACAGGGCGTCCACGTTTTGGATAGGCGAGAGCATAATCCGCAGCAGCATCTAATTTCTCGAGCGAGAGTTGGGGAAACGCCGCAATGATTGCCTCACGCGTGTCACCGCCCGTCAACATTTCCGTGACGTCGTAAATGGGTATGCGCGTGCCCGCGAAAACAGGCTGGCCACCCATAACATCAGATTGGATCGACACGGCGCCCCTCGCACGTTCCAGCCTGTTTAGACCTGCTTCGACATCTGCCAGAATTGGGCGAATATCGACCTGAAGCGGTGCATCTTCCACGATCGCTTGGTTTTTGCCAGACAAGGCTTTAGCGATGATGCGTTGCCGCGCCGCCGGTGTAAGCGTTGAAGCTGTGAGATAGGCCAACCGCAACCCTATAAGACCAGCCATAGATATGGAACGCGTTCGCCCCTTGGATTTCGCATAATTGCGCAACAATCCAGCGTCGATAATTCTGTTGACGTGCTTAAGCGGAACACCGGTCACTGACGAGGCTTCGCTTGCGCTAAGACTTTCTCCGATGGCGAGCAACATAGATAAACCTTCCAAAGAACTGGAAAGATTATAGCGCAAGTACAGCCCGAACGCCAACGTTCAAATGAGATGCGAAATTTCTACGCGCGTGCCTTGAGTGGCTCGTCGTAGACGCCATATTCAACTGCACTCAGACCTGTAGGAGCCTCACACTTCCGCCAGCCAATCTTGCCCTTCAGCCGCTCATGCGTATCAGCCGCCAGCGGCACGACAAGCACCCGGTTCATATCGACAGGACCGGGGAAATCCAGCGCCGCATAGGCCACCTTCTCGAAACCCAGCGGCATGTAATAGGGCGGGTCGCCGATGAGAATGACGGCTTCCGAGCCCTTGCGTTTGGCGGCGGCGATGGCGATGCGGACCAGTTCGCGACCGATGCCCATGTTCTTGTGGGAAGGCCTCACAGCCAATGGGCCCAGCATGTGGCCCTTCACACCGCCAGCCAGAACCGGCGTCATGCGAACGGAGGCAATCGTCTCGCCATCGTCGGCGCAGATGTAGGAAATCGAACGGTCGTGCGGGCCCTGCTCGCGGATACGGGCAGCGGCGCGGGTGTGCCGACCGGGGCCGAAGGCTTCTGCATTGATGAGTTCGATAACGGCGTCATGAGACGCGTCTTCGGTGAGGTAGACCAGTTCGTGCTTGGACATGGAAAGACCGGAACGTTAAATACGGATAGGGCGATGTGACGGCTGCGCCGGTTAAGGCGTTCGAAGCGTCAGCGTCGTCGGAGCATCCGTGTTGCGGTCATAAAGCAGAATTCCCTCAGAATTGTGATAAACGCGGATATCAGGAAAATTCCGACCCGTCCAGAACAAATCCAGAGCTTGGCCATTCAATAATGTGAGTGTGATACGAACGCACTGTTCACTGCCTTTTGGGTTCACTTCCCGCAAAACCATGGCTTACAGTGTGTGCAGCAACATAAAGGAGAACGCGCGATGGGTATGCTGGTTGAGGGTGTCTGGAAAGACGTCTGGTACGACACCAAGGAAACCAAGGGCCATTTCAAGCGCAGCGCCTCGCAGTTTCGCAACTGGATCACCGCAGATGGACAAGCCGGCCCCTCCGGCGAGTCTGGTTTCAAAGCCGAGAGCGACCGCTATCACCTCTATGTTTCGCTGGCCTGTCCTTGGGCGCATCGCACGCTGATCTTCCGCAAGCTCAAGAAGTTGGAAGATCTTATTTCCGTCTCGGTTGTCGATCCGCTGATGCTGGAAAATGGCTGGGAGTTCAAACCGGCGGATGAGCGCACCCCAGGCGCCACGGAAGACCATCTCTTCGGCTCCTCGGCAATGTGGCAGGTCTATACCAAGGCAGACCCTTCCTATTCCGGTCGCGTAACCGTGCCTGTGCTGTGGGACAAGCAGCAAAACACCATCGTCTCGAATGAATCGGCCGAGATCATCCGCATGTTCAACAGCGCCTTTAATGCCCTGACGGGATCGCAGGATGATTATTACCCTGAGCCGCTGCGCGCCGAGATCGATAAGCTCAATGACGTCATCTACGACACCGTCAATAACGGCGTCTACAAGGCCGGTTTTGCCACCATGCAGGAAGCCTATGCGGAAGCTGCCACCAAGGTTTTCGAAACCTTGGACCTGCTGGAAGCGCGACTCGAGGACAAACGCTTTCTGTTGGGCGCCCGGCAGACGGAAGCGGACTGGCGGCTGTTCACCACGCTTGTCAGATTCGACCCTGTCTATGTCGGCCATTTCAAATGCAACATTCGCCGCATTCATGACTATCCCAACCTGACAGGATATCTGCGCGATCTGTACCAGACATCGGGCGTTCCCGAGACCGTCGACATGCGCCACATCAAGGACCATTATTACCGCAGCCACAAGATCATCAACCCCACCGGCATCGTGCCCATCGGCCCGGAGCTTGAGCTGGACAAGGCGCATGACCGTGAAAGGCTGGGCTAAGGCCTACCAGTAATCATCCGGCGTCTTTTCGCCCGCCAGTTCCGCGAGACGACGGCGGGTGGCGCCCGTCGTTCCCTCGGGTAGAGCATCCAGCGGAAAGAACCCGCTTTCGCTGATCTCCCGGTCCGGCACTTTCGGAGAGGTCTGCGTCACCTCGAGCCGGTAGAACAGAACATGGTCGCGGTCGCTGGTGCGATTGTTGAAATAGACATGGAAAAGCTGAGGGCTGGAGGCGGCGACGAGATTGCCTTCCTCGCGGATTTCCTTGTGCAGCGCCTGTAAACCCGTCTCGCGTCGTTCCACCCCGCCGCCCGGCATATGCCAGCCAGAAATGTAGGTGTGCCGCACCAGAAACACACGCCCCTGCGCATCGAAACAGGCGGCACGCACGCCCAGCGTCATGCCCCTGCGGACAAAGAAAAAGACATGCAGGGCACGCTTTGCAACATTCCGAAACAAATCCCGGAACCCTTGCCCGCTGACATGGTTTTCACCCAACGCTCAACTCTCCTTTATCTCATTGAAAAACAGGGGTTTTGGGTTGGACGCTCAACATTTCATACGTTATGGCTGGATGCATGTTCAAACTCGCCCATATTTCCGACATCCACCTTGGCCCGCTGCCCAAGCTGACCTTTCGTGAACTTGCCTCCAAGCGCATTCTTGGCTTTGTGAACTGGCGTCTCAACCGCCGCAAGCATCTTTTCAGCGATACGCTGGAAAAGGTGGTGGACGACATGGAAAGCAAAGCGCCTGACCATGTTGCCATCACCGGCGATCTCGTCAATCTTGCGACAGGCATCGAAATTCGTGCTGCCGCAGACTGGCTGGAAGAAGTGGGCGATCCGCTCAAGATTTCCGTCGTGCCCGGCAACCACGATGCCTATGTTCCCGGCGCGCATGACAAGGCCATGGCCGCCTGGTATCCTTACGTGCGCGGTGATGGAGATGCGGAAGACTGGGACGAAGACCGCAAGATCTTCCCCTATATGCGCGTGCGCGGCCCTGTCGCCATGATCGGCTGCTCCACGTCCATTGCAACGCCTCCCTTCTCCGCCACCGGCTATTTTGGCCGCAGACAGGCCAGAGCCACCGCGGAACTGCTACGTAAAGCGGGAGAACAGGGGCTGTTTCGCGTGGTCATGATCCACCATCCACCCATCCGCGGCGCAGCCTCCACCCACAAACGCATGATCGGCATCCGCCGCTTTGCCGCAGCCATCGGCACGGGCGGCGCCGAACTCGTTTTGCACGGCCACACCCACCTCAACACGGTCTACTGGCTGAACACCCATCGCGGCCGCGACCACACCCCCGTCGTCGGCATCGCGTCAGCTTCCCAAGGCCCAGGCGGCCATAAACCCCGCGCCGGTTACAACCTCTTCCACATAGACGGCGGCCCTGGCACATGGAACGTAACCTGCGAACGCTATGGCCTGAACGAAAAGGCCACCGGTATAGAGCTGGAAGACGTGCGGGTGTTTTACAATAACGGCGGACCGCTGGGCTTCAGCAATCCGGTGGAACAAGGGGATGATGAGTGAGGGGTTCCCCTTAACTGCATTTTCTTCGGAGAAAGCTTAGCACAGTGAACTTTACGTCATCCTCGGCCTTGTGCCGAGGATCTAACGAACCACGACATCAAACGTGGTTAGATGCTCGGGACAAGCCCGAGCATAACGTGATTGCATGTTGTCTCAGCCCTTCGCAGCCCGCTCTTCCAACACCCGGTTCGCCGCAGACACAATTGCCTCCAGCGAAGCCGCCACGATGTTGGTATTAATACCCGCACCAAACAGCTTGCCGCCGGGATGCTCCATCTCGACATAGGCGATGGCCGAGGCGTTGGAGCCGTGTTGCAGCGAGTGTTCGGAGTAGTCATTCACCGACAGATCGATGCCGAGATAGGTGGACAGTGCGTTGATGAAGCCATCGATGGGACCTGTTCCCTTGCCCTCGATGCGCTTGATCTCGCCCTTGTCGGTGATTTCGGCTGCCACCACGCGCACACCGCGGAAGTCGCCAGCCGGATAGGTATGGTGATCCACGAACTTGATGCGTGCATTCGGCTGCGTCACATATTGCTCGATGAAGCGGTCATGGATGCGCTTGGCGGGCAGTTCCACACCTTCTTCATCGGTAATACGCTGGATTTCCTCGCGGAATTCCACCTGCAAATTACGGGGCAGGTTCAGGCCGTAATCCTGCTGGAGAATATAGGCGATGCCGCCCTTGCCGGACTGCGAGTTGATGCGGATGATCGCCTCGTAGGACCGACCGACATCCTTCGGGTCGATGGGCAGATAAGGCACTTCCCAGACGGGATGGTTGGCAACCTTGATCGCCTTCATGCCCTTGTTGATCGCATCCTGATGCGAACCGGAAAAGGCCGTGTACACCAGTTCACCGACATAAGGGTGACGCTCGGGGATCGTCATTTCGTTGGAATATTCATAGACCGACTTGATGCGCTCGATATCGCGGCAATCCAGTTCCGGGTCAACGCCCTGCGTGTACATGTTCAACGCCAGCGTCACGACATCGACATTGCCGGTGCGCTCGCCATTGCCGAACAGAGTACCTTCCACGCGGTCGGCGCCTGCCATCAGGCCCAGTTCCGTGGCTGCAATGCCGGTGCCACGGTCATTGTGCGGATGCAGCGAAATGATAACGTTTTCGCGGTTGTCGATGTTGCGGCACATCCACTCGATCTGGTCGGCATAGATGTTCGGCGTCGCCATCTCAACCGTGGACGGCAGGTTGAGGATCAGCTTGTTATCCGCCGTCGGCTTCACCACCTCGACAACTGCGTTGCAGATTTCCAGCGCCACTTCCAGCTCCGTGCCGGTAAAGCTTTCCGGCGAATATTCGAAGCGATAACCGCCACCGGCCTTGGCCGCCATGTCAGTGATCATCTTGGCGGCATCGACGGCGATCTGCTTGATGCCGTGCACATCCTTGCCGAACACCACACGACGCTGCAATTCGGAAGTGGAATTATAGAAATGGATGATCGGGTTCTTGGCGCCTTCCAGCGATTCGAAGGTCCGCGTGATCAGTTCCGGGCGGCACTGAACCAGCACTTGCAACGACACATCTTCAGGCACTCCGCCCTGCTCCACACACCAGCGGGCAAAGTCGAAATCCGTCTGCGAAGCGGATGGAAAACCGATTTCGATTTCCTTGAAGCCCATTTCCAGCAACAGCTTGAACATGCGCGCCTTGCGGTCATGCCCCATCGGGTTGACCAGCGACTGGTTGCCATCACGCAAATCGACCGAACACCAGATCGGTGCCTTGTCTATGGTTTTCGAAGGCCAGGTGCGGTCCTTGATATCGATGACAGGGTATGGGCGATACTTCACGTTCGCGTCCGGCATGCCCTTGGAAATCTGAGAGGTCTTGGCGTCCATAATCTTGCTCCTTCCACGCATCGCGGCTGAAAAAGCCTTGGCAGATGCGCGCCCAAACGGGCCTTAAATCCAGTATAAAGTGAGATTTCGAGTTGAGGAGCATTGGCACCAGCGGGCTTTCGGCCGCCGGGCGCTCCTCACTGGACCCGGCAACCGCGTGTAAGGTCGAGGCTAAGAAGCGAGAGTGCACCGCATGGGCAAGCCTTCGCAGAAATCTGCGTGCTCATGCCGAAAATGGTTGCGGTGCGATTGGTCATAGCGAATCTTATAAGCGGCGAAATTTTTCGTTGCAAGCCAAGACCGTCATTCGTTGTCAATTTTATTGTCCTGGCCTTTATTCCTTAAAGTCGAAGACATTGTGGTCCAAAAAGCCTTCAAGACGCCAATCCATTCAGCGCCTCTAATGAGAGGCGTCACATCACATTTGTCCTTATTCTTTGGCGATTTGATCACCATCAAATACTCCACAAATTACGAGCGCCTGCGATTAGCGACGAAGCTGGTCAAAGCCATCATCAATCCACCACCGAGCAAACCCCAGAAAGCGCCTGAAATACCACCAAACGACAGACCCGATGCCGTGATAAGAAAGGTTATAGCGGCGGCCTCGCGGGTTTCGGGGTCTTTGAAGGCGGCGACCGCTGAGCCGGAGAACGCTCCGACGAGAGCTAGACCTGCAACTGCCTGAATGAGGATAGGCGGGGCCAGCGCCACGAAGGCCGTGACAGCGCCGGCTAGAAGACCGAAAATCACATAACCTACGCCGCTGACGATGACTGCCCAGTAACGGCGCTTTGGGTCTGGATGGGCATCTTCGCCTGCGCACATGGCGGCGGTGATGGCGGCGAGGTTGACCGCGTGGCCACCGAAAGGCGCGGCGAGCAGCGAGAACAGACCGGTCGTAGCAAACAGCTGTCCCGGTTGCGGATCGTAATTATTGACCTTCAGCACGGCGATACCGGGAATATTCTGCGAGGCCATGGTGACGATGAACAGAGGCAAGGCAATGGAGATCAAGGCTTGCAGGTTGAACACCGGCATGACGAATTCCATCGGCGGAACAAGCGACTGCGCAACACTATCCAGCGCGCCTGCGGGAATATCGACGCCAAAGATCATTACCAGCACGAAGGCGGCTAGGGCTGCTGGCACCGCAAACAGGCGTTTGAAAGCGCCAACGACGATCCACGCCAGAATGATCGGCAGGCCGAGCAACGGGTTGAAGCCGATGGCCTTGATGGGCGCAAAACACAGGCCGATAATGACGCCGGACAGCATGGCATTAGCGAGCGGCGTCGGAATGGAAGCCACCGCCCGCCCGAGCGGTTTGAAAAGACCTGCGATGATGATCAGCACCGCGCAGATGATGAATGCACCCACCGCTGCTGGAAAACCACCCTCGATCACCCCCGTTGCCGCCAGAAGCGCGCCACCCGGTGTAGACCATGCAATACTGATGGGAAGTCGCGTCATGGCGGAGAGAAGGATGGCGCAAAGGCCGACGGAAACCGACAGGGCCATCAGCCCGGATGCCGCCTCGAAATCCGTCGCGCCGACACCCTTCAACCCCTGCAGCACCACGGCAAAGGAGCTGGCAAAGCCGACGAAGGCTGTCAGCAGGCCCATGAACAGGCTTTGGAGAGAGAATTCTTTTAACATGGCTGGGCTCTGGCACGGAGAAAACGCGGTCATCATTCCAGATCAAAAAATGCATGCGCTGGCAAGGTTGCTTTCTCCGGCGAGGGTACTCGCGCCTGACTTGTGCATGGTCTGCACCCTGCCCTGTTGTTCTCGCCATCCAGCCCGTGTAAACCCGCGCCATCAAACAGCGAGATAACAAATGCTTCCTTGGATAGAACTTGACCGTGCAGCCATTCCCGGTGATGGCACCGAACTGCGCCTGAAGCAGCGCGGCCAGGAATTTTCCATCATGCTGGGTTCAAATGAGCTGATGAACAGCCGGTTGAGTGGCTCGGAAGAGGCCTTGGCGACGCTCTCCTGCGAACGCATTGGGGGGCGTGCAAGCCAGAGCATGCTCATCGGCGGGCTTGGCATGGGTTTCACGCTCCGCGCAGCGCTTGGCGCCCTGCCTTCGGATGCCCGCGTGACCGTGGCGGAACTAGTGCCAGCGGTGGTGGAGTGGGCACGCGGGCCGATGGCGGATCTGCACAAGGGCACACTGGACGACGCCCGCGTCGACATCCATGTCGGCGATGTCGGTGCACTCATCCGCTCGAAGAAGGCCGCCTATGACGCCATTCTGCTGGATGTCGATAATGGACCGGACGGACTGTCGCGCCCCTCCAATGACAGTCTTTATGATCGAGAAGGTCTCGAAGCCGCCAGAACAGCCTTGCGCCCGAAAGGCGTACTCGCGGTCTGGTCTTCAGGGCCGGATGCCGCCTTCACCCGCCGTTTGCGGCAGGCCGGTTTTGCGACAGACGAGATCAGTGTTCGCGCCAATGGCAAACGCGGCGGCGCGCGCCATACGCTGTGGCTGGCGGCCAAGGCTTAACGCCGCGACGTAGAGCGCTCCCCGAGAGCATCCAGCGCATCGGCATTATCCCTGCCCCAGGCATAAAGCATCTCCACCGGTTCGATGAATCTCTCTCCAAGCGGTGTCAGCCTGTATTCCACAGCGGGCGGTCTGGTCGCATGCACATGCCGCGTGATCAGCCCTGTCCGCTCCATTTCCTTCAAGGTCTGCGTCAGCATTTTCTTGGAAATGCCCGGCAGGCTGCGCTCCAGCACGCCGGTGCGGGCAGCGCCATCATGCAGCTTATGTAGCGCATGCAGGATCATGCTCGTCCATTTGGTCGAGAACAATTCCAGCACGCGTCTCGGCGCACAGTCCTCACGCCATTCGGCCTCATTGCTTCCCGGTTTCATCGTGGTCACCCTTTGGTATCCATGTCCCCAATCCGTGCCGTCTACACGATGGTGCGCGGGATGCCTAATTATAGCTCTTGCAAAAATGGAGTTCGAGCATGGTTAAAACGGCATTGGTGGTGGGCGCAAGCGGGATCGTCGGCAGCGCCACGGCAAATCTTCTGTTGGAACAGGGCTGGCAGGTCTACGGCCTTTCGCGCAAACCGGGCCAGCAGGAAAGCATCATTCCCGTCGCCGCCGATCTGCAAAATGCAGTCGAAACAGCAAAGGCCCTGGCTGATGTACGCCCGGATGCGGTGTTCATCACCACATGGGCGCGACAGGATAGCGAAGCGGAAAACATCCGCGTCAACTCCGCCATGGTCCGCAATCTGCTGGATGGCCTCAGCCTCGGCAAATCCATCCACCATGTAGCGCTGGTCACCGGCCTCAAGCACTATCTTGGCCCCTTCGAGGCCTATGGCAAAGGCAAGCTGCCGCAGACGCCGTTCCGCGAAGAGCAAGGCCGTCTCGATGTCGAAAACTTCTATTATGCACAGGAAGACGAAGTCTTTGCCGCCGCCAAGCGCGATGGCTTCTCGTGGAGCGTCCACCGTCCGCACACTGTGATCGGTCAGGCGGTCGGCAACGCCATGAACATGGGCACGACACTTGCGGTCTACGCCACCATCTGCCGCGAAACGGGCCGCCCCTTCCGGTTCCCCGGCTCTGCCGCGCAGTGGAACGGCCTGACCGACATGACGGATGCCAACCTCTTGGCCAAGCAATTGCTTTGGGCAGCCGAAACGCCAGAGGCAAGCAACGAAGCCTTCAACGTGGTCAATGGCGATATCTTCCGCTGGAGCTGGATGTGGGGCCGCATCGCAGACTGGTTCGGCATCGAACCCGCATCCTTCGATGGCACCGTCATTCCGCTTGAGCAGCAGATGAAAGATGATGCTGATATCTGGAGCAAGATCGCAGCGCGCGAAAATCTGGCCGAGCCAGACCTCGCCCGCCTCGCATCACCATGGCACACCGATGCCGATCTGGGTCGCCCCATCGAAGTCGTCACCGACATGAGCAAAAGCCGCCGTCTGGGTTTCAGGGAATACCAGCCGACGGACGATGCATTCTTTGGCCTGTTCGAAACGCTGCGGAAGAACCGTCTCATTCCTTGAAAGCGAATTGGCTTGATTCAAAGCATTAAAAAACCCGCATCAGCCATGCCGGTGCGGGTTTGATAGTAAGCAAAAGCTAACGCCTTAGATTTCGCCCTGCGACGTAACAATGCGCGAAGCAAGGCCATATGCCACGGCTTCTTCGGCACCCAGCCAGTAATCGCGGTCGATGTCCTTGGCGATCTTTTCTTCCGATTGGCCTGTGGCCACCGAGAAGATCTTGATCAGGCGCTTGTTCATCTTGATGATTTCGCGTGCCTGGATTTCGATGTCGGACGCCATGCCGCGTGTGCCGCCGGATGGTTGGTGCAACAGGAAGCGGGTGTTTGGCAGGCAGATACGACGTTCCTTCGGCACCGATACATAGATCAGCGCGCCAGCGGAAGCGACCCAGCCCGTGCCGATGATCCAGACCTTCGGCTTGATGAACTTGATCATGTCATGAATGCTGTCGCCGGATTCGACGTGGCCGCCGGGCGAGTTAACATAAACGCGGATGTCTTCATCGCTGGCAGCAGCAAGTGCCACGAGCTGCGTGCAAACCTTCTGCGCCAGTTCCTGCGTGATGCCGCCATAGATGAAGATCGAACGCGACTTGAAAAGATTCGCTTCCGTTTCCTTGCCGATCGGCAGTTCCTTGCTCTTGTCGTCTTCTTCTTCGTTCATGTGGCGGTCTCCAACGTAATTCATTACCTACCGGACATAGTGTGATTTGTTTCGTAAAACAATGAGTGAAAAAGGCAAGGCGCGGAACTGCTTAATAAACAGGGCACCGGCAAATGACGCATGGACAGGCTCTTCATGACTACGATATCGTTAACTGCGCGGCCCAGCGGGCGACCCAAGCGCTCTTGAGCCGCGCATGTAAAAATTTCGAGAGGGAACGATGTTCAAAAGACTTTCACTCGCCGCAGCAACGCTTGGCCTTACCGCACTGCCAGCCTTTGCACACCTGAACCCGGAAGAACACGGCTCCTTCATGGCCGGGTTTTCGCATCCGCTGTTCGGCGCAGACCACATCCTCGTCATGGTCGCCGTCGGTATCTGGGCCGCGCAGATTGCGGCATCGAAGAACAATAAGAACGCGCTGTTCATCGTTCCCGCTGCTTTCGTCGGGACGATGGCCGTTGGCTTCCTGCTGGCACTCGGCGGCATCGAGCTGCCCTTCGTGGAACCGGCCATTCTAGCTTCCGTTATCGCACTCGGCCTGCTGGTGGCCATGGCGACGCGCGTTCCGGTGAGCGTCGCGGCTGGCATCGTTGGCGTCTTTGCGCTGTTTCATGGCCATGCCCATGGCGGTGAACTGGGCAGCGCTGGCGCGCTTCAGTTCGGCGTCGGCTTCGTGATTGCAACGGCTTTGCTGCATGTTGCCGGTATTGCGCTGGGGCTGGGCATTGCAAAGCTTGGAACGGTCGCTGCACGCATCGTCGGTGGCCTGACGGCGCTGGCCGGTCTTTCGCTGGTTTTCGGCGGTTGAAGACTGGCTTTTAACCTTACAAAAATGTAAGAAAATTCCGGCTTTCAAAAGCCGGAATTGAACCCTACTTCCTTGATGTGCGTTTCTCGACACGCCAAGGAGGCAACCGATGTCACCAGAAGAAACCCAACTGCTCAAATCCCTGTTCGACAGGGTCAAATCCGCATCCTCCACGCCGCGCGATGCGGAAGCGGAAACGCTGATCAGCCAAGCCGTGCGTGATCAGCCCGCCTCTCCCTATTATCTGGCCCAAGCCGTTATCGTGCAGGAAAAGGGGCTGGAAGCGGCAGCGGCGCATATTCGCCAGCTGGAAGAACGCATTCACCAGCTGGAAAGCGGCAACACCGCCCCGCAGCAGGCACAGCAAGGCGGCTTCCTGAGCTCGATTTTTGGCGGCAGCCAGCAGCAGGCACCGGCACCAACGCCTGCTCCGACTTATCGCAATGATACATCTGGCCAAACACAGGGGCCATGGGGCCGCGCACCCGATGCGCCGCAAGCTAGTGGACCTTGGAACAACCAGCAACCATCGGCGTTCGGACGCCCAAGCGGCAGCGGCGGCTTTCTGCAAGGCGCACTTGGGGCTGCGGCGGGTGTGGCGGGAGGCATGCTGCTGGCCAATTCGCTAAGCGGCATTTTCTCGAACCACGTCGCTTCGACTGGCTGGGGTTCACCGTTTGGCGGTTCGGGCGGCGCTAACGCGCCTGTAGAGGAGACTGTCATCAACAATTACTATGGCGATGACGACAAGCCGCAGCAGGATGCCACCGACAACAACGATAATCTGCAGCAGGCAGATTACGACGACAGCAATGACGATGCGGATTTCGATTCAGGCGATGGCGACAGCTTCGCCTGAATCGAACAGTTCTTTGCTAACGCAATTCCGCTTCACTTTTGCTGGAATTGCTTTGATGGGGGTCAGCCGCGACCGCGATAGGTCGCGACGCCCTGTTCCGGCAACCAGACACCTTCCGGTGGCGCGCCGGTCTGCCAGAAGACATCGATAGGAATGCCACCGCGCGGATACCAGTAGGCGCCGATGCGCAGCCATTTTGGCTGGAGCAAATCGACCAGACGTTTGGCGATATAGACCGAGCAATCCTCATGGAATGCGCCGTGGTTGCGGAAGGCATGCAGGAACAGCTTCAGCGACTTGGATTCAACGAGAAAATCACCCGGAATATAGTCAATGACGATATGGGCGAAGTCCGGCTGGCCGGTCATGGGGCACAGCGAGGTGAATTCCGGTGCGGTGAAGCGCACGACATAATCCGTACCGGCATTGCCGTTCGGCACTTTTTCCAGAACAGCCTTTTCCGGGCTTTCGGGGGCTGCGACTTGCGCGCCCAGTTGCGACAGGCCGGAAACATCCGTGACTGACATGGTTTAAACTCCTGCTTCTTGAAACTCGACCCGAACGCCATGCGCCTGTTCGCTTTCAGGCTCCACATGAATGGCGAGCACGGCACCGGGTATGGCCTCTCTTATGGCATCTTCCAGCCGGTCGCAAATATCATGTGCCGCCCCCACGGACAAAGCAGCGGGAACCACCACATGGAAATCGATAAAGGCGACCGCCCCGGCCCTGCGGGTCTTCAGGTCATGCACGCCCAGAATTCCGGCGGAATTCTCCGCAATCGCTTTCTTGATTGCTTCGTCCTCTTCCGGCTCCACCGCACGGTCCATAAGGCCGCCGAGCGAGTGCATGATGACCTTCGAGCCCTGAAACAGGATGTTGATGGCAACGACGATGGCGAGAATAGGGTCGAGGATCGCATAACCGGTGACAATTGCCAGCACGAGGCCGATCAGAACGCCGCCTGATGTGACAACATCCGACATAATGTGTTGCCCATCCGCCAAAAGCGCTGGCGACGATTGCTTCTTTCCGACGCGGATCAGCACCGTCGCCCAGATGCCGTTAAGAATGCCCGCGAAAGCATTGATCGCAAGACCGAGCGCTGGCGCTTCCGGCAGATGCGGCGCCATCAGGCCGCCCCACGCTTCCTTAACGATCAGCAACGCGGCAACGACGATCAGCACGCCCTCCACCACGGCAGAGAGATATTCCGCCTTATGGTGGCCGAACTGGTGATCGTCATCGGCAGGCTTTTGCGCATAACGAATGACGAAATAGGCAATGAAGGCTGCGACAACGTTGACGGTGGATTCCAGACCATCCGACAGCAGCGCGACCGAGCCCGTGACCCACCAAGCCAAAAGCTTCAGCCCCAGCACCGTGATGGAAAAAGGGATGCCCCAGAAAGCGAGCTTTCTGACGAGAGCGTTACCCTGACTGTTCATGACCTGCCCCGTGCGGTTGAGAATGAATTGCAGAAATGGACCCCAAAACGCATGAACCGCCCGCACGGAGGTTCCGTGCGGGCGGTTCATATGTGCGGCTTCTATGATTTAAAGTGGGCGTGAGGTCAAGCGCTTTCCGCCCCGTTCTGCTCGCAGAAACGGATGCGGTTTCCAAATGGATCTGTGACCTCCATTTGAAGCCCCCAAGGCAGTTTCTCGACACCCGGCTTCATGAACGTGTAGTCCTTGACTGCAAGTTCACGCTGGAAGGATTCCACATTCGCGGTATTGACGAAAGTGTTCGAACCGGGCGTCGCATCGCCATGATGCCCGCTGAGATGAAGGACCAGTCCGGCACGTGACACCTGCATGTAGAGCGGAAAATTCTCTCCAAACCGATGCTCCCAATCCACCGAGAAGCCGAGGAACTCCACATAGAACTCGCGCGCCTTGGTCTCATCGAAGATGCGCAGGATGGGACAGACGCGGGTGAAGTGGGGCAGGTTCGACATATTAAGCTCCCGTGGAATATTTAGTTAGACCCTGCTCAACAGCAGCTTGATACCCGCAAAGCCGAAGAACAGCGCAAGCGTTACTTCAATAGACCGCTTGGCCTTCTGATAGATACGGATGGCGGGTGCGGTGGAAAACAGCAGCGCGTAGCCGCAGAAGATGATGAGGCCGAGCATGGCGCAGCCGCCGATGATGGCTGCGAGAGTGGCAGGGCCTGCACCGGGCTTGAGCCCGAGCGACATGATGGCGAGCCAGCCGAGGACGGCCTTGGGATTGGTGAGGTGAAGCAGCAGACCGCGGCGATACAGCTTTGGGTAATCCGGCCTGCTATTGACGACGTCGCCGGGCTGCGCCTGCGGTGCCTTGGCAAAGGCTGAGCGAGCGGATTTGTAGGCCAGATAGAGCAGGTAGAGACCACCGGCGATCTTGATAATGAAAAGGGCGTTGGCAAATGTCGCGAGCACGGCAGACAGGCCCGTCGCCGCGACAGCAGCCTAGCAGAGCGAGCCCGTCATGACACCGAGCGCGAGAATGATGGCAGGCGCCCTGCCCTCGCTCATGGCGATACCCATGATGGTCATGTTGCTGGGACCGGGGCTGGCGACCGCGATAATGTAGGCGACGTAAACCAGTAGAAGCTGATGGAAATCGATCATCGGAGCGAAGCCTAAACACCATTTTCAAACCCAGCAGATACTTGCAGCCGCTTGAATGGTTTTGTCAATTCCCGGAACGCGCAAGCACATCAGGGATTTGGCATATCGTTATGCAGCCGCAACGACGTCGTCAAAAGCGGTGGCAATGGCGTCCACCATCCTGTTCGCAGGCCCGCATGTCTGAGAGCCGCAGCCGTCCATGTGTTGCAGCCAAGCAGCGCGTTGAAATATCCGACGCCTTCGAAAAACGCGTCATCCCTGCCATAGGACTGGCCGAGCAGCGGGACCGGTTTGCCCTGGGGCTGGGCAAAGCTTCCGAGAATGAATGCCAGCAGCTTTTGATAGTCTGCGTCGGAGAGGTTGAGCGCGGTGACACCCGAATCGACAAGCGGTATCTCGCCGGCAAGTGCGACATGCATGACGGACTGGTCAAGCGTGACGCCCTTGAACAGCGGAAGCGGCTTCAAATCGGCCCATGTCGGGGTTTGCGTGTAGAAAGCCCGTCCGCCCCAACCGAAAACGAGATACCGGACACCGGGATTATCGATCTCCAGATCGCCTTCGCGCAGAAACCCAAACCGCGCCAGAAGCTCTGCATCGACAGGCAGGGCGATATCGGTGTGGATGGGGTTGCTGAGGATGAGGACGCTATGGGGCGTGGTGTCAGCGATATCGGATTTTTCGCCGAAGATCGGTCTTGGCAGCAAGGTACCCGCAGCAACGCAGACCAAAATCAGCGTCAGCAGCATGCATAGATGTTTGAAAAACTTCACTCTGCATCACCTGCGCGGCTGAAGGGAGGCGGCGGCGTTTCATAACGCCGCAGGTCGTGCTTATCCGCTCAGGCGGCCTTGACCTTTGCCTTGCGCACCAGATGCGTGACCACATTTTCGATCATCCGCATACCGGCATCGCCACCCAGCGTCATGATGGATTCCGGGTGGAATTGCACCGCGGCGACGGGCTCCTTGCTGTGCTCGATACCCATGATCGTGCCGTCTTCGCTTTCCGCCGTGATGATGAATTCGCGGGGAAGCGTGGCCGGATCGGCGAAGATGGAGTGGTAACGACCGACCGTGACTTCCTTGCCGAGACCGGAGAAGACGAGGCCGGGTTCCAGCACGCGGATGCGCGATGGTTTGCCATGCATCGGAATGGCCAGTTGGCGAAGCTCGCCGCCATAGGCTTCCGCCAGCGCCTGTAGGCCAAGGCAGACGCCAAAAATGGGCAGATCACGCGAGCGGGCGGCCTTGATCGTTGCCTTGCAATCGAAGTCGCTGGGGTTGCCGGGGCCGGGAGACAGAACGACGAGGTCCGGCTGGAAGCGGTCGAATATCTCGGCGGCCACCGGCGAACGCACGGTGGACACGGTCGCACCCGTCTGACGGAAATAGTTGGCCAGCGTGTGCACGAAGCTGTCTTCATGGTCCACCAGCAGGATTTTGACGCCGGTTCCAACCTTTGCCGTATCACGCTTGGTAGCGGCGGAGTTTTGGGACTTTGCATCGCGAATAGCAGAAATCATGGCGGATGCCTTCAGCTCTGTTTCGGCTTCTTCTTCCTGCGGGTTGGAATCGTTGAGCAGGGTTGCTCCCGCCCGCACTTCGGCAATACCATCCTTGATGCGAATGGTGCGTAGCGTCAGACCCGTATTCATATCGCCGTTGAAGCCGACCATACCGATGGCACCGCCATACCATGCGCGCGGGCTCTTCTCATGGCCTTCGATGAAGCGCATGGCCCACAGCTTCGGCGCACCTGTCACCGTCACGGCCCATGCGTGGGACAGGAACCCGTCAAACGCATCCATATCGTCGCGCAAACGGCCTTCGATATGGTCCACCGTGTGAATGAGACGCGAATACATTTCGATCTGTCGGCGGCCGATGACCTTGACCGAGCCGGGTTCGCAAACGCGGCTCTTGTCGTTGCGATCCACATCCGAACACATGGTCAGTTCGGACTCGTCCTTCTTGGAATTCAGCAGCTTGAGGATTTGCTCGCTATCGGCAATCGGGTCATCGCCACGCTTGATGGTGCCTGATATCGGGCAGGTCTCGATACGGCGACCGGAGACGCGCACGAACATTTCCGGCGAGGCACCCACCAGATATTCCTGATGGCCAAGATTGATGAAGAAGGAATAGGGCGACGGGTTTATGGCCTTCAGCCGGCGCGAAATGGCCGATGGGTTGCTGTCGCAACGCTCCATGAATTTCTGGCCGGGCACCACTTCGAACAGATCGCCACGGCGGAAGCTTTCCTTGGCCTTGGTCACCAGCTCCGAATATTCGCCGGGGTGGTGGTCGCCGCGCGGCGGAATGGTATCGGTCGTCTTGAAGGGCTCCGGCGCAATCTCTTCCGCCTTGCCATGGGTCGTCACGCCGTCCTTTTCGAAATCGTAGCGGTCGATCCACGCCTTTGCGGAGTAATGGTCCACCACCAGAATTTCATCCGGCAGGAAGAGAACCATGTCGCGCTGATCTTCGGGGCGCTGAAGCGAGAGCTTGATGGCATCGAACTGGAAGGCCAGATCATATCCGAAAGCACCGAACAGACCGATGGCCGCATCGGCGCTGGAATAGAACAGATCGACGATGGCGCGCAGGGCCGTAAACACCGTCGGTATTTTTGAGCGTTCTTCCTCGGTAAAGACCCGGTCAGGCTCGTTGACGATGAGGTCCAGGCGACGGGCGGTGCTTTCGCCCAGCGTCAAATCCGGCGTGGCTTTCAGCTTTTCGGCAATGAAGGACAGCAGCACTTCGCCACGGCCATTGTAGGCTTCGATCCACATGGTGCGGCCAAAACAGGAAATGCCAAGCGGTGGATCGATGATGGCCGTGTCCCAACGGGTGTAGCGACCGGGATATTCGTAATTGGACGAGAAGACCGCGCCACGGCGCTCGTCCAGCCCTTCGACATAGCTGTCGATGGCGCTGGCATAATCGGCGGCACGGCGCTGGCGCGACACTTTGATGCCGCCCTTGGTCTCGTAAATTTCCGCCCCGTCATCCTGAATGATCGTTACCATTTCTTCGCACTTCCCGTTTTTGCCTGATAACTTCTGCCCGATGACAGGCGGCATAATAACAAAAAAGCCGCCTGAGATTTCGGGCGGCTTGGACTTAGTCTAAGGACATGGGTGCTCAAGGCCGCGTAAAGCTGCCCCACCACCAGATAACAATGTTCTTAGCCATGTTGTTCATGACGCAAATTGTTAGCTCCAACAGCGCGGGATGGCAAGCGGATTTGCATGGAGGTTTGAACCGAAAGCGGGCTGAGACGTTCTGGCTCTGCCGCAACAGGGGAGCAACCGGTCTCATGCTTCAACGTCTTATCATCCTCGCAGCCAGCACGCTGCTGATCGCCGCCGCCCAACCGCCACAGGATGTTCCCGTTCCCCAGCCCAAACCGCAGCAGGAGGATGCCGCGCCTACACCTGCGCCTGAGGAAAAGAAAAAGGACGAGCAACCGACCCAGCCCCCCGCTGAAAACACCGTGCCCAAGCCGGAGGAAAAGCCGGAACCGGCCACAAAGCCGGATGAGCCGAAGAAAGAAGAAGAAAAGAAACCCGAGGAGCCGCCACGGGAGCCCGTGAAGGCGGAAAACCCGGAAGAGCTGAAAGCCTGCCTTACAGAGCTGAAGAAACTGGGCGCAGAGTTCAAAGAACTCCCACCAATCCCGGGCGAGGAAGAAGGCTGCGGCATCGCCTCACCTCTCGAACTCACCACCGTCATTCCCGGCATCAAGCTGGAGCCGGAGGGCACGATGCGCTGTGAAGCAGCTCTTGCGCTGGCGCACTGGGCCAAGAATGTGGTCGTGCCGACCGCCAAAATCGCCCTGCCCGACAAAAACGTCACCGCCTTCGGCAACGCCTCAACCTATGTCTGCCGCAACCGCAACAGCGCCGAAACCGGCAAGATTTCCGAACACGCGAAAGGCAGCGCAGTCGATATCGCCACACTCACCTTCGACAAGGGCGAACCACTGGTCATGAAGCCGCGCACCGAAGACGGCACCATGGAAGGCGCTTTCCAACGCACGATCACCACCGCCGCCTGCCTCTTCTTCCGCACAGTCCTCTCCCCCGGCAGCGACGCCACCCACCAGGACCATCTGCATCTGGATGTGCTGGAGAGGAAGGGTGGGTATTTGTATTGTCGGTGACATGCGAAAAGGCGGAGCTTGCGCCCCGCTTTTTTTGTCATTCCAGTTCGTGGATCAAAACTTCTGGGTGAGAGAAATTTTGAAGGTACGGCCGGGTTCGGAGTAGAATGCGACAGGCTGGTTTGCCGTATTCGACGCGCCAACACTTAGGTCACGCAAGGCGACGGCATTATAGTAGGTTTTGTCAAATATGTTATAGATGCCAGCTTGAATGCGAAGCCCTTTCACCTGCTCCGGCTCCCACCATCCAGTGAGGTTGAAGATACCGTAACCGGGAGCATCGAAGGCATCGTAATTGCTATTCGATCTCGCATCGTAAACACTTCCGTTTTTCCGCATTCCCGCAGAAAGAATGGTGGTTAAATCCAGACCCCACTGCTCTTGGTCATAGCCTACACCGAGGATGGATTTAAACGGCGCAACAGAGCGCAGGAATTCGCCTGTCTTTTTATCTTTGCCATAAGCGTAGGCGATGGAACCGTGCAAGAAGAAACCATTAGCGAAATTCTGACGAGCTTTAACTTCAGCGCCGGAAATCTCAACCTTTTCGCGGTTGTGCCAAGTCCAGTAACCGTTTGGATAACCCGCAACAGTGTCACGGCTTACATCAATGTAATTGTCATATACATTGTGAAAAAGCGTTAGCTTTCCAGACAGATCTTTACTTTCGTAATTTGCACCTATCTCAAAGCCATTTCCCGTTTCTGGCTTCAAATTTGGATTACCTATATTGGCGTAGCCTTGTGTAGGATTGCTAAAATCAATGTAAAGTTCACTAATCGTCGGCGGGCGATACGACATAGACCATTGGCCGAACAACTCAACTTCGGGTGTCAACTGATAAGTAGCAAGAAGCTTTGGGGATAAACGGAATCCATCCTGTCCTTCAGGCAGACCAAATGTGCCAAAACCAGTATTACGACTAAATTCGGCGGAGGGCTTGGGATCGTAATCATACCAATCAAAACGAATACCTGGCGTCAATGCAAAGCCACTTTGACCGAACCCGATACGGTCATCTACATATAACCCAACACGTCGACCATCAACATTCGGCATATCGGAGTAATTGATTGTCCCGCCAGCGGGAACGCCTGAGAGTAGCTGCTCAGTTTTCGAAATTTGCACGGCGCCGCCGAACCGCACTTGGTGACTAAACGTACCGACATCGAATGCCGAAAGCGCGTCACCGGTGATGCCAAATGAGCGTTCTTCCTGTTCATTGTCACGCGAATAAGCGGTTGCTGGAGTGTTTCGCGTGCCGTACGAACCGACATTTTTTTGCAATCTCTGCCAATAGGCACTGATATTTGCTGAATCTATGATGGAGTCGGTCGATATTGCTTCATAGCTATAATCCAGCGAAACGCGGTCGCGTCGGGTATCATCAAATCCCCAGTAATTACCCGGTGTGTAAGGTGTAGGTGCTGCAGTGCCTTGGAGCGTCTTCAAATCAGTTGTGTTATCGAGGTTGAAACGCTCCGCCGTCATACCAATACGATGACCACCTTCCAAATCTTGGCGAACTTTAAACAGAACATTGTACTGCTTGTAGTCAGATGGATTGGCATCAGTCCGATTTATACCGAGGATATTGGCTGTACCTTGGTTGTCTCGCTCGTTTCCCTTTTTATAAGCACCCTGAAAGAGCACAGACGTGTTTTCAATTTTCTTAGCGATGGCGATTGAGCCCCCAGCTCCCCTGTCCTCGCCGTCATACGTTGTTTTCGCGACCCCACCCCAGTCTTTTCCATCCTCAATAAGGTCCTCTGGCTCCAATGTACGCAAGACAAGTGCGCCACCGAGAGCACCAGCACCAATGCGACTGGAGTCCGCTCCACGAACGACATTTACTGTCGAAAGCGACGAGAAATCATAGCTATTTGCACTGTCGCCCATGCTTGTTGTAGGGGAGGATGTTCCCGAACGAGCAAAGTTATCGAAATACGGGACTGGAATACCGTCAATAAGTGTGACAATCCTTGGACCTCCAAGGCCGCGAATAAACAATCCGCCTGGACGTCCAGGTTTTGTTTGAGAGTAATCTACGCCAGGCTCAGTTTTACCAAGATCACTGATACCATTGATTTCCTTCTTTAGGATGTCTTCCGCTGTCGTGGTGCTTGCTAGCGGCGTATCTGCTGCTGCATTTGCGGCACTGTTACCAGCTTTTACCCGTTTGCCCTTGACCGTAATCGTTTCAAGCAAAGTTGTCCCACTGGATTGCGCCGCTGCGTCCTGCGCGTATGCCACTGAATTCGCTGTAAGAAGCGTCATTGCCGTGCAGACAAGCAAAGCGGATTTGGAACGCCCAATAGTCATCATTACCCCCTGAATTCGAGCGCACGAAAGCGGGCGGCAACTTGCGTTGCCGTCGCGATATGGCTCGATAACTGCCCTGAATTTTTACGGTCCCACCGTGAGCCGAGAATTAAGAAACATGAGTTTCTCTGTCAACTAATAAAACATGATTCTATCATTCATATTTTGCAGTGACCCCATATGTTGCTGAAATGTGACAGGCCGAATTCGGCCCAAATGCTGCATTGCAACAACATAGTCATCGTCACATAGAACGACCGCTCTCGCGCGGGTTACGGGCTGACGAAAATCGTATTTTTCTAATCTATTAATTCGCAGGGAAAAGGTCGGGCCAAGCACTTGAAGCATCAGGCTGCACCGACTAGATCAACCCCGAAACGTTAAAAAATCGCGGCCATATTGATCCGGAAAACGCCATGAAATCCCTTGAGTTGCTCGTAGAGAGAATCATCCTGTCCAGCCGTTGGCTTCTGGTGGTGTTTTATCTTGGTCTTGTTGCGGCACTGGCGGTTTATGCATTGTCCTTCGGGTTCAAATTCTTGAAAATCGCCGAAAACGTCTTCGTTTATACAGATGCTGAGATGATTTTGGCCATGTTGGCACTGATCGATGCCGCACTGGTGGCGAGTTTGATCGTTATGGTTATGATTTCCGGTTACGAGAATTTCGTTAGCCGGTTCGATGAGGGAGAGGACAAGGTTTCGTTTTTGGGCAAGCTCGATTCCGGCAGCCTTAAGATCAAGGTGGCGTCGTCCATTGTCGCCATCTCGTCCATTCACCTGCTGCAAATCTTCCTTAATGCCAGCCAATACAGCGATAGCCAGCTGATGTGGTTCACCATTATCCATCTGGCCTTCGTCGTTTCTGCCGTCATGCTGGGCTTTCTGGAGAAGCTGATGGCAAAGCCGAAGGCTGCGGCGGATACCTCCGATATCTAAGGCTGATTCCATCGCGGTATCGGCAAAATTGCCTGCCGCGCATGCCCAAGTAAAAAACTGTCCAAAAGTCGCGGTGACGGGTTACCTTCACAAGCATTTGAATTAAAACAGTTAAAGCCAAAGTTATAAAACAGGAACCACGCCTGAAATTAAAAGTGGATTTTCAAGACAATTCGTATATTTGTTACCGTTAACATATCAACGTTTCTCGAACGAAAACGCTCATGATCACACTCGAACGGCAGTCGCTACTGAGTAAGGACATTTCGGCAGCAGAAAGCCGTCCTCGGTGGCTGCATGTGTTGCAGGGCGTTGCGAAAGAGTTTGGCTACGCGCATGTCAGCCTGATGCGGCTTCCTCGGCCAGAGGAAGACCTTTTGTCATCCACGCTGGTGGAAACGACATTGCCGATCCGCTTCATTCGCGAATTCGACCAGATGCGCCTGATGCGCCATTGTCCCCTTCTGCCGAAGTTCGAACATTCGCTGATGCCGCAACGGTGGTCTTTGAAAGAACTCGATGCGGAACAGACTGGCATGGACTCCATCGTCACCGTGCTAAAACAGTTCGGCATTCACAACGGGCTGCTCATTCCCACCAACTCGCTGAATGGCGACAGGCATGTGATGCGGTTCGATGGTCATTGCGATCATCCATCCCAGGTTATACTCAACGAACTCGGCATGATCGCCCTACACGCTTTCGATGTCTATGAGCGCATGCGCCGGGCGGAGATGGTCACGCCACGGGCGCTGACCAAGCGCGAACTCGAAGTCATTCGCTGGACATCGCAGGGCAAGACATCCGCAGAGATCGGCCAGATTCTGTCGCTCTCGGACCACACGATCAATGCCTATCTGAACAATGCGATCCGCAAGCTCGATTGCGTCAACCGCACACAGCTGGTGGCCAAGTCCATTCGTCTGAAGCTGATCAGCTGACGCTTCGCTCAACGAAGCGCCAGCCGAGGCAAGATTACCGATCCAGCACGGATCGCAGTTCGACAAGGTTCGAGCGAACTCTCAGCACATAAAAGCCCATTGTCGCCAGATGCGATGGCATGATCCATCCGCTCTCATCACCATTGGAGATAACGAAGGGCTGGATGCGAAGTGCTGCGCGTGTCTGCAACAGCGTGTCGTTCCATAGGCTGGTCAGGTTACGCTCGCGAATGACCTGCGAGAAATCCGCACCGGCGGCAGAGAGAATGCCGTAGTAGCCATAGAGCTGGCCATAAGCGAACCAGAAACGGTCGTCGGCACGCGTATCGAACCAGCCGCCATTGTAGTTTTCCGAGCGCTCACGAAGAATGGCCGAGGTGCCGCCGATGTCGTTGGCGATACGATCGACAAACTGAATGAGGTTGTCGGCGCGGCCATCGAAAACGGAGTTGCACTGCGACAGGCTGGTGTTGAACTTGCGCAGGCTTTCAGCCGCTGAACGATAATAGCTGGGGCTTGGGGTTTTGGGGCCAAATGGGTTCAGGCCGAAATACCAGGAATATTCGTCGAACTGCAGATTGCCACGGGCGCTTTGCAAGTTGTTATCGACACCGGACGTGCCACGAACGCGACCGAGCGAATCGACCAGCTCCACGGAGGTGCGGCGCACGGCCTGATTGACGCCACGCTGGAAGGACGCCTTGTTATCCAGAAACGGCGTATTGTCCCAATCCATGCCGAACAGCCCAAGCCGGTAGAGCAGCATGGACGATATCCAGGCGTTCTGGTCGACATTGAAATCGATCAGGCCAGCGGCAACATCGACAATGGCTGAGCTCTGACAGCTTTTGGCAGCGGCAACGGCGGGCGTGGCCTGCGTGGATGTCGCTGCCGGTGTCTGCGCTGGCAGTTCCTGGCCTGCACCCAAGGTGCGCTCTGAGAATTTGTAAGTGTTGACGTAGTCAGGATTGAAATTTGTCCAGACCTGCGTTTGCCAAACGAAATAGCCATAAAGCCCGACGAGGAAGACCAACGCTGCCGCAATGGGTATCTTGATGACGCCGTTGCGGTTTCCATACCAACCGTGGGCGGCGCGGAAGGGCCAGAGCAGCCATGCGATCACGAGAGAGGCACCTCTTCCAAGCGCTGCGAAAATGCGCTTGAAAAACGCGATTACCGGATCGAGCATCGTTCAACTCTCCTGAGCGCATCGGCCTGAAAATCCTGAGAGATTTTCGAAAAGCACGATGCCTGACTTCACCAAGCCGGAGCGGCTATTGCGTATCCAAACGACACGCGACGCTCCAGTGCGACCAACATTGCCACCCGAGATGCGGGATCGGCTGTCACTCACATATGGTGCCGTGTTGCGCGATACAACGGAGGGGGTGATGTTTTTCCCGCAGGGGTTTCGTCAGACACCGTTTGCAGCAGGTCGCTCGCCGCGCCGCAGAAGCGCCTCATCGACTCGTTTCTTGCGTTTTTCGATGTCCTGCATGGTCACGGCACCCTGCGTATGCAGCAGCAGCAATTCCCGGAATGCGCTGAGTGGCAACGGTGTTTCTTCACCGTGAGCAATGGCTCGACGCGGCTCGGCCTCGGCCAGAAGTGGCTCCAGCGAGCCGAAAACCGCATCGTAAAGCTGAAGGCAGCGTTCAGCCTCGATGTTCAGCGCATTGAGCAGCAGGGTGTGGAGCGAAATCTCGTCATTCAGCAGGTCGATGAGATCGCCAAAGAGAATGGCCTGACGGTCGAGAATGTCATGTTGCTGCCCCAGCTTTTTGCGCTCCGCCAACACGACATCGCGCTGCGTGGTTGCTTCCGCCTCATCCGCCTTCAACTGGCTCAGTCGGCTCTCATCGCTCGCATCGGTAATCTTCCGCTGCAAGGTAGCAAGCGAAGCAGCGAGTGCCCTATCACGCTGGCGGGCGTCATCCATGGATGACACTACCTTGCGGCGCGCTTCCATGCTGGCCTCCAGCTTCGGCTCGCAGGCGGACACCAAGGGGGCGGCATTATCCTTGCGGGTCTGAAGTACAGCGTGAACGGCGGCGGCTTCCAGCAGAATGACTTTCAGCCGCTCCGCGATTGCCAGCTTCTTCAGGCGAACGGCTTTGAATGAACCTGCAGCGCGCCGTGTGAAAAATGCGGTGATCTTCTCGCGGCGCGTGACCTCATCCACCCTATCGAAATCCGCATAAGCGGCGTCGGTTCGTGCTGCAAAGCCTTTGATCAATGTCAGAAGCTCAGCCTCGAGTGAGGTCTTAGCGCTTCGAAGCTCTGCCAGTTGCGCGGTTTCCGTCTCAAAAGCCGCTTCTGACGCGGTATCGGGCAGCACGGCAATGGATGCGGCAAGCTGCGAAGACAGCTCCTGCACCTTTTGCGCATCGGCTTTCGCCGTTTCGATTTGACTGTCAAAAGACGGCAATCGTGCCATGAAGGATTGTCTCCCGAATCGCTGATCGGCAAAAAGGCCGCTCATATAAATATGCGCAGCCTTTTCTCAATGCGGGAGTGGAAAAACAGGCGCTTTTAAAGATTGAGCTTGGCGATCTCGGCGTCCAGCTTGTCACGCGCCTTTTTCGGCAGCTTGCCGGTTTTCACCGCTTCTAGATTGGCGGGTGCCTCACCCACCACGACCAGCGCCACCATGCCCATGCCGACATGCGGGGTGCATTTGAAGACATAGGCGCCCTCTTTTTCCACGGTCACCTTCAAAGGCTCATTCATCTTGCCTTTGTATTCTTCCACGCCATCGGGAATGAGGCCTTTGACGGCAGCGGCATCATGACCCTTGTCCACCGGTACGAAGGTTATGACATCGCCCACATTGGCTTTGACCGCCGCAGGCTCAAACACCATGGCCTGCCCGTCCGAGCCCTTGTTCAGCATCTTGATTTCGATGTCTGCGGCCAGCGCCGGGAAGGTGAAGAAGCCGGCCACGGCAGCGCCGGTCAAAAGGCGAAGGACGTTATTGTTCATCATGAGACTTACTCCTGAGCGAAACCGCAATGGCGGTCTTTCCGCATCAGGTCCTACAGCGTCAGGCCGCTGGCTTCTTTGACCAAAATCAAATGTGCCAAGCTGTCGCAGACAGCGGCAGAAGCAGCCGTTGCCCCTTATTGACCTTTGATGGTTTCCATCCAATGGCGACGGCAGTAGGAGACGTATTTTTCATTTCCGCCGACATCGATTTGCGCGCCTTCCGTGACGACCTTTCCGTCATGATCGAAACGCGCCACCATGGAGGCCTTGCGCCCGCAGTGGCAGATGGTGCGGATTTCCCGCAACTCGTCGGCAATGGCCAGAAGCTCCTTGGACGCGGGAAACAGCTTGCCCTGAAAATCGGTGCGCAGGCCATAGGTCATGACGGGAATACCAAGCGTGTCGGCAATGCTGGCCAGTTGCCAGACGTGATGCTCCGACAGGAAGTTGGCCTCATCGATAAAGACGCAGGCGACCGGCTCTTCGCCGTGTAGGCGCTGTACTTCGGAGAAAATGTCGGTCGCGTCGTCAAACACCAGCGCATCCGAGGACAGGCCGATGCGCGAGGCCACCTTGCCGACACCGGCACGATTATCGAAGGCTGCGGTAAAAATCAGGGTGCGCATGCCGCGTTCCTGATAGTTATAGGACGCCTGCAGCAGCATGGTGGATTTGCCAGCATTCATTGTCGAATAATTGAAATAGAGCTTGGCCATCATGTCCTCCGGGTCGTGTGTTGCAGGCCTTTTGCAGGCTTGACCGTGCCAAGGGCAAGAGCGAGATGGCAAAAACCACAGCTTTCACGACCGGCGCATTTTGAGTGCACCGCACAATTTTCTGCTTAGTGTCGCAAACTGCACCGCAATCCACGCAAATGCACATGAGTTGATTGTGCGGCGAAGATATTGATAATGGTTAGGGAACTTAAAAAAACAGGGAGTAAGCAATGCTTGCAAAAAATCACCGCTGTCTGGCCCTTGCCGCAGCAGTTTCTGCAATGGCACTCTTCACCACTGCCGCTTCTGCCGCAGAACCCGCCAGCTGCGGAACGGTCCGCTTCTCGGATGTCGGCTGGACCGATATCACAGCCACCACGGCAACCGCTTCCGTCATTCTCAAAAGCCTCGGCTACCAGACGGACGTCAAAATTCTCTCCGTTCCGGTGACCTACACCTCCCTGAAAAACAAGGATATCGACGTTTTCCTCGGCAACTGGATGCCGACCATGGAAGGCGATATCAAAGCCTACCGCGACGATAAATCCGTGGAAACGGTGCGCGAGAACCTGACCGGCGCGAAATATACGCTGGCCACCAACAGCAAGGGTGCCGAACTCGGCATCAAGGATTTCAAGGACATCGCAGCCCATAGCGATAAGCTGGGCGGCAAGATTTACGGCATCGAGCCCGGCAATGACGGCAACCGCCTCATTCTGGGCATGGTGGACAAGGACACGTTCGGCCTCAAGAGCTTCGAAGTGGTCGAATCTTCCGAACAGGGCATGCTGGCACAGGTGGCCCGCGCCGAAAAATCCGGTGATCCCATCGTCTTCCTCGGCTGGGAACCCCACCCGATGAACTCCAACTTCAAGCTGACCTATCTGACCGGCGGCGATGACGTCTTTGGCCCGAACCTTGGCGGCGCGACGATCTACACCAATGTCCGCGCCGGTTATTTGCAGGAATGCGCCAATGTCGGCACCTTCCTGAAAAACCTGCAGTTCACTCTGCCCATGGAAAATGAAATCATGGGCAAAATCCTCAATGACGGCATGGAAGGCGAAGCTGCGGCAACGGACTGGCTGAAGGCCAACCCATCCGTCATCGAGCCATGGCTTGCAGGCGTAAAGACCAAGGACGGCAGCGAAGACGCTCTCGCCGCTGCCAAGAAGAATATTGGTCTCTAGCCGTCGCATTTCAGTGCATTGAACCCGTCTTCCGGCCCAAACGCGGTCGGAAGACGATCACGACTCCGTTCACGAAAGGTTTGCTCTTACCGTGGAATGGCTCAGCGCTTCTCAAAATCGTTTGCCGATCGGTCGATATGCCAAGGAGGCAGTCGATTGGTTGACCGGAAATCTTTCTTTTTTCTTTGATTGGTTATCCTTCATTTTCGAAAGCGTCATCGACGCTTTTCTCTATGTTCTACAGGCACCCCATCCGCTCATCATCGTTGCCATCCTGACTGCGCTTTCCGCATGGATGCGCCGCTCCATCGGCATGCCGCTGTTCACAGCACTCGGATTGCTGCTCATCATCAATCTGGGATACTGGAAAGCGACCACCGAAACGCTGGCGCTGGTCATTGCCGCCAGTGCCGTTTGCATGATCGTCGGCGTTCCGCTCGGCATTCTGGCGGCACGGCGCAAATGGGTCTATGCCTTCATGCGCCCCGCGCTCGACCTCATGCAGACCATCCCGACATTCGTCTATCTCATTCCAGCGCTTGTGCTTTTCGGGCTTGGAATGGTGCCGGGACTGATTGCAACGGTCATCTTCGCCCTACCCGCGCCAATCCGCCTGACGCGGCTGGGCATTATTTCCACCCCGCCTGCGCTGGTGGAAGCCGCCGTTGCCTTTGGCGCAACACCCGGTCAGGTGCTGCGTAAGGTGGAACTTCCTTTCGCCACACCGCAGATCATGGCGGGGTTGACCCAGACCATCATGCTGTCGCTGTCGATGGTCGTCATTTCCGCACTGGTCGGTGCCAATGGCCTTGGCGTGCCTGTTGTGCGTGCGCTCAACACCGTCAATATCGCCATGGGCTTCGAGGCCGGGCTTTGCATCGTGATTGTCGCGATCATACTCGACCGTCTGTTCCGCCTGCCCGGTTCGGAGGATGAGGCATGAGTGACGCGATCATATTTGAAAATGTCGATATCATCTTCGGCGACAACCCCTCTCAGGCCCTGCCGCTGCTGGATGCGGGCAGAACCAGAGCCGAGATAAACAAGCAGACCGGCCTTGTGCTGGGTGTGGCCAATGCTTCGCTGACAGTGAAAGAAGGCGAAATCCTCGTTCTGATGGGCCTGTCCGGCTCGGGCAAATCCACGCTTCTGCGCGCGGTCAACCGTCTTGCACCCGTTGTGCGCGGCAATGTCAGCGTCAAGACGTCATCGGGTTATATCGACCCGTACAAGACATCGACCAAGGCGCTGCGGGATTTGCGCACCCACACGGTGTCCATGGTCTTCCAGCAGTTTGGATTGCTGCCATGGCGCAATGTGGCCGACAATGTCGGTTTCGGTCTGGAACTATCCGGCATGCGGGAAGCCGAGCGCAAGAAACGCGTGGCGGAACAGCTGGAACTCGTCAATCTGTCGGATTGGGCCACCCGCAAGGTGGGCGAACTCTCCGGCGGCATGCAGCAGCGTGTGGGTCTGGCCCGCGCCTTTGCAACCGGCGCACCCATTCTGTTGATGGACGAGCCCTTCTCAGCACTGGACCCACTGATCCGCAGCCGCCTTCAGGATGAGTTGCTGGAGTTCCAAAGCCGGTTAAAGAAGACCATCCTGTTCGTCAGCCATGATCTGGACGAAGCGTTCCGCATCGGCAACCGCATTGCCATGATGGATGGCGGCCACATCATCCAGTGCGGCACACCGCAGGAAATCGTCAAAGCCCCGTCCAACCAGTATGTCGCGGACTTCGTGCAAAACATGAACCCGATTTCCATGCTGACGGCGGCCGACGTAATGCAGCCGGGCGTAACCGCGCAGAATGCCGGTCTTTCCGTATCCGGTACGGCGCGACCAACCGCTCCGCTGGTCGATATTCTCGACGCCATGGCAAAGCAGCCCGGCGCCATCGGCATCGTGGATAATGGTGCGGTTGTAGGCACCGTGTCTGCGGACGATATCGTTCGCGGACTGACGCGGCACAGAAGACGATAAGTCTCATCTGCGGCGTTGCCCGGCAGCGCCGCAGATCGATCCGTCAGCCTCGGCCTCGGTCCTAAAAATAGCAATCGACCACAACGAAAAATTGTCCGCGAGCGCTCGAAGTCGACAGAATCTGTCAGACTGCATTCCAACTTGCTAATTGCCGAAGTGCGAAATTTAGGAGCTTGGACGGAAAAAGTGAAAATAATTCACGGACATAATCATTTTAGCAAAAAGAAAATGAATTACCTTCATTTCCACACAACCGGGAATATTCGTTTACGGAAATTCGAGACGAACTCTAAAGAAAGAACATTCGACTATTTTTGTGCACACACACACGGAAACACACGAATTTCATACATTGCTAATAAAGAGTAGGCTGTACCTTAGATTTAGGTATATACAACGATCTTACCGAATTGATACACTTAGGCCATATAACATTTAGTTTTGCGATTGAGACAGTCCGGGGCGGGCTTCACTCAGGAGAAGTGAGAATATGAATACAGAATCTCTTTCAGAACAGTCCAACGCAGCCGCAGGGCTTCTTTCCGCAATGGCAAACCCAAAGCGGTTGATGATCCTTTGCAGTCTCGTTGAAGGTGAAGTGCCAGTTGGCGTTCTCGCAACGCAGGTCGGCCTCAGCCAGTCCGCTCTCTCCCAGCACCTGTCCAAACTGCGTGCACAGCGACTGGTCAAGACACGCCGCGACGCGCAGACAATCTACTATTCCAGCACCTCGGAATCGGTCAAAAAAATCCTGGCGACGCTGGAAGCGATTTATTGCGCTCCCGCAACCGCCAACGCTGAAAAGACCGCTGCTTAAGCAGCAACATGACATCAAGGATCGGAAGTTTCATTAAAGCTTCCGACGCCCGTTGAAATCTGTTGAGCGCCATGAGTTCCATCGAACGCGTGGCGCTTTTTGCTGCCGTCATTCGGCGGGTAGCATCTGCGCCTTGAGATTGGTGGCAGCCCTCGCATAACCACCCTCCCCGCCATCAACGAAGTGCATGTGATCCTTGGACAGCGGTGACGGTACGATGCAGGTGACGAGCGCTGTGTCCTGCTCATGCAGGCCATAATAGCAGATGCCTTCGCGGGCAGCGCCTTCCAGCCGGGACTTGATCCGTTTCAGACGCTCAGGGTCGACATCAATGGTCATTTTCAGCCCGTCATCGAATTTACGGAAATCCGTGTTGCTGGCGACCGAGCGCTTGTATTGCACCGGATCGAACCGCCCCACCGGCTTTCGCAAGCCGTAGAGCACCGCAATCAGCGCGGTTTGAAACAGCACCCACGCCGCCTTTCGCAATTGCGAAATCCTGTCACGGTAGGCGGAAAGCGCGCGCGCTTCGAGCACCAGCCCCTCGCGGATGAAGCCAAGCGGTGGCCCATCGACGGGAATCGGATGCCCGCCGCGCCCGTCCTCACTGGCAAGTGCCACGATCTCCGAGACGATCTCGCGAAAGGCCAGCGCATCGCCCGCCGGGCCGGGCAAGGCGATGATCGAAACCACTTTGCCGTGGGTCGTCTCGATCGGGTTCCAGCGGCAGGACAGCCCGGTCAGATCGGGGCGTTCACCACGGCCAGCGGCTTCGACCAGATAGAGCCCCTGCTTCATCTGCTCATCGGCCCAGTGGTTGCCACCACCGGAAAACATGGCGTAAGACACGTCGTCGCTGGCTTGAAACCGCGCCACGCGCACATCCAGCCCATTTTCGCGAATGGCGGAAAGCGGCACGATGGCTGCCCGCAGCTTCAGACCAATGTCGTCGGCCACCCAGCTTTGTACCTTCGACAAAGCCTCCCGCGCCGCCTCGACCTGCGACGGTGGAATGGCAACGGCTGCACCATCGCCGCCAAAGATGAAGGGCAGATCGTGGCGACCCAGCGCGTTGAGAATGCCGGAAATGACACCGGCCCCGGCCATGTTGACGGCCTTGTATCGCCCGGCATCGATGGCGCCGGTGGAATCGATGATGTCAGCCAGGGCCAGCGCCCAGCCATCCGGCAGGGCACGATAGAGAGTCGGGTCCGCAACATCCTCAAAATGCAGGAAGACCGGCAGTTCTTTCAGAAATTCGTCGTCAGTCGATGTCATGACGGCACTATCCTCCTCAACACGACGAAAAGCCAGATGCCATATGGATTGACGGTGAGTTGAGGCCTTTGCGCCCGCCCTCACAGAGGATTTACGCCATTCCACCCGTTTTGGATCAAACATGGCTTGCGGAATCGCGTCTGGCGGGTATGACGGGAACAGGATGTCGGAAATCAAATATGAAACGACACCTCGTCGTCCGGAGGAACGGTTGATCTGCGCCGCATCGAGCGCCCGGCCTCCCGCCGAAATACCGGGGACGACCCAACCCAAGGAGAGACTGCAATGAAATTCAAGATTTTATCGGGCCTGACGCTCGCCGCTTCCGTTGCTTTCGCACCGCTGGCCCATGCAGAGATCGTCATCGGCCTCATCGCGCCGCTGACAGGTCCGGTTGCCGCCTATGGCGATCAGGTGAAGAACGGCGCACAGACTGCTGTTGACGTCATCAACAAGAATGGCGGCATTCTGGGCGAGCAGGTCGTTCTGAAGCTGGCGGATGATGGTGGCGAGCCCAAGCAGGGCGTTTCCGCCGCAAACCAGCTGGTTGCCGAAGGCATTCGTTTCGTGGTCGGTCCCGTCACCTCGGGCGTTGCCATTCCCGCTTCCGACGTTTTCGCTGAAAACGGCATCCTGATGGTCACCCCAACGGCGACCGCACCTGACCTGACGAACCGCGAACTGTGGAACGTGCTGCGCACCTGCGGTCGTGACGACCAGCAGGCAGAAGTGGCTGCCAAGCTGGTTCTGGCGCAGCTCAAGGACCGCCGCATCGCGGTCATCCACGACAAGGGTGCCTATGGCAAAGGCCTGGCAGATTCCTTCAAGAAGACGCTCAACGATGGCGGCGTGACCGAAGTGTTCTACGATGCCCTGACGCCGGGTGAAAAAGATTTGAGCGCGCTGACGACCCGTCTGAAGTCGGAAAATGTCGATGTCGTCTATTTCGGCGGCTACCACCCCGAAGCCGGCCTGCTGGTTCGCCAGTTGAAAGACGCCGGTGCCAAGGCAACCGTCATCGGCGGCGACGGCCTGTCCAACTCCGAATTCTGGAGCATTGGCGGCAATGCAGCAGCGGGCACCATCTTCACCAACGCTGCCGACGCCACCAAGAGCGCCGACTCCAAAGCCGCAGCAGACGCATTGAAGGCCGCCAACATTCCGGCAGAAGCCTTCACGCTGAACGCCTATGCAGCCGTTGAAGTGCTGAAAGCCGGTATCGAAAAGGCTGGCAGCGCAGAAGACTCCGAAGCCGTTGCCAAGGCCCTCAAGTCCGGCGAGCCGGTTGCAACCGCCATTGGCAAGCTGACCTACGGCAAAACCGGCGATCTGACATCGCAGGCATTCGCACTTTACAAGTGGGAAGACGGCAAGATCGTTTCTGCCGAGTAATCCACGACGGATAGAATTGAGATGACCGGGTGCGACCTTCGCGCCCGGTTTTATTTTTACAAGCTGGACAAGCCCTCCGCTGGTCTGGCTTACTCTGCCGCAACGGCAGAATCGCAATGAGGTGAAGCATGGTATCGGCACTCGAGCGCAGGATCGACCAGGGAACGGGCCGCGAGAAGGCCGACATCGTGCTGAAGGGCGGTCGCTTTTTCGACCTCGTCACGGGCGAACTTGTCGCATCCGACATCGCCATCTGCGGCGATACCATCATCGGGACCTGCGAGAGCTACGAGGGCGTCGAGGTCATCGACATCACCGGCAAGATCGTCGTTCCCGGTTTCATCGATACGCATCTGCACATCGAATCCTCGCTGGTCACACCGCATGAATTCGACCGCTGCGTTCTGCCCTATGGCGTAACGACCGCGATCTGCGATCCGCATGAGATTGCCAACGTGCTGGGCGCGGAAGGCATTCAGTTCTTTCTGGATTCCTCGCTGGAAACCATCATGGACATTCGCGTGCAGCTGTCCTCCTGCGTGCCCGCCACACATCTGGAAACATCCGGTGCCGATCTGCCGATCGAAAAGCTGCTGCCGTTTCGCGATCATCCCAAGGTCATCGGCCTTGCCGAGTTCATGAATTTCCCTGGCGTCATCCATAAAGACCCGATCTGCATGGCCAAGCTCGAAGCATTTCAGGGCCAGCATATCGATGGCCACGCGCCGCTGCTGTCCGGAACGGCGCTCAATGGCTATCTGTCCGCTGGCATTCGCACTGAGCATGAATGCACGACCGCCAAGGAAGCGCTGGAGAAAATCCGCAAGGGCATGCACATTCTGGTGCGCGAAGGCTCTGTGTCCAAAGACCTGCACTCCCTGATGCCGATCATTACCGAGCGTCTGTCGCCCTATCTCGCGCTCTGCACCGATGACCGCAACCCGCTGGATATCGCCGAACAGGGGCATCTCGACTACATGATCCGCACGGCCATCGCCAATGGCGTCGAGCCGCTGGCCATCTACCGCGCCGCCTCCATTTCGGCTGCCAAGGCCTTCGGGCTGCGGGACCGTGGCCTTGTCGCCCCCGGCTGGCGGGCCGATCTTGCCGTGATCGACACTTTGCAGAACTGCAAGGCCAGCATGGTGTTTTCCGGCGGGCGCAGGGTCACAGACGATCTGTTCGCCACCCGCAAACCCGTTGCACCCGTTGGTCTCGACAGCGTCAAGGCGCGTCCCGTTCAGGCGTCGCATTTCGGTGTTCCCGTTACCGAAGGCGAAACACCTGTCATCGGTGTCATGCCCGGCAAGATCATCACCGAACATCGGCGTTACACACTTCCCTCAGATGGCAACCAGACGAGCGTCGATCTGAACAACGACATCATCAAAGTCGCCGTCATCGAGCGTCACGGCAAGAACGGCAACCACGCTAACGGCTTCGTGCAGGGCTTTGGCCTGAAGAAAGGTGCGATTGCCTCCACCGTTGGGCATGACAGCCACAATATCTGCGTTGTCGGCGTCAGCGAAGACGACATGGCCCAGGCCGCAAACCGGCTCGGCGATATCAAAGGCGGTTTCGTGGTCGTGGAAGACGGCAAGGTGACGGGGGAAATCGCCCTGCCAGTCGCAGGCCTGATGAGCCTTGAGCCCTATGAGACCGTGCGCGATACGCTGCATGATCTACGCAAGGCAGCCTATGCGCTGGGGACCACGCTGGAAGAACCCTTCCTGCAGGTGGCTTTCCTGCCGTTGCCGGTCATCCCGCATCTGAAGATATCAGACATGGGCATGGTGGATGTGGACCGTTTTGCGCTGATCAGCTCGACCCAGGAGTCATTCTAAGTGACATTCCAAATATAAAAACATACTCATATTAAATTAAGATAGTTACGTTAAACAACTAGTTCTGGGAGACGCAGTGTCACTGCCGGAGCATCTTGTGGTCGTAACGAGGATTGATAAGTCGCAATTGAAGGTTGGCATGTTTGTCGAGGCACTCGAAGGCGCCTGGCAGGACAACCCAAAACTCGGCAGGCGTTTTACGGTCAGATCCGGCCAGGAAATCGACATCATCCTCAACAGCAATATCAGCGCTGTCTTCATTAACACCGCCCTTGGCCGTGATATTTCCAGCTCCTATCATCCGTCCGGCTGTCGCAACATCACCACGGCAACCAAGCAGGATAAATTCGAAACGGCCCGGAAAATCCACGGCCACGCTGCGGAAGCCCGCTCGCTAATCGAAGATGTCTGCCTGGGTCGCACCATTACGGTTGAAGCCTTTACGCCGCTGGTCAGCGATGTGGCACGCACCATGGAGGAAAACCCTTCCCTCTACATCGGCATGTCCCGCTTGCGGTTTCGTGATAGCGCGACCTTCGTCCATTCGCTTGCCGTTGCTGCCCTGTTGCTGCACTTCGGGCGGTCCATGCATATGGATGACGAAACCATCGAGCATCTCTGCATGGCCGGTATCCTGCACGATATCGGCAAGTTGACTATTCCCAAGCAGGTGCTGCAAAAACAGGGCCCTTTGAATGCGGCGGAACGCAAGCTCGTCGAGCAGCACCCCGAACGGGGGTACGAGTTGCTGTCTTCACACTTGAGCATGCCCAAACTGGTTCTCGATATCTGCCGCTCCCACCACGAGAGGCTGGACGGCAAGGGATATCCCGACAGGCTGGGCGCCGAGCAGATCAGCGTCGAAGTACGGATGAGCACCATCTGCGACGTCTTCGACGCCCTGACCTCCACCCGACCCTACAAAAAGGGCTGGTCGTCACAACAGGCGCTGAGCTGGATGATGTGCCGCGAAGACCAGTTCGACAAAACCCTGCTCTGGCAATTCATTCTCAGCTTAGACCCTGAGATGACGAAGGGGATTTTGTAAGCTTGCGTCGGAAGTAGACGACCCTTTCGGTTTCTTCAAACCCAAGAGCCTCGTGCATGATGTGCGAATTGCGATTTTCGACACCTGCATCAGAAGCAAGTTCCTCCACACCTTTGCTCTGCGACCAAGCCACCACCCGTTCGAACAATGCGCGCGCGATGCCCATTCTGCGATGCGCTTCATCGACGAAAATACCCTCCAGAAAAGCCACGGGGGATGTATTGCATCCATTGACGTAATCGTAACGCAGGCAGACCTCAGCGAAACCGATTGCGCCCCCCACTTCCGAATAAACAATGAAAGCAGCTTGCTTCTCTGGCGACGAAAGAAACTGATTCAGTTCCGCCCGGTGTCCAGAGAATGACGTTTGCGGCCACAGGAGGAAGCGTAGTCTTTCCCAATCATCCAGCGACGTTTCGTCTGCCTGAACAATAAGGACCTCGCTCCTCACGCAAGCTTCCCGCAGAACACATCCAGCGCATCCAGCTTTACCGTACCGGCATCGAACAGCGGCGCGAAGCCCGGCATGCTCAGCACTTCATTGACCTTCAAATCCTTGGGGATCAGAAACTCCACCGGTTCTCGCGTCAGGTTGAAGACGAAGAGCAGGGTTTCGGTGCCCTTGTGGCGGGTGAAGGCCAGTAAATCCTGCTGGGTGTCCAGAAACACCATGTCGCCATCACGCAGGGCTGCGTGGTTGCGGCGGAAGGCCAGCACAGCCTTGTAATGGTTCAGCACCGAGTCCGGCTTGCGCTCCTGCCCGTCTGCCGCCAGCATGGCGTGGGCGTAAGGCACCGGCAGCCAGGGCTTTTCGGCGGTGGTGAAGCCTGCATTGGGGTTGCCGGTTTCCCACACCATCGGCGTGCGGCATCCATCGCGGCCCTTGAAGGCAGGCCAGAAGCGGATGCCGTATGGATCGCGCAAATCCTCAAAGGCCAGTTCCGCCTCTGTCAGCGCCAGTTCCTCGCCCTGATACAGGCAGATGGAGCCGCGAAGCGTGGCCAGCACGCTGAAAGCAAGCTTGGCGACGCGCGTCTGTTCTTCACTGTTCTCGGCAAAGCGGCTGAGATGACGCACCACATCATGGTTGGAGAAGGCCCAGCAGACCCAGCCATCCGTAACGGCTTTCTGAAACCCGGCCACCGCACCGCGAATATGGCCTGCGGAAAAATCCCCGCCCAGAAGGTCGAAGGTGTAGCACATGTTGAGCTTGTCACCATCTGCCGTATAGGCGGCGACGGTTTTCAGCGATCGGGCGCCATCGCCCACCTCGCCCACCGTCATGCGGCCCTGATATTCATCCAGCAGCCCGCGAAAGCGCTGGAGGAAGGCAATGTTTTCCACCTGCGTCTTGTCGTGAATGTGGCTCTGCATGCCGTAGGGATTGACGTCAGGCGCATCCAGACCCGCGTCGTCGCTGTCTGGCTCATGCGGCGGGTTATCGCGCAGCAGCTTGTCGTGGAAGTAGTAGTTCACGGTATCGAGGCGGAAACCATCGACGCCACGTTCAAGCCAGAAGCGCACCGTTTCCAGCAGCGCATCCTGAACCTCGGTGTTGTGGAAATTCAAATCCGGCTGGGAAGCGAGGAAATTGTGCATGTAATATTGCTTGCGCACGCCATCCCATTCCCAGGCAGGCCCGCCGAAGACGGAGAGCCAGTTGGTCGGTGCGGTACCGTCCGGCTTCGGGTCTGCCCAGACATACCAGTCTGCCTTGGAGTTGGTGTGGCTGGCGCGGCTGTCCTTGAACCATGGGTGCTGATCCGAGGTATGGGAAATAACCTGATCGATGATGATCTTCAGCCCCAGCCGGTGCGCTTCGGCAATCAGCGCATCGAAATCCGCCAGCGTGCCGAACAGCGGATCGACATTGCAATAATCGGACACATCATAACCCATATCCGCCATGGGCGAGGTGAAGAAAGGCGAAAGCCAGATGCCATCGACGCCGAGCGAGGAAATATAGGGCAAGCGTTTCGTGATGCCGGGCAGATCGCCGTAACCATCACCGGTCGTATCCTGAAACGAGCGCGGATAGACCTGATAGATTACCGCTCCCCTCCACCAGTCTCCATGTTCTACGACGTTCGGGGTGGAGGCGTTGGGGTCCGACATGGGCAATCTCCAGTGATTTTGTGCAGAGCATATAAAGCCCATCTCAATTCGTAAACGGCAATCACGTTCCATTTCGCGACTGGGACACTCATATGATGACTTGCACTTGCCAGCACGCGCCAAGCATCGTAATGCCGGAACGTCAATTTTCGGGAGGCAATTGCAGTGGGCGGACGGTTTCTTTCTATCGGCGAATGCATGGTGGAACTCTCGCAGGCGGGAGATGGCCTGCTGCGCAAGGGCTTTGCCGGAGATACGCTGAACACCGCATGGTACGCCCGCGCCTGCCTGCCCGCCGAGTGGACGGTGGACTACTTCACCGCACTGGGAGACGATCCGCTTTCTGCCGAAATGCTGGCCTTCATCGGTGAAGCGGGCATTGAAACCAGCAACATAACGCGCATCAAGGGCGGCACGCCCGGCCTTTACCTCATCAACCTCAAGGACGGCGAGCGTACCTTCAGCTATTGGCGCAGCACATCCGCCGCCCGCCAGCTTGCCACTGATGCAGATCATCTGCGCGGCACGATAGAGGCGGCGGACCTCATCTATTTCTCCGGCATCACTCTCGCCATTCTGGCGACACCGCACGCGGTCGATACATTCCTGTCCGAACTGCGCCGCGCCAAGGCGTCTGGAAAACAGGTCGTGTTCGATCCCAACATCCGCCCGCGCCTGTGGGCTGACAAGCAGACCATGTTGAACACCATTTCAGATGGTGCGCGCGCGGCAACGCTGGTCATGCCAAGCTTCGATGACGAGGCCGGTAACTTCGGCGATGCGGATGTCGAAGCCACCATTGCGCGCTATCGCAGGCTGGGTGTCGCCAATGTCGTCGTGAAAGACGGCGCGAAGGGTGCGACGCTGGATTTCGAAGGCCAGCGCAGCCATGCGCCCGCCGTTCAGGCCGTGTCGGTAATCGATACGACCAGCGCGGGCGACAGTTTCAACGGCGCATTCCTCTCCAGACTGGTCACGGGCAGCACGCCGCAAGACGCCGCCATTTTCGCCGCCAAGGCGGCGGCAACCGTCATCGGCCACCATGGCGCGTTGATAAAGCCGGAGCTTTTGCCCAAGAGCTGAAACCGTCGCTGACATGAAGCTGTAACACGCCTGTCGCATACACGCGAAGGCCCGGCAACAACCGGGATTCGCAAGCGCGGGGGTCGGCACGGCATGACCAGAATAACCATCGTCACAGATGCATGGCATCCGCAGGTCAACGGTGTCGTGCGATCCATCGAAAACACCAATGCAGAACTGGAGCGCATGGGCGTCGAAGTCTGCATGGTCACACCGCAGAACTTCCATTCTGTCCCCTGCCCGACCTACCCGGAAATCCGCCTCTCCGTTGCCGGTTATCGCCGCGTGGCGCGCGCCATCGAAAAAAGCCAGCCATCCTATGTGCATATCGCTACGGAAGGGCCACTTGGCTTCATGGCGCGGCGCTGGTGCATCAAGCACGGCATGCGCTTTTCGACGAGCTACCACACCCGTTTTCCGGAATATGTGGCGGCGCGGTTCCCTATTCCCGAAAGCTGGCTCTATGCCTTCGTGCGCTGGTTCCACAATGGCGGCAGCGCCTGCATGGTGGCAACGCCGAGCCTCGAGACGGAGCTCGATGCACGCGGCGTCAAGAACCTCAGACGCTGGAGCCGTGGCATTGATGCCGACCTCTTTCACCCGCGCGAGAAACTGATTGACCCCTTCGACCTGCCGCGCCCTATTTTCATGACGGTCGGTCGCGTTTCTGTCGAAAAGAACCTGCCGGAATTTCTCGACCTCGATTTGCCGGGCTCGAAAGTCGTGGTTGGTGATGGCCCTGCCCGCGCAGAGCTTCAGGAAAAATACCCCAACGTCCTCTTCACCGGCGTCAAGACCGGCGAGGAACTGGCCGCCGCCTATGCGCAGGCGGATGTCTTCGTGTTCCCGTCAAAGACCGACACCTTTGGCAACACCATCCTCGAAGCGCTGGCAAGCGGCGTTCCCGTTGCGGCTTTTCCCGTGACCGGCCCTCTCGACATTCTGGGCGCGCATCCCAATGCAGGGCAGCTGAACGCCGATCTGCAAACGGCCTGCCTCAATGCGCTGCATTGCTCACCGGATGCCGCTCTTGCGCTGTCTCGCACCTATTCCTGGGAAAAGGCGTCGCGCCAGTTTCTGGACAATGTCACGTCAGCGGCCAGCAGTGGATTGCCGGAATTTGCCCATCCTCGGAGAACGGGTGATGGAAATATCGCGAATTTCAATGCTTTTTGGAGATAGGCCTGTGGACGAAAGCGGGCAAGGCTGTCACAAGACGCGTCGGGATGCGACTGCCGCTATCTATAGAGCGGGGTCGGGCTGCTGATTGACGTCAGGCGGCTGCCGCGAGATTACGCTGGCCGTCCTTTTTCATCACCGTCACATCACCACGCGCCTGTCAGGGCATTGCCCGACAGCGGAATGATTCTAGATTCTTTTGACTGATCCGAAACGGAAATCGAACTCTGCATCTGCTTCGGCGACTTGCGGAACCAGCCAGCCGCAATCGAGGCCAGATCGCCGATCATGGCCTGCTTGCGCCAATCGGCAAAGCGGCGGGCGGTCGCTTCCGGCTCGGATTTATAAAAAAAATCACCGGATTGGTTGAGATCGTTGATGGACGGCGCCATCGATGACAGCGGTCGCTGAAACATCTTTGCGGGAACGGCAAGTTCAGCCGCGGCCTGCGAAAAGGCAGGCGCCATGAAGTCGATGGCCCAGCCATCCGCCTCCACCCAGCAATGAAAATTCTCGCCCGCACCGGTGACATGGCCGTCGTCACGATGATCCGCAAACAGAATGCGTTTTCCATCAAGATTGTAGGCCGCCAGCCCACCCTTGGGCTTCGCCTTCACCTTGTAATGATGCTCCAGAATGAACGCACCGAATGTGCTGAAATACATACTGGCCGTGGTAGGGTCTGCATTCTCGTTGCTCAGCAGGCTGTTGATGACGCGGTAGATGCGATGATAATCGGTCTGCTTGATCAGCATAGTGTTTTACCTGAGAATCGCGCCAAGATGTGGCGGCGCATTTTGCTACGAATAGCGTTCATATCACTCCGTCATCCCGGACCTGATCCGGGATCCAGTGCGATCAAGTCTTTGATCGCAAAAGACTCTTTCGCGACGCAGACGCGACGCTGCTGGATTCCGGCTCAAGGCCGGAATGACGGGAAGGAAACGGACCGGCAACCTCAACAAACCTAGTGACGTTGGCCAAAATCACCGCTTCTTCTTCGCCTTGTGCTCAAACGGATTATCCGAGCCGCGATAATGCACGCGGATCGGAACGCCCGGCATGTCGAAATCCTTGCGCAGATTGTTGACCAGATAGCGCGTGTAAGATTCCGGTATAGCTTCCGGACGCGTGCAGGAGATCATGAAGGCAGGCGGGCGGGCCTTGACCTGCGTCATGTATTTCAGGCGCAAACGACGACCGGATACAGCCGGTGGCGGATGCTGGGTGACCTGCGCATCCAGCCACTTGTTGAGCTTGGCGGTGGAGATGCGGCGGTTCCAGATCTTGTCGGTGTCGATGATATTCTGCATCAACCGGTCAAGACCATAACCCGTGTGGCCAGACATGGGCACGGCGCGAATACCGCGCGCCTGTGGCAACAGCCGCTCGGTCTTTTCGCGCAGATCGGCCAGAAACGCCTGCGGGTCTTCGACCAGATCCCACTTATTGAAGGCCAGCACTGCGGCGCGGCCTTCACGAATGACGAGATCGACCAGCTGCAAGTCCTGCTTTTCGAACGGAATGGTCGAATCGAACACGATGACCACGGTTTCGGCAAAGCGGATGGAGCGTAGAGAATCAGCAACCGAGAGCTTTTCCAGCTTCTCCGTCACGCGGGCCTTACGGCGCATGCCTGCTGTGTCGAACATCTTGATGGTGCGGCCACGCCAGTCCCATTCAACCGAGATGCTGTCTCGGGTAATGCCCGCTTCAGGACCGGTCAGCAGGCGCTCTTCACCAAGATAGCGGTTGATGAGCGTGGATTTGCCAGCATTCGGGCGACCGATGATCGCCACGCGTAGCGGCTTGGTCTCATCGTAGACCGGCTCTTCTTCGTCCTCGTCTTCCTCGCCATCAAGGTCGCCGTGGCGCAGCACGACATCGGTCTCGGCCTCGTCGAAATCATCCTCTGGCGGAAACGCGACGTCTTCGCCAATGGCGGCAACGATGGCATCGCGAAGGTCGATCATGCCCTGGCCGTGTTCGGCAGAAATCGGGCAAGGTTCACCGAGGCCGAGCGTGTAGGCATCGTAGAAACCGCCATCGGAGCCGCGCGCTTCGGACTTGTTGGCCACCAGCACCACAGGCTTGCCGCGACGGCGCAGCATTTCGCCCAGCGTCTGGTCAGCAGGTGTAAGGCCGAATTTGGCATCGACCACGAACAGTGTCAGATCGGCCTCTTCGATGGCCTCTTCCGTCTGCGCCCACATGCGGCCTTGAAGCGTATCCGGCCCGGATTGCTCCAGACCGGCTGTATCGATGATGGTAAAGCGCAAATCCACCAGCTTCGCGTCGCCGGGGCGGCGGTCGCGGGTCACGCCCGGCGTATCGTCCACAAGCGCCAACTTCTTGCCAACCAGACGGTTGAACAGCGTGGACTTGCCGACATTGGGACGCCCGACTATGGCGACGGTGAAACTCATGGGAAACCCTAACCTGAACTTTGGCCTGGATGCACAGTCTATTCAAGAATTGCTGCTGGTCTGGCGAAAATGGTGACTTCGAGAACCGGAGCGGAGCGTACTCAAAGTACGTGAGCACCGGAAGCGCAGAAAATGCCATTTGCAGCCGGCCAGCGGCGATTATTGGATAGACTGTTACGCTGCCTTGCCGGATGCGGCAATATTATCGAGCATGATCTGTGCGCGGCTGGTGACGTTGCGCGGTGCCTGTACATCAGCGGTGATCTGCTCGAACCACTGCTTGGCCTTGACGAAATCACCTGCCTTGTACGCGGAAAGACCGAGCGCCTCGCGTGCGGAATTGCGCATGGCCTGGCCTTCGCCCGTCAGCACTTCTGCCTGCGCGGACACCTGCTCGTAAGTGCCGTTGTCCACCAGCAGCCATGCAGCGCGGACCTTGGCGGTATCGCGGAAGACCTGCGGCGCGCTGGTGTCGTTACCGATAGCGGTAAAGGCAGCGATGGCGCCAGCGGCGTCACCCTTCTGCGCCAGAAGCGTGGCAGAGCGGAACTTGGCCAGAACCGGATAGGAGCCATGGCCCGCCGTTTCCAGATCGGAAAACGCCTTCAGCGCCTCATCGTTCTTGCCTTCCTGCGCCAGTTTCAGCGCGCTCGCAAACTGGTCGCCGGAAGCGGATGCGCGAGTGGTGTTCCAGTATTCATAGATACCAGCACCTGCAGCACTCAGCACGATCAGCACAGCGGCACCGATGACGACAATGCCGTACCGTCCCCAGAAATTGCTCATCTGCTCCGAGCGGATCTGCTCGTTTACTTCGCGGATGAAGGTATCATTCTCGTTCGCCATCGAATTCTCCATATACCCGCACCGAACTGTTGCCACTCGTTCGGTCTGCGGACACGCCAAAGCCCTTTGTCGCGACCAGCAAAAAGGCCAACCACGATCATTGGTCGGCCTTCTAGCCTATTTTCCCTTATATGTAAGGGGAAAAGTCACTTTCTTACATCGCGATAGGCTGAACACCGATCAACCATTCGTGCAGCTTCCAGATGAAAGCGGCCCACAGCAAGACGCCCAGCACGACGGCAATGATATCGTAACGCGCCGAGACGAAGGGACGCGTCACCACCTCGCCTGCCCGCGCCCGCCGCTTCAGCAGAATGCGCATGACAACGCCCCATGCGAGAAACGAGGCGAATAGAATGACCGAAGACGTCTCTCCATTGGCCAGAAGATGCGAAAACGCCCAGATTTTAAGGGCGAGGATCAGCGGATGTTTGGTTTTGGCAACGATGTGCCCAGCGGGCAAGCAGCTTGCCACAAGACAGATCATGGCAAACAGCATCAAGGTCACCGCAATATGGCTCATCCAGATGGGCGGATCATACAGCATGCCCGTGACCCGCCGCGCCTGACCAAAGGCATAGGCCACAAGCAGGATGACGATGATGCTGACCACCGAATAGATGCCCTTGAAAGGCCCCTCACCCAGCCGCGAAATCATACCAGCGCGGATACCCGGCGCGATGAACCGGAGCGAATGGGTGACAAAGAACAGCAGAAGACAGATCAAAAGCAGCAGCATGGATGGCCCCTTGAGCGAATGCGGAAATGAGATGCTACTGAATTATGGCCAATGAACCAAAATTGCCAGACAAATCAAAGCTTCGCCTTATTGCCGCTTCAAAAGAGCCCTGCCTTCCAAACATATGTGGTCAATAATGCTTCGTTCTTTTGCTGTTTTGAGTTTATCCCTTTCCGTTGCACTGCCTGCTTTTGCGCAGACAGCCGAGAAGCCAAAGCAATTGGTGATGGTCTCCTTTGACGGTGCGGGCGACAACTCGTTGTGGGAACGTAGCCGCGCCACCGCCAAGGAAGTGGGCGCGCATTTCACTTATTTCCTTGCCTGCACTTTGGTCATGGACCGCAAGACCAGCGCCAAGAGCTATCAAGGTCCGGGCCAGAAGGCTGGTCGCTCCAATGTCGGTTTCGGCCAATCCATCGAGGAAGTGGAAGCGCGCCTTCGCAACATCTGGGCTGCCAAGCAGGAAGGCAACGAAATCGCCAACCACACCTGCGGTCATTTCGATGGCGGCAGCTGGACGGCGGAGCAATGGGACGCCGAATTCACCACCTTCACCAGCACGCTGGAAAATGCCTGGCAGATGATCGGCAAGAAGGATGAAGAACCGCAGGGCTGGCGCGACATGGTGAAGGGCATCAACGGTTTTCGCGCGCCCTATCTTTCTCAGGGCGATGCGTTGACCGCGGCGCAGAAGAAGCATGGCTTCGTCTATGATGCGACCAGCATCACCAAGGGCCCGGCCTGGCCGATCAAGAAAGACGGCATCGAACATTTCGGTCTGCCGCTCATTCCCGAAGGCCCCAACAACAAGGCCATCATCGCCATGGATTATAACCTCTTCGTGCGCCATTCCATGGCCATCGAAAACAGGGAAAAATCAGCCGAATTCGAAGAGCGCGCCTACCAAGCCTTCCGCGCCGCCTTCGACAAGCAATATGACGGCGAACGCGTACCCCTCCAGCTCGGCTTCCATTTCGTGAAGATGAACGGTGGTGCCTATTGGAACGCATTCGAGCGCCTGCTGCGTGAAGTCTGCAAGAAAGAGGATGTGGCTTGCGTGACGTATGCGCAGGCTATGCCGATGATAGAGGCGCGTCGGGTGCAGAAATCCGAAGGGTAATGGCAGCATACAATTTAGAAAGAAAAAGGGTGGCACTTGGCCACCCTTTTTTGTGTCACGTCGGCTTGTTGGCAGCCATCTCGCCGCTTTCGGCTTCACGCTTCAGATAGCGCTGGTCGATCTCCGGCAGCGGCTTGTCATCGATAGCGGCTTCGAAGGCTTTCAGACGTTTGTAGATCGAGAGCAGCTCAACGATGGTCGTCCATGAGTTGATGAGGTACTGGAACGACCCGCGCACCTGATCGAAGACGTTGCCGATCTGCGTGAAGACGCCGAGTGTGACCTTACCGGCCGCAATGGAAGGGATCAGCACGATAAGGCTGTAGAGATTGTCCGCCTGAAGATAGAAAATGCGTGCGACGTTGAAGTACATATAGTGGAAGTACAGACGGAAGTAGTTCTTCCGGACGTTTGAGAAAAGCTCCGCTACCGTTGCAGGCCGGGCGCGTTCCTCATGGTCTTCGCCGTAAACCAGTTCTTTTCGATAGGCCGCCTCGACGCGCTGGTTACGGAACTCCAAGCCCGGAAGCTTGATGCCGACAAGGGCAAGAAAGCCGGTACCGAACAGCGACCAGACAATGGCCGCCCACACCAGAGCGTGGGGGATTTCACCAACGATCGGAAGTTCGGTAATGGTCTCCGAAAAGGTGAACAGGACGGGCAAGAACGCGATAAGCGTCATAATGGCCCGCACCAGACCAACACCCAAGCCTTCGACCGTACTGGAAAACCGCATCGTGTCTTCCTGAACACGCTGGGAGGCACCTTCGATGTGGCGCAAGCGATCCCAGTTGGCCATGTAAAATTCGTTCATCGCCGTGCGCCAGCGGAAGATATAGTGGCTGACAAAAAAGAGGTTCAGCACGCCGACGGTAATGGCGAAGAACAGAATGCCCGTTACCCCGACAAGTCCCATATAGAGTTGTTCTGCTGTAACCGGGGCAGTCTTAGCCAAAGCCTGTTGAACAAGGTCGTAATAAGGACCGTACCAAGCATTCATGGCCACACTGACCTGAACGGAGAAGTAGGTTGCAAAGACGATCAGCGCAGAACCCAGAATAGACCAGTTCTGCCATCTGTGCGGGCTGTATACGAACCAGAAAGCTGAAAACAAGGCAACGGCAACAGTGTAGTATATATAAAACCACAAGAATGGCGGTGACCAGAAAACGGACACCCCAATGACAGGTTGCTCTCCCTGCGGCAACGCTGGCAATCCTATGGAATTCCCCCAGTCACGTGCGCCGGAGTACCACAGGCCTATCATGAGCAATGTCCAGATTACGGCCGACGTGAAAAACAGTTTGGGTTTTGGGAAGAAGGAATGAAACACGTTTCGAACTCTCGCGAGTTGGGAGGTCAGCCATTATTGGCAAAGCAGTTTTATGGGAAACTAGGCCAGAAATTTGTGCGCAGCAATGAGACAAACGCTAACTTACCAAGATGTAAGACAGCGCACTCGCTTAACCCTCAGATATTTCGTCAATGCGGGCGTCGTAGCACCGGCAGCATCAGCACAATACTGCAGATGAGCACCATGACCGCAAGAAGCGTCGGTGCGGTAAAGTTGCCGGTTGCCTGCGCCACCCAGCCAGCCACCAGCGGCCCGATGATCTGCCCTGTACCGAAAGCGGCGGTCATGAAGGCGAAGGCGCGGCGCGGGCTTTCGGCGGAGAACTCGCGACCCAGCTGGAGACCGTAAGCGGTGATGACCATGAAGGTCAGCCCCAGAAGCAGGCCACCGACGAGAACGCCGATGACCGGCGGCAATGTGACCGAGGCCAGCACGCCGATTGCTTCGATGGCAAGCGCAACCACAAAGGCGCGTTTCAGGCCGATGCTGCGCAAAACGGGCTTCCAGACGAAGAGCGAAACGGCGGCGGCGCAGCCTGTGACGAACCACGCGAGAAACTCGACGACAGCGCCCGCCGCAGCCATGCGGGCAATGGTCACGATAAAGGTCGCGGTAATGACATAGCCAAAACCGAACAGACCGTAAGCGAGCGTGACCAGAGCCAGCTTCATGTGCCAGCGAATGGGCGGTTCGGCTTTCGTTTCCGCCGTGCGCGGCGGACCATCGGGCAGCACCCGCCAGACGAAGACGAAGGACAGCAGGGTAAAGATGCCGCCCGCGATCCACTCCTCCCGCCACGATGCGCTGCCAGCCTCGAAAACGACGCCGATTAGAAACACCAGAAGAGAGGAAAGAGCGATACCGGCGCCCACGCCGCCGAAATGCAGGGATTGCACATGGTCTTTTCCCGCCTTTGCCGCGTGGCCGATGATGATCTGCGAGGTGAAAATCATCGTCAGTGCACTGACGACACCCGACAGGAAGCGAGTGACCGTGAAGGCCTCGACAGAACTGAACGCCGCCATGGCAAACAGCAGGATAGCCGTAGAGAAAAGGCCGGACAGCGCAATCAGACGCTCCCGCCCCGCGCCCCAGGAATAGGCTGCCAAAATGGCACCGGCCAGATAACCGGCAAAATTTCCCGCTGCAATGATGCCCGCCTGCCCCGCCGTCAGCGGCACATCCGCCATCATACCGGGCAAGATCGGCGTAAAGGAAAAACGCCCGAAGCCCATGGCAGATGCCATGGCAAGCGCACCACCAAGGCCGAGCGCAAGGGCACGGCTAGCGGACATGTGTTCACTGGAGTTCATGATCTGCTTATTCCAGTCTGCCGCAGACGCGACAATCGACTAATTTTGATCGCAGCGATAACCGGGCCTGATCGATCACTCGGCAAGTGTAAGGATGAGGGGGCCGTTCTTGGTTGCCACCACCGTATGTTCGAACTGCACAGTCGGCGCGCTGGGGTCGCTGAACAGCGTCCACGGATCATCGTCACCATCTTCCGCCCAATAGGCACCCATGGAGAGGAACGGCTCGACGGTAAACACCATGCCTTCGGTCATGATGCGGGTTTCGTCCTTATCCGGCCATGTGGCAAGCTCGGTCGGCTCCTCATGCAGAGAACGGCCAATGCCGTGGCTGGCGAGGTTGGTGATCAGCGTATAGCGGTTCTTCTTGGCAAATGCGCCGATGGCATTGCCGATATCGGCCAGCGGACGACCGGACTTGATCTGCTGAAGACCGGTCCACATGGCGCGCTTGCCATCCCGGCACAGGCGCTCGATCTCTTTTTTGACCGGCGGAACGGCGAAAGACGATCCGGTATCGCCAAAGAACCCATCCTTGACCGCCGACACGTCGATATTGACGAGATCGCCCGCCTTGATGATGCGGGGGCCAGGAATGCCGTGGGCTACCTCTTCATTGACGCTGATGCAGGTCGCGCCCGGAAACTGGTAGCAGAATTCCGGCGCAGATTGCGCGCCATTGTCTTCCATCACCTTTCGGCCAATGCCGTCCAGTTCCAGCGTGGTGATGCCTGGCTCCAGCGCATCGCCCATGGTCTGCATCGCCAATGCGCATATGCGACCGATATCCTTGAGCTGTGCGAGTTCTTCTTCGGTGGAGATAACCATTGTCGTTCCATGCTCGCGGCACCACAGAGCTAAGGTGCCGCCTGTTCGTTCAGGCCGTGGCTTTCGCCCTATCGGCATTGCCAGTCAATTCTTTTCTGACGATCGGCGCGACTTTGGTGCCGTAAAGCTCGATGCCGCGCATGATCTGCTCATGCGGCATCAGGCCGATGGCCATCTGCAGCAGGAAGCGGTCATTTCTGAAAAGCCCATGCGCCTTGATGATCTTTTCCGCCACCAGTTCCGGTTCGCCAAGGAAGAGATTGCCTTCGGCACTGCGCGCAACATCATAAAGGGCGCGGTTGGTAGGCCCCCAGCCGCGCTCGCGACCGATGCGGTTCATGACTTCCGCCTGAGGACCGTAGAACTGGTCGGCAGCCTTGTCCGTCGTATCGGCAATGAAGCCGTGAACATTGATGCTGGTTTTCTGCTTCGTCACATCCTGCCCGGCGCGGCGCGCGGCCTCGCGATAGAGATCAAACAGCGGCGCAAAACGGCGATATTCACCACCGATGATGGCCAGTGCAACGGGCAGGCCCATGGCACCGGCACGCGCGACGGATTGCGGCGTGCCGCCCACGGCGATCCAGACCGGCAGGCGCTCCTGCAAGGGGCGCGGATAAACACCACGACCATTGATCGGCGGATGTTTGGTGCCTGACCATGTGACGATTTCCTTCTCGCGAAGCGCCAGCAGCAGGTCCAGCTTCTCGCTGAAAAGCTCATCATAATCTTCGAGATTATAGCCGAACAGCGGATAGGACTCGATGAAGGAGCCGCGCCCGGCCATGATTTCTGCCCGGCCATTGGACAAAAGATCGACTGTCGCAAACTGCTGGAACACACGGATGGGGTCATCCGAACTCAGCACGGACACCGCGCTCGTCAGCCGGATGTTCTTGGTTTTCACGGCAGCGGCGGCCAGAACGGTGGAGGGTGACGATACCGCGTAATCTGGGCGATGATGTTCGCCAAGGCCAAACACATCCAGCCCCACCTGATCGGCTAGCTCGATTTCCTCCAGCAGGTCTTTCAGCCGGCGTGCGCCTTCCGGCCCCTTGCCGTTTGGTGCGTTCGGATCGACATCCGCAAATGTGTATAGACCAAGTTCCATGCCAAGCCCTCAATGGTGTTTGTTGAGAGATAGGGATGCAACGGGGTCGAGGCAAACCCAAAATCTGGAAGAAACGCTTCGAGAAAATAGATGGGATGACATGAGGACTGTCATCCAGCATCCGGCTCGTGACCACGCAGGATCAAAGCCGTTGCAGCAATGCGTCCATCTGCTCTGCGGCTGCATTCCATCCTTCTTCAAAACCCATGTCTTCATGCGTCTGCTTGTCTTCGGCGGTCCAGTGCAGGGCACGAGCCACATATTTGGTCGCACCGCTTCCGGCATCCTCAAAGGTCACATAACCGGTCATGAAAGGCCTGTCGCCCGGGACCCAGCCTTCGCGAAACGCATCGGTAAACACCAGACGCCTGTTGTTGACGACATCCAGAAACACACCGAGGTTCTCGTAGATCTCGCCCGTCGGCGCGTGCATTGTCGTGTTGAAGGCTCCGCCGGGCCGCAGATCTATCACGGCCTGCGAGGTCTGGTAGGGCAGCGGCGCCCACCACTGGATCAGCAATTCAGGATCGGCCCAGACCCGGAAAACCTTTTCTGGCGGGGCGTTGATAATGCGGCTTAGCGACAATTCATGCTCTGCGATCTTCGGCATCGGCTGTCCCTCTCCCCATGAAGCGCGGACACCATACAATATTTAAGCATGTTCGATAAGAGCCGGAAAACAACGCGCTTTTGGCGTTTGACGCGGGATTATTTGGCCACAACCGCCGAGCGTTGACCGCCGATTGGCTGGCGCGAGGCCAAACGCATTTCGTATCGCGCAATGCCGCAGACAAGACCAAGATAGGCCCAATAATACATCAGCGTAATCGTTGGCGACGATATCCAGAACAGAAAGACGGCATAGGCGCCAGCCCGCAAAAGGGGATGTGGGCAGCGCCAGATAATGCGGAAAATGGCGACGAGGAAGGCACCGAGAAACAGCAAGCCCATGAGGCCCAGCTCCGACAATGTCTCGGCATAGACATTGTTGGGAATTCCCTTGTCCTTTTCCACGGCAAAATCGTTGCGGGTGAAATCCCAGCGCGTGCGACCCGGCACACCAAAACCATATTGCGAGATGCCCACCCCGATGACGACATTGTTCTGAAACATGCCCAAGGCTTCCAGCGCTGTCGCGGTGCGGTCACTGATGGACGAGTTTTCGCTATCGTCGGAAATCTTGTCCAGAACGAAGGTGTCGAGCAACGGCGCGCCGACGAACAGCAGCGGTACAGCCAGCAACAGGACCTTGATCTTCGACATGGCATTCTTGCTGGTCAGCATCCAGTACAGACCAGCCGCAGCCAGACCCAGCAATGCCGTGGTCGAGAAGGTCAAGAGCGCCGCCGTCAGCAGCAGACAGGCCCGCAATCTGTAGTACCTGTAGCACGCCAGCAGAAAGGACAGGATGAAAAACGGACCGGCATAATTGCCTTCCAGAAAGGTCGCGGCACGATAGAGGCGCATGCCCGCAAGGTCAATCATTTGCGGGTTATCAGGCATGCCGGGTAGATTTGGCAGAGACATCCCAGCCAGCGTCATCAGGAACAGTGCGAAATGCACACTGGCCGCAAGAAGCGCCCCGATAATCCACAGATCGACAGCAAGCTTCGGCTTGAAATAAGCGGCATAGGCCACGAGGTTCAGGCCCAGCACACAGATCAGCAGGTAGGCGGCTTTCGTCAACCCGTCGATCTCCGGCGACCAGCGCGCCAGATGCGAGAAGTTGCCGACATTGTCCAGAATTCTGAGATTGATGGTGAGGGCGATCACGCAATAAAATGTCAGCAAAATCCCGAAAATCAGCACCGGCACGTCGAAGACGTGGATGCGCAACATGAGAACCGCCGTCAAACCCCAGACGATGATGGCGATTTCGAAGACTTTCAGAGGGAATACGAAATTGACCGTAAACAGCTGCATGAAAGGCAAGGTCAGGATCAAAACGAAGGCAGCCCAAGGCACCGCGCCGTTGAAACCAGCCTTGGCGGCTACCAGCGGCGGGGCGTAATGCGGCGATGATTGCGCGATGTTGCTCATGCCGCCAGACCCTTTCTTGCCGATACAGAAAGGAGATCGGCTCTCAAAAGAACGCCAGCCATCATCAGGATGAAGCCGGACAGGCCACCCACGAAAGCGATGGTGTTGTGAGGCGGGCCCGCTCTGCGCAGGGGATAAGCGGCGGCGTCGATCACGCGCGGCTGCTCCTGCGCCGAACCGGCCTGCTCGGAAAGCTGGCGGGTTCTCAATAGGAACTCTTCGTAGACGGCACGGTTGGAGGCAAGCGTTCGCTCCAGCTCGCGCAACGTCACCATCGTGGTGTCATTCTCGTTCAGCTGTCCCTTCAGCTTGTCCAGCTGCGCGCTCAGCAAGGTATTCTGGTTTCTCAGTGTGCGAACATTCTGCACGGCGGCATTGGCGTGGTTGCGCAGCTCGCCATCGAGGATTTCAGCAATGGCGCGGCTGCGTTCCTGCGCCTGCTGATAATCTGGATGGCGCCTGCCGACCGAGGCCGCCAGCGCGTTCAGCTCCGCCCTGCTCTGCTCGTAGCGGGTCCGAAGTTGGACGATTGCCTGGCTCAGACTGGTGTCCGGTATGGAGGGACGATAATCAGGGTTTTTCCGCGCCTTATCCAGCTCGGCTGCAATGGCCTGCTGCTCTGCAATCTGGCCTGCCAGATCGGATATCTGATTGTTGAGTTCGGTGACCTGCCCGGCGATATCGGACTGCCCATCGATCAAAGCTATGTTGTTTTTGGCACGATAATCATTCACCGCGCGGTCGGCGGCCTCGACGGCAGCCTTGAGGCTCTGCAACTGCTCGGCCAGACTGTTGCCCGTCCGGCGAAAAACATCCGCAGAGCTTTGCTGGCGCTCCTTAAAGTAGATATCGGGTATCCGGTTGGCGATGCGCATGGCCCGTTCCGGCTGCGTATCGGTGACCTTGACTTCGATGATGTAGCTGTCGCCGATACGCTTGAGCTTAACGGCATCACGCAGCTTTTCGACCGCTAGCTGGGTTTTGCGCGCTTTGTCGGGATAATAAGGCGAGGCCGCACCGAAATCCGGGTCATCGTAAAGCTTTTCACTCTCCACCACCTGTCCCAGCACGAGATCGGAGGCGATGACGCCCTGTTGGCTGACCACATACCAGTCGACAGAGCGCTGCTGCTCCGGCTTTTGCAGATCGGTGGCGAAAATGCGCTGCCCATCCGGATCGAGCAAAATCTGCGTGTAGATGAAGTAGTAGTTGGGCATGAGAAATGAAGACGCGTAAGGCAAGCCGGCGCAGAGCAAGGTGACGAGGAAAATCAGCAGTTTTCTGCGCCACAGGGCTGCCGCGACATCGGCAAGCCCTATCAAGCCGCTATAAGCAGGCTGATCATATACAGGGCTGTTTTCGGCTGCTCTCGACATCTAGACAGCGCTGAAAATGGTGCGCGACGGTGTGACATCACGTCTGTGCATTGGCAGAAAATGAGAAAAACGATCCGTCACCAGCGCAGCAAATCTACCCAACATCGCCTGGTTACCAGCCTTTTGTCTTCAGCGTTGCCTGAACGCGATTTCGCGAATACCAGCCGATCATCCTCACACCGGGTGAGCCTCAATCGGGATCGAAACGACACTACTGTCGATTTTATTCAATTGCCGAATTTACGACTTAACTCATTAAGAAATGGTGTTGCGCCGCTGCGCGCCGGGACCGGCACGCAGCCTTGGTGGTGCTGATCTCACACTTTGCTCAGCGTTCGCTGCACAGCGTTCTTCCAACCCTTGATCTTGCGTTCGCGGGTTTCATCGTCCATCTGCGGCTCAAAGCGATGGTCGCGCGACCATGCCTGCGAAAACGCCTTCATGTCTGGCCACACGCCCGCCTTGCTGCCCGCAAGCCATGCCGCGCCCAGTGCCGTCGTTTCCAGAATGACCGGGCGGTCCACCGGTGCGTTGATGAGGTCGGACAGGCGCTGCATCGTCCAGTCGGAGGCCACCATGCCGCCATCCACACGCAGAACCGTGTCGCCATTTGCATTTTTCCAGTCCTTATGCATGGCGTCCAGCAGGTCGCCCGTCTGGTAGCAGACCGCTTCCAGTGCCGCGCGCGCAAACTCCGCAGGACCTGTGCCGCGCGTCAGGCCGAACATCGCCCCGCGTGCATCCGCATCCCAAAAGGGCGCGCCGAGGCCAACGAAGGCGGGTACCAGATAAACATCCTGCGAAGGGTCTGCCTTTTCGGCCAGCGCGCCGGTTTCCGATGCCGAACCGATGACCTTCAACCCATCGCGCAGCCACTGCACGGCAGCACCAGCGACGAAGATGGAGCCCTCGAGCGCATAGATCGTCTTGCCATCCAGACGATAGGCGATAGTGGTCAAAAGCCGGTTCTTGGAGCGAACCATGTCTTCGCCGGTGTTGAGAAGCGCAAAGCAGCCGGTGCCATAGGTCGATTTCAGCATGCCGGGTTCGAAACAGGCTTGCCCGATGACGGCGGCGTGCTGATCGCCCGCCACGCCGAGAATGGGGATCGGCGCGCCGAACAGTTCTTCATCCGCAACGCCGAATTCGGCAGCGCAATCTAACACTTCAGGCAAAACCGATGGCGGCACGTCTAGGATTTCGAGAAGCTGTTTGTCCCAGACATTCTTTTCGATGTTGAACATCAGCGTGCGCGATGCATTGGTGGCATCCGTCACGAAGGATTTGCCGCCCGTCAGCCGCCAGATCAGGAACGTATCGACCGTGCCGAAGCAAAGCTCGCCCTTTTCGGCCCGCTTGCGTGCACCCTTGATCTTGGAGAGAAGCCAGGACAGCTTGGTACCGGAAAAATAAGGGTCGAGCAGCAGTCCGGTCTTCTTGACGAAGGCCTTTTCGTGCCCCTCTTTCTTCAGCTTTTCGCACAGCTTGGCGGTGCGCCGGTCCTGCCAGACGATGGCATTGTGCAACGGCTTGCCGGTGTCACGCTCCCACAAAAGCGTGGTTTCGCGCTGGTTGGTGATGCCGATGGCCGAGATGTCGGAGGCTTTCAGCTTTGCTTTTTCGAGTGCCTGCTTGATGGACCAGACGACGCTTTCCCAGATTTCCTCCGGGTCATGCTCCACCCAGCCTGAGTCTGGAAAAATCTGGCGGAACTCCTTTTGCCCCGTTCCTGCCACCTGCATGGAGCCATCGAAAACAATGGCACGCGTCGATGTCGTGCCTTGGTCGATGGCGAGAATATAGCCGCCCATTCATGCCTCCCGGAATTCAATGTCGCGCAACACAATATGCGCAGCCCGTAAAGTCAAGCCACGGCAAGTGCGCACTGTTGTGAAATCCGATTGCCAGTTCCCCCGGTTTAAGCATAACCTGATGTAAAGCGTTGCAACGTTGGGTAAAAAGGGGAACGCATGCATCGGACTGTTATAGTAACCGGCTCTACCAGCGGTATTGGTCTGGCCATCGCGCAGGCCTTCGCGAATGATGGCTGCAACGTCATGCTCAACGGCTTCGGCGATGAGCACGAAATCGAAGACACGCGCCTTTTGATGGAGGCCGAGAGCGGCACACGTGTTCTCTACCACCCCGCCGATATGAGCAAGCCGGATGAGATTGCCGATCTGGTCAAAACCACCCACGAGAAAATGGGTGCGGTGGATATTCTGGTCAACAATGCCGGTGTGCAGCATGTGGCCCCGGTCGAGGAGTTTCCGCCGGAAAAATGGGACCAGATCATCGCCATCAATCTGACCAGTTCTTTCCACACCATGCGGGCTGCCATTCCGCTGATGAAGGCGGCGGGAAAAGGCCGTATCATCAACATCGCCTCGGCCCACGGGCTGGTCGCCTCGCCGTTTAAATCTGCCTATGTGGCGGCAAAACATGGTATCATCGGCCTGACGAAATCCGCAGCGCTGGAGCTTGCAGAGACAGGAATTACCGTCAACGCCATCTGCCCCGGCTATGTGCTGACCTCTCTGGTGGAAAAACAGATACCCGATACGGCCAAGGCACGCGGCATCAGCGAGGAAGAGGTAAAGAACGATGTTCTCCTGCGGCTGCAAGCAACGAAGGAATTCGTGACGGTCGAGGACATCGCGGCAACCGCGATCTTCCTGGCCAGTGATGCGGCCAGACAGATCACCGGCACGCATATTTCCATCGATGGTGGCTGGACCGCCCAATAACGACAAGCATACGAAGGCATGGCATGAAAGACGCAATCAGCTTCATCCTCAATAACGAGACCGTTTCTCTTCGGGATTTCGGCCCGACGGAGACGCTGCTCGATTATCTGAGGCTGCGAAAAAGACTGACCGGCACCAAGGAAGGCTGCGCCGAAGGCGACTGCGGCGCCTGCACCGTGCTGGTCGGTCGGCTGATCGATGGTTCGCTGCGCTATGAGACCGTCAATGCCTGCATCCGCTTCATGGGCTCGCTGCACGGCACCCACATCGTCACCATCGAGCATCTGGCTGGCAAGGATGGCGTGCTGCACCCGGTGCAGCAGGCGATGGTGGATTATCACGGCTCACAATGCGGCTTCTGCACGCCCGGCTTTGTCATGTCGCTTTATGGCCTCTGGCTGACGAGCAACAAGCCATCGCGAGCTGACATCGAAAAGGCCTTGCAGGGCAATCTCTGTCGCTGCACCGGTTACGAGCCGATCATTCGCGCCGCCGAAAGCGTGACGGCTGCCAAGCCAAGCACATTGTTCGACCCGATAGAGCGCGACCGCGCCAGCATCATGTCCCGCCTCTGGGCCATTCCGCTCAACGAGACGATTACCGTCACAAAAGATGACTGTCGTACGATCATTCCGGGCAACCTGCCGGAATTTGCCGCCGCCTATGCTGCCGAGCCAAAGGCCACCATCGTCGCTGGCTCCACCGACGTCGGCCTGTGGGTGACGAAGCAGATGCGGGCGCTGAACCCAGTCATCTTCATCAATCACCTGAGCGAGCTGCAATCGATCACTGTTGAAAACAACGGAATTTCGATAGGCGCTGGCGTGACTTACAGCCACGCTTTCACCGTTCTCGCAAAGTACATTCCACCCTTCGCCCGTCTGATCGACCGCATTGGCGGACAGCAGGTGCGCAACATGGGCACCATCGGCGGCAACATCGCCAACGGCTCACCCATCGGCGATACACCACCGGCGCTGATCGCACTCGGCGCAACGCTGACCCTTCGCTCCGCATCAGGCAACCGCACTATGCCGCTCGAAAAATACTTCATCGACTACGGCAAGCAGGACCGTTTCTCCGGCGAGTTTGTGGAGAAGATTTTCGTGCCGATCCCGTCTGAGGATGTGCATTACGCGGTCTACAAGATTTCCAAGCGCCGCGACGAGGACATCTCCGCACTCTGCGCTGCCTATTATCTGAAGCTGGATGAGGCAGGCACCGCCGAAGACCTCCGCATCGCCTTCGGCGGCATGGCGGCAACGCCGAAACGTGCTGCGAAGCTGGAAGAAGCGTTGATGGGCCAGCCGTGGACTATGGAGACCATCGAAGCGGCCCGCGATACCCTCGACGAGGATTTCCAGCCGCTGACGGACTGGCGCGCGACGGCGGAGTACCGGATACTGACGGCGAAGAACCTGCTGACACGGTTCTTTCTAGAGACATCAGGCGAGCGCCAGGAATTGCAGCGCTTCGTACTGGCGGAGGCCTGAGCCATGGACACCAACACCTTCGAGCGCACCAAAACCGTTGTCGATGGCAAGATGCATGGCTCCCTGCGGCATGATTCAGCGCACAAGCATGTCACCGGAAGTGCCGAATATATCGATGATATTCCCGAACCGGCGGGCATGATCCATGGTGCCATCGGCATGGCGGATCGCGCCCATGCCGAAATCGTTGCGATGGACCTGTCAGAGGTGGAAGCCTCGCCCGGAGTTCTATGGGTGATGACCGGCAAGGATGTGCCCGGCGAAAACGATGTCTCCTCCGGCGGTCGCCACGACGAACCGCTGCTGGCGGAAAAGCTGGTGGAGTTTCACGGCCAGCCGATCTTTGCCGTGTTTGCCGAAACCCGCGACATTGCCCGCAAGGCAGCGCGCAAGGCGAAGATCACCTACAACGATCTACCGCACTGGAGTGATATCGACGGCGCCACGGAAAATGGCGAACCGCTCGTCACCCCCGGCATGACGCTTCAGCGTGGCGAAGCCGAGCTGGAAATGGACGTCGCCCCACGCCGCCTGACCGGCACGATGCGCATTGGCGGGCAGGAGCATTTCTATCTCGAAGGCCACATCGCCATGGCGGTGCCGGGCGAAGACGATGAAGTGACTGTTTGGAGTTCCACCCAGCACCCCAGCGAAATCCAGCACATCGTCAGCCACATTCTGCAGGTGCCATCCAACGCCGTTACCGTGCAGGTGCGGCGCATGGGTGGTGGTTTCGGCGGCAAGGAAACACAGGGCAACCAGTTTGCGGCGCTCTGCGCCATCGCCGCCAAGAAGCTGAAACGCGCCGTCAAAATCCGCCCTGACCGCGATGAAGACATGACCGCCACCGGCAAGAGGCACGACTTCCGCGTCGATTATGAGGTGGGTTTCGATGACGAAGGCCGCATTCACGCGGTGGACGCCACCTATGCCGCCCGCTGCGGTTTCTCCTCCGACCTCTCCGGCCCGGTCACCGACCGCGCGTTGTTTCATGCGGATTCAAGCTATTTCTATCCGCACGTAAAACTGCAATCGAAGCCCTTGAAAACGCATACGGTTTCCAACACCGCCTTCCGTGGCTTCGGCGGCCCGCAGGGCATGCTGGGTGCGGAACGCTTCATCGAGGAAATCGCCTATGCGGTGGGCAAAGACCCGCTGGAAATCCGCAAGCTGAATTTCTACGGCCAGCAGGGCTCGGGCCGTACCACGACCCCCTACCATCAGGAGGTCGAAGACAACATCATCGCCCGCATCGTCGAAGAACTGGAAACCTCCAGCGACTATCAGGCGCGGCGACAGGCGATCATCGAGTTCAACAAGACCAGCCCTATCATCCGCAAGGGCATTGCGCTGACGCCGGTGAAATTCGGCATATCCTTCACCATGACCGCCTTCAACCAGGCGGGCGCACTGGTGCATGTCTATAACGACGGCTCCATTCACCTCAACCATGGCGGCACGGAGATGGGCCAGGGCCTCTACACCAAGGTCGCGCAGGTCATTGCCGATGCGTTTCAGGTGGATATCGACCGCGTCAAGATCACTGCGACCACCACGGGCAAGGTGCCCAACACCTCCGCCACCGCCGCCTCTTCCGGCACCGATCTCAACGGCATGGCCGCCTACGATGCGGCCCGCCAGATCAAGGAGCGGCTGGTCAAATTCGCCATGGAAAAATGGAATGTGGGCGAGGACGAGGTCACGTTTCTGCCGAACCGCATTCGTGTGGGAACGGAAGAAATCGGCTTTAACGACTTCATCAAACAGGCCTATTTCGCCCGCGTCCAGCTTTCCGCCGCAGGCTTTTACAAGACACCAAAAATCCACTGGGACAGAGCCGCGGGCAAAGGCACACCCTTCTATTACTTCGCCTATGGCGCATCGGTCTCGGAGGTCTCCATCGATACGCTGACCGGCGAATATATGATGGAGCGCACCGACATTCTCCACGATGTCGGCAAATCGCTGAACCCAGCCATCGATATCGGCCAGGTCGAAGGCGGCTTCATTCAGGGCATGGGCTGGCTGACGACAGAAGAATTGTGGTGGGATGCGAAGGGCCGCCTGCGCACCCACGCACCCTCCACCTACAAGATACCCCTAGCCTCCGACCGCCCGAAAATCTTCGACGTGAAGCTGGCGGAATGGGCCGAAAACGCCGAGCCCACCATTGGCCGCTCGAAGGCCGTGGGCGAACCGCCGTTTATGCTGGCGATTTCAGTGCTGGAAGCGCTGTCGATGGCAGTGGCCAGCGTTGCAGATTACAAGGTCTGCCCGAGGCTGGACGCGCCAGCGACGCCTGAGAGGGTGTTGATGGCGGTGGAGCGGTTGAGGAAGGTGTGAGGTGATGAGGCAAGCCTTGAGTTTGCGGCAGAACCCCCTCTGGCCTGCCGGCCATCTCCCCCACAAGGGGGGAGAAAACATGCCGCGCTCTCTCCGTCCCTCATGCACCCGCCTACTATTGAAGCGAAGACCTCGCCGCACGGTTTCTCCCCCCTTGTGGGGGAGATGGCCGGCAGGCCAGAGGGGGTTCGCGGGCACCAAGGCCAACGCCTATGCATGACTCCCCCATCTCCGCCTTTCTCGCCGGAGCAACCCCCACCATCCTCATCGAAATCACCTCCGTCAAAGGCTCCACCCCCCGCGAAGCCGGAACCTTCATGCTCGTCTCAAACACCGGCATCTGGCAAACCATCGGCGGTGGGCAGTTCGAATACATGGCCATCGACCACGCCCGCGCTTTGCTGGCGGGCAAGACCGCCATCGACACCATGGACATTCCGCTCGGCCCCGAAATCGGCCAATGCTGCGGTGGGCGCACATTGCTGACATTCACTAGGGTCACGCCCGTCATCGCCGAAGGGCTGAAGCAGCGGCTGGCGCAAGAGCATCAATCCCAACCCGCCGTTTTCATTTTCGGCGCTGGCCATGTGGGCAAAGCTCTGGCGGAGGCGCTGGCCCTCCTCCCCCTCTCCATCACCGTCATTGAAACACGACGTGAGGAATTAGTCGGGCTGCCCGAGACCGTGTCATCCCATCTTACCGCCATGCCGGAAGCGATGGTGAAAACCGTTCCCGCTGGCGGTACGGTCATTATCGTCACCCACGATCACGCGCTGGATTTCCTGATCGCCAAGGAAGCGCTCGCCCGTGACGATCTAGCCTATGTCGGCATGATCGGCTCCAAGACCAAACGCGCCACCTTCGCGCACTGGCTGGAGCGCGAAGGCGTGCTAGTTTCCACACTGGAGCGACTGGTTCTGCCCATCGGTGGAAATACCGTGAAAGACAAACGTCCAGCCGTCATAGCGACCTTGGTAGCATCCGAAGTGCTTCACGCAATTCATCGCTTTGGCGCTCTCGCCCCGGCCCGATCTGATCACGACCATCCAGCAGGCCAAGATCACGCTTGATGTGGTCCTGGATTTCGTCTTCCTGAGACGGGCTCACCTGGGCCGATTTCTTGGAAAACCAGTCCAAAATCCAGGCACGCGCAAATAGCCGTGGCCAGACGCTGAAAACGGCTGTACGCATATCATTTCTCCAAAGTTCTTTTGATGCTATGAAGAAGGAATGCACCTGTTTTCATGGAAAAACCAATGAAACTTCTGATCAAATGGATAAAGAGAACTTATCCATGAAACTATCCCGCAACGTCCCCTTAAATGCCATGCGCGTGCTGGAAAGTGCCGCCCGTCACCTGAGTTTCACCAAGGCTGGCGAAGAGCTTGGCATGACGCAGACGGCAGTGAGTTACCAGATCAAATTGCTGGAAGACTTCGTCGGCGCACCGCTGTTTCTGCGCAAGCCGAGACAGGTGGAATTGACGCAGGCGGGCGAGTTGCTGGCTGGCCGGGCGTCGCAAGCTTTCGGCATTCTCGCAACAGCGCTGGAAGAAGCGCGCAATAGAACAGCGGATGTTCTCATCATTTCCTGCACCACGACATTCGCGCACCAATGGCTGGCCAAACGCTTGGGCGTTTTTCAGGCACGCCACCCTAAAATCTCGGTGCAGCTGGCGCTCTCCAACGAAATCGTGGATTTCGCCCGCACCAACGTCGATATCGGCATTCGCTGGGGCAAAGGCGATTGGCCGGGCCTGACCAGTCGGCGCATCATGCGACTGGATTTCGCCCCCGTCGTCAGCCCCAAGCTGGCCGCGACCATCGGCGGTTTGAAGCATCCGGCCGATATTCTGAAACTGCCGATCGTCAGCCCCAATGACCGCTGGTGGAAACACTGGTTTGCGGAAGCAGGCGTGACGGAAACCGATCTCGACAGCAGAACCGGCAGCGATTTCGGCATCCAGAATCTTGAGGCGCAGGCGGCCATAGCGGGTCATGGCGTCGCCATCGTCAATCCCGTGCACTTCGCTGAAGACATCGCCTCCGGTCGCCTCCTTCAACCCTTCGACCTCGTTTGCAATGATGGGCATGACTACTGGATCGTCTATCAGGAAGGCCGCCGCAAGGTCGCCAAGATCAAGGCTTTCAGTGACTGGATGGAGGAGGAGTTTCCGACGGAAACGTGAAGGCCACTGTTTACCCTCAACAAATCTGTCGGTTTCGCAGGTTCCCTCTTTTCTGACGGTCGAATTTCTCGCACAGTGCGGTGCAACGTCAGGGGAACATAATGTACGAATATGCCATTGCGTGGGAATGGATGGCCTTTGCCGTCCGCTGGGTGCACGTCATCACCGCCATTGCCTGGATTGGCTCGTCCTTCTATTTCATCGCGCTGGATCTGGGGCTGGTGAAGCGCCCGAACATGCCGCCGGGTGTTTATGGCGAAGAGTGGCAGGTGCATGGCGGCGGTTTCTACCATGTGCAGAAATATCTGGTCGCGCCCGCTTCGATGCCGGACCACCTGACATGGTTCAAATGGGAAAGCTATGCCACCTGGCTTTCCGGCTTTGCCATGCTGTGTGTTGTCTATTATGGCGGCGCGGATCTGTTTCTGATCGATCATTCCGTGCTGGAACTGACGCAATTTCAGGCCATCTGTCTGTCGCTGGCATCGTTGGCCATTGGCTGGGTGTTTTATGATCTGCTGTGCAAATCACCCATCGGTAACAACACCTGGGGCCTGATGGTCGTGCTCTACATCGCACTGGTGGCGATGGCATGGGGTTATACGCAAATCTTCACTGGTCGAGCGGCCTTCCTGCATCTGGGCGCGTTTACCGCTACTATCATGTCGGCCAATGTCTTCATGATCATCATTCCCAATCAGAAGATTGTCGTCGCCGACCTCATCGCCGGTCGCACGCCGGACCCGAAATATGGCCGCATCGCCAAGCAGCGCTCGCTGCACAACAACTACCTGACGCTGCCAGTCATCTTCTTCATGCTGTCGAACCATTATCCGCTGGCCTTTGCGACCCAGTTCAACTGGATCATCGCCGCCCTGGTGTTCCTGATGGGCGTTACCATTCGCCACTGGTTCAACACGACGCACGCCCGTAAGGGCAGACCCACATGGACATGGCTGGTGACAGCGCTGATCTTCATCGTCATCATGTGGCTCTCCACCGTGCCGAAGGTGTTGACGGGAGAGCAGGAAGAAAAAGCAGCCAAGCTTTCGCCCGCCCAGCAGCTTTTCGCAGCCGATATGCATTTCGCCTCTGCGCGGGATGTTGTGCAGAGCCGCTGTTCCATGTGCCATGCGGCGGAGCCGGTTTGGGAGGGTGTTCCCTTCACCCCGAAGTCGGTCAAACTGGAAACGGATGCGCAAATTGCCTCCCATGCGCGGGAAATCTATTTACAGGCGGGCCGCAGCCATGCGATGCCCCCCGGCAATATCACGGCGATTACGCCGCAAGAACGCAAGGTGCTGACCGCTTGGTATGAGAGCGCCGTGTCCCAAGGAAAAACGGAATGAGCATGCTTCTGCTGCGCGGACGACTTCTAAGCTTCAACCACGCGCCGCACTCCATCGATGACACAGCCAGTTATCTCTATATCGAAGACGGCGGTCTGCTGCTGGAAAACGGCAAGATCAGCGCCATCGGTGACTACGCGGATATTCGCAAGTCAGCGCCTGACGACATCGAGGAAACGGATCACCGCCCTCACCTCATCGTACCCGGTCTCATCGATCTGCACATGCATTTCCCTCAGATGCAAGTCATCGGCTCCTACGCAGCCAATCTGCTGGAATGGCTCAATACCTATACCTTCCCTGAGGAATGCCGGTTCGTGGAAAGCGCACATGCGCAGCGTATCGCCACACATTTCTACGATGAGTTGATCCGCCACGGCACCACGACGGCTGCGGCCTATTGCTCCGTTCACAAGACATCCGCCGACGCTTTCTTTGCAGAAGCAATGAAGCGCAACATGCTGATGGTGGGCGGCAAGGTCATGATGGACCGCAACGCGCCGCAAGGCCTGCTGGACACACCGGAACTCAGTTACGATGAAACCCGCCAAGTCATTGCAGACTGGCATGGCAAGGGCCGCAACCACGTCGCCATCACACCGCGCTTCGCCATCACCTCGACACCGAAACAGATGGAAGCCGCACAAGCTCTGGCGCAGGAATTCCCCGATCTCTTCATCCAGACGCATCTGTCCGAAAATCTGGATGAGATCAAATACACCTGCGAACTTTACCCTGATGCCATCGACTATACGGATATCTATGTCCGTTACGGCCTGATGGGCAAAAAGACGCTGCTGGGCCACGCCATTCATCTGTCGGACCGCGAAGCCGATGTTCTCTCCGAAACCGGCGCGGTGGCCGTGCACTGCCCCACCTCCAACCTCTTCATCGGCTCCGGACTGTTCCCGATGAAGAAACTGCAACGGCGTGAAAAGCCTGTTCGTATCGCCGTGGCCACCGATATCGGCGGCGGATCAAGCTATTCCATGCTGCGCACCATGGATGAAGCCTACAAAATTCAGCAACTGCTGGGAGAACGTTTGAACCCACTGGAAAGCTGGTACCTGATGACTCGCGGCAATGCCGAAGCTCTATCCATGGTTGACCGCATCGGCACGCTGGACGCGGGTACGGATGCGGATATTACCGTGCTAAATGCAGCATCCACACCGGCAATGGCACTCAAAATGGAAGTGGTGAACAGTCTGACGGAAGAGCTGTTTCTGATGCTGACCATGGGGGATGACCGTACTGTGGTTGAAACTTATATTGCAGGAAAACCAGTAAAAAGTGTTATTTAGTCAAAACTAAACTTGAGAGAACTTGTCGCGCTAAAATAATAAAATCAAATTTAATAATATTGAAACTATGAATTTATAGGTTGCGCGCGACAGAACCTTCCACTCCGGTCGCCATGACGGCACACCCTCCCTGTCATGCTGCAATAATCTCTCCGAACTGATCCTGCCTGAGACGGCTTGCCAGCTGACCTCCCTTTGTGGCGCCTTACAGAAGCATTGTGTTCGCAGTTTTAAAGTCAACCGCGAGGAAAAATGTCGTTTCTTAAGAATGCGAGCATTCGCACGAAAATTCTCACCTTAATTCTTCCACTGTGTCTGGTGGGATTGGGCGCTACAGGGTTTATTGCCAACCGCTATAAACAGGCGGACACCACCTATTCCGATTTCATTGCCAATGATAACAGCGCAGCTGTGGATATTGCCCGTGCAAATCGGAACATGGTCGCCACTGCTTATGGTGCCTATCAGTCATTCGTCTATCCATCAAACGATCCAAGACTGAAGACAGCGACAGATTTCTACGCTGACGCCAAAGCAAAACTGCTGGTACGGCTACAAAATGCCAGAACCAAACTCCCAAATGATAGCGCCGAAATCGATGCTCTGACCGTCAGAGTAAAAGAGGTGATCGCGCTCACGGATCAGGCAGTCCAATATGGGCAGGTGGACAAAGATCAGGAAGCCGCAGCGACACTGGCAAAAGCGGATGCGCTGATCCTGCCACTGGTAACCGAGATGGCGACCTTCCTCGATAAAATCGTCAAAAATGTCAACACCCAGAGCGATGCGATCACCGACCAAACAAACTCAACAATCTTGACGTCTCTGGTGACCGTGGGCCTAACATTCGCCCTCGGCATCATCGCTTCTCTCATCGTTGCCGCCAAGGGCATTACGACGCCTATCGCATCCTTGCGCGAACGCATGATTTCGCTGGCCCAGGGTCAGACGGCTGCACCTGTTGAAGGTCAGGATCGTAAGGACGAAGTCGGCCAGATGGCAAAGGCCGTCTCCGTCTTCCGCGACAATGCTCTTGAAAAAATTCGGATGGAAAAAGAAGCTGACGCCAATCGCAGCCTTTCCGAACAGGAACGCGTCGAGCGTGAGGCCCAGAAGGCAAAAGACGCTGCCGACACGCAGTTCGCTGTCGATCAGTTGGCCAAGGGTCTCGACCGTCTTGCAGATGGTGACGTCGCCTACCGCATCGAAACGCCTTTCGTTGCTCATCTCGATACGCTGCGCAACAACTTCAACGGCTCGGTCGCCAATCTGAATGACGCGCTGCATGCCGTCGGCCAGAATGCCCGTGGTATCGATGCCGGTGCCAACGAAATCCGCTCTGCCGCTGACGATCTGTCCAAGCGCACAGAGCAGCAGGCTGCATCTGTTGAAGAAACAGCCGCCGCTCTGGAAGAGATCACCACCACGGTAAAGGACAGCAGCAACCGCGCTGAAGAAGTCGGCCATCTGGTTGCCAAGGCCCGTGATGGCGCAGAAAAGTCAGGCGCAGTCGTGCGTCAGGCCGTGACCGCCATGAACGAGATCGAACGCTCGTCCGGCGAAATCACCAACATCATCTCCGTCATCGATGAGATCGCTTTCCAGACCAACCTTCTGGCCCTCAATGCAGGCGTTGAGGCCGCCCGCGCCGGTGAAGCCGGTAAGGGCTTTGCGGTTGTTGCACAGGAAGTGCGCGAACTGGCACAGCGTTCGGCAAAGGCTGCCAAGGAAATCAAGGCCCTCATCACAACCTCCGGCGAACATGTCCGCTCGGGCGTCAATCTGGTCGGTGAAACCGGTCGTGCACTGGAAGTGATCGTCACGGAAGTTCAGGAAATCAACCGCCACATCAACGCTATCGTGGAATCCTCTCGCGAGCAGTCGGTTGGCCTTCAGGAAATCAACACCGCCGTCAACACGATGGATCAGGGCACGCAGCAGAATGCCGCCATGGTCGAGCAATCGACAGCAGCCAGCCACAGCCTTGCAAAGGAAGCGGCCTCTCTCAACCAGCTGCTATCGCGCTTCAATCTGGGCAATGGCGCCGGCGCAAGCCGCTCTGCCCCAGCGTCCGCACCCGTCCGCTCGGCCTCTGCCGCATCCAGACCGGCCCCATCCCCGGCTCGTGCCCTGGGCCGTAAGATCGCCGGTGCCTTCGGTGGTGGTTCCGCCGCAGCGGTTGCGCAGGACAGCTGGGAAGAGTTCTGATCGATCTTAAGATCGTAAAGTTCAAAGACTGCGGGTGGCTCTGTCGCCCGCAGTCTTTTTTTGTCTCGGCCTTGCTCGAAGATTTGTCTAAAATAACGCTGGCTTGACCGAAATTTTGAATAACACTCAGGCTCTAAATCATGATATTGGCGATGAATATTCAGATGTGAAAGATCAATTCATGGCCAAAACGCTTACCATTGCTGATCTCAAGAAACAGGCGAAGCGCCGCGTTCCAAAGATGTTTTTCGACTATGCCGACAGTGGCGCATGGACGGAAAGCACCTATCGCGCCAACGAGGATGATTTTGCCAAGATCAAGCTGCGGCAGCGTGTGCTGGTGGATATGACCAATCGTTCGCTGGCGACGGAGATGATCGGTGAGAAGGTGTCGATGCCCGTTGCGCTCTCCCCCACCGGCCTTACCGGCATGCAGCATGCGGATGGCGAGATGCTGGCGGCCAAGGCAGCGGAGGAATTCGGCGTTCCCTTTACGCTATCGACCATGAGCATCTGCTCCATCGAAGATGTCGCCTCCGTTACCTCCCGCCCCTTCTGGTTCCAGCTTTACGTGATGAAGGACCGTGACTTCGTCAACAACCTGATCGACCGCGCCAAGGCGGCAAAATGCTCGGCGCTGGTGCTGACGCTTGATCTTCAGATTCTCGGTCAACGGCATAAGGATTTGCGCAACGGGCTGTCCGCGCCGCCAAAATTCACACCCAAGCATATCTGGCAGATGGCGACGCGCCCGCAATGGTGCCTCGACATGTTGCGCACGAAGCGCCGCAGCTTCGGCAACATCGTCGGCCACGCAAAGAACGTCTCCGACCTGTCGTCGCTCTCCTCATGGACGGCGGAACAGTTCGATCCGCGCCTCTCATGGAAAGACGTGGAATGGATCAAGGAACGCTGGGGCGGCAAGCTGATCCTCAAGGGTATTCTGGATGAGGAAGATGCCATCGCTGCTGCCGGAACCGGCGCAGATGCCATTATCGTTTCCAACCATGGCGGACGCCAGCTGGACGGCGCGCTGTCCTCCATCGAAATCCTGCCGAAGATTGTCGATGCCGTTGGCGACAAGATCGAAGTCCATCTGGATGGTGGCATTCGCTCAGGGCAGGATGTTCTGAAAGCCATCGCGCTCGGTGCCAAAGGCACCTATATCGGCCGCCCGTTCCTTTATGGTCTTGGCGCAGGCGGCAAGCAGGGCGTGACCACCGCGCTGGAAATCATCCGCAAGGAAATGGACATCACCATGGCCTTGTGCGGCAAGCGATTGCTGACGGATGTGGATCGCAGCATTCTGGTGCGTTGAGGGCCAAAAAGTCCTTCAGTGCCCCACCGTCTTCGAAAACAGGTTCACGACGACTACACCCGCGATAATCAGCCCAAGGCCGATCATCGCGGCGAGATCCAGCGTCTGGCGGAAGAAGATATAACCCACTGCTGAAATCAGCACGATGCCAAGTCCGCTCCAGATCGCGTAGGCCACGCCGACGGGAATGGTGCGCAGGGTAATCGACAGCAGATAAAAGGCCGCACCGTAAAAGACGGCCATCAGAAGCGTCGGTAACCACCGGGTAAATTGTTGGGATTGCTGCAAGAATGACGTGCCGATGACTTCGCAGACAATCGCTGCGACAAGTGCCGCATAGGTCAGGGTGACGCCGTTCATGTGTCATGTTCCTTTTGCGCGGCTTTGAGAAGCTGCTTGTGAAGTGCCGATCTGTTGCCGCCGGCATGGCCCTTTTCGCTGACCAGATCCGCAAGCCAGAGACCGTCAATTGCGAGCCGGACAAGCTCGAGATTAAGGTGATCATCCGTCTTTTTATGGCGGGTCAGACGACCGCTGAACCAGCTTTCCCATAGCTGCCGCAGCGATGGTTCGCTGATGAGTGCAACCGAAATGGCCGACCACTGCGCGTAGGATTCACGGCCCTGATCGTCAAAAAACGCGTTTACATAGGCCCGCGTGAAGCATCCATAGTCCTCACAATCCTGTGAGATCAGGGCATCGATATCGTCATCCAGCTTGGCCAAAAGATCGCCAAGCACGGCTTCCAGCAGAGCCTGCTTGGACGCGAAATGGTGGAACAGCCCACCCTTCGTCACACCGGCAGCGGACGCAACGGCCTGAACAGAGACAGCCGAAAACCCCTGCTCTGCCGCAAGTCTGGCAGTGCAATCCATCAAATTCCGGCGCACGACATCCGGCTGTTTTTTACGTTCGGTCAACATATCCATGACGAGATACATACCGGACGGTCGGTTTCTTTTCAAGAAAATAACCCGCCACCAATGGGGGTCGATTTTCATACTTAATTAAGGATGAAAGCGGCCTTTAAAGTTTGAATGGTTTTGTTGCCGGAAAGTTTCAGTCATCTTGGCAGCGGCGAATGGACGGATAAGGGGTAAAACATGTTGGGAACGATCAGACGGGGCATGGCCGGAGCGTGGGTATTTGCTTTGGCCTTCCTCTGTGCGGTCCTTTCCCTGCACGCGTCTCCGGCGCAGGCGGGCTATGCGCATTTCGTGATGGATGCCAACACGGGAAAAGTGCTGGATTCCGAGAATGCCGACACAAAAAACTATCCGGCCTCGCTGACGAAAATGATGACGCTTTATCTCGTTTTCGAAGCCCTACATGACGGTCGCCTGAGTTGGAACCAGCGCATCACCATGTCCAAGCGTGGCGCAGCGGTCATTCCTTCCAAGCTCTGGGTCAGGGCGGGCACCACCTTCACGGTTCGCGAAGCCGTCTATGGCATGATCGTCAAATCCGCCAATGACATGGCCGAGGGCATGGGCGATCATTTGGGTGGCTCGCAGGCCGGGTTTGCGCAGATGATGACCCGCAAGGCCCGCCAGTTGGGCATGACGAGCACCGTTTTCCGCAACGCCTCCGGCCTGCCTAACAAGGCGCAGGTCACCACGGCGCGTGACATGGCCAAGCTCGGCCTAGCCCTTCAACGGGATTATCCCAAGGAATACAAACTCTTTGCTACCAGGTCCTTCAAGTTCCGTGGCAAGACGATCAGCGGCCACAACAGGCTTCTCAGCCGCTATCAGGGCGTGGATGGCATCAAGACCGGTTACACCAACGCCTCCGGCTTCAACCTCGTCAGCGCCGTCAACCACAATGGCCGCAGCGTCGTCGGTGTCGTACTGGGCGGCAAGACCTCCCGCAGTCGCGACAATCAGATGGTCGCGCTGCTGGATAGAACCCTGCCCAAGGCATCCAGAGGCCGCGGCAGCCAGCAGCTGATTGCCAGCGCCAGCACCAGCCGCACATTCGATGTCGCCCCTGCCAGCGTGCCTCTGCCCATGTTTGCAGAGCGTAAAGACCCCGTCGCCATGCAGATCGCCTCCGCCCACAACGTCATGCCGGATATGATCAAGACCTCGGCTGTTCCCGCCACCAATTCCGAACGCAGTGCATGGGAAGTTCAGATTGCCGCAGCAGACAGCCAGGCGGCAGCGATTTCGCTTTTGAAAAACGCACGTCCGGCCATCTCCTCCAGCTATGCCAGCATCGCGCCCTATACCGAAGCGGTTCGAAGCGGCGCTGCCACGCTCTACCGCGCGCGCTTCACCGGCTTCGACAGCCAGGCAGCCGCCCTCTCCGCCTGCAAGGATTTGAAGGCACAGTCCTATTCCTGCGTTGTCATGTCGAGCGAAGGATAAGTCGGGATCAGCCTAGCCAACCAGTAGCGATGGCCTTGCCGAGAGCTGGCATGCCGTTGGCACGGGCGAGTTCTCCCATTGCGCCGCTGTCGTAGCGCACCTGCCGAAAATAGACCTGCCAACCCTTTGGCGTTTCTTCCAGAACCGCGTAGCTTGCCAATGGATGACCGGCTTCGACCTGATGGTAGAAAGGTTCGTCATCCTTCCACCCCGGGCAACCGACACTGCCGGGATTGACGATCAATCGACCGTCAGACAGCTGAACTGTTCGGGCAATATGCGTATGGCCACACAGCATGAGTGGCTGCTGGATACCATCCGCAAGCGCCTCGATTTCCGCCAAAGGTCGTTGGTGCAGAACGCCTTCTGAAGACAGCTTCTCCAGCCAATATTCCAGATCATCCTTGGGCGATCCGTGGCAACAATAGGCCACATCCTTGAACACCAGATCGAAAGGCAGCGCCTGCAACCAGTCAAAATGCTCGGAAGAGAGCTGGATATGTGCAGGCTTTTCCCAATCGCCCATGATCTCGAAAGGACGGTCGATGAGGGCGCGGTCATGATTGCCACGAACAGTCGGGATGTTACGCCCCACCAGAGCATCAGCCGTGCGACCGGCCTCCAGTGGACCGCTGAAACAATCACCGAGATTGACGATATCAGGAATACCAAGCCTCTCGATATCCCTAAGCACGGCGTCCAGTGCCGCGTAATTTCCATGGATATCGGCAATGGCAGCAAAGATCATCGGGGGTCAGCTTCCGCGGTAAGTGGAATAGCTATAGGGCGAGAGAAGCAAGGGAACGTGGTAGTGTCCGCTCTCGTCAGCTATGCCGAAACGAATGGGTATGATGTCAAGAAAGGCAGGCTCCGGCAGAACCAGACCTTTGGTTCTCAGATAATCGCCAGCGTGAAACACAAGCTCATACTGCCCCGCCCGAAAATCCTCGCCAATTAACAATGGCCCGCCATCGACACGGCCATCGCTGTTGGTTTCCACCGTCTTCAGCTTCTCGCGGCTCTCGCCCTCAAGCCGGTAGAGATCGATCTTCAATCCCTGTGCTGGCGTGCCGTGAGCCGCATCGAGAACATGGGTGGTAAGACCGGTCATGGCGTGGGCTCCGAAATGAAATAGGGCTGATCGAAGAAGAACTCTTCCAGATTGTTGCCCGGCCCATCCCGATCCACAACCAGAAAATCACTGGTAGAGCCGATGGCCATCAGCGGATGGTGCCAGACATTGCGATGGTAATTCACACCCTGATCGGCGCCAGCCAGAAACACCTTCGGCTTCCCCGGCCTGCCTTGCTCATCCTCGGAAACGACGACAAGAAACGGCTTGCCGGACAGCGGCGTAAAGCTCTGGCTGCCCAGCGGGTGGCGCTCCATCATATCAACGGTATAGGGAAAGTGGCGCGCCTTGCCACGAAACAGGTTCATCACGACACGCGCGCCTTCGCCCGTGACATCCGGTGAGCCAAGCGCGTGATACCGCTCGGTATTGCCGCCATTGATGATCCGCATGCTGGCAGGATCTGCCTCGAGAACATCGCCAAAGGGCGCGAATGCCTGCTGGGTCAGAGGCAGGATTTCAAGAAATTCAGTCAAAATTCATTCACCTTGGGCACGCCAGTTTCTGATGAGTGCCATACGCGCCTGCAAATCGGGAATACTCTCCGTCACCGTCTTCCAGACCACCGACAACTCGGTCCGGAAATAATCTTGGACGATGAGATTACGCATGCCCTTGATTTTCATCCAAGGGATTTCAGTATGTTCTCGTAAAAACTCAGGACTGTATTTGTCGATCTTCGCGACCGCCTCTCCAATGAGCGCAAGTCCCATCATGACCGCCATCTGGGTACGCTGATCGGAAGAAAACGCTGCTTCATCCATACCTTGAATGAAGCTTTGCACGCGCGATGCCGCTAAATCTATTTCGTCCAGATAAAGGAGAAGCCGGTCGGAACTCATACAGCTTTGGCTTCCAGCAAGATACGATCCCTCATGGCTGGGTGGAGGCCACCGGAGGTGAGAACGTCAACCTCTACTCCAAGGATTTCCTTGAGTTCTTCCAACAATCCACCCAAATCGAACAAGGTCGTGCCCGGCAGCGCGTCCACCAGAATATCAAGATCGCTATCGGGCCGATCCTCGCCGCGTGCCACGGAGCCGAACACGCGAGGGTTGGCCGCGTTGAAGCGTTTTGTCGCTTCGCGGATCGCTTCCCGGTTCTTTTCCAGCACCTCTGATGGTCTCATGGCTTGTCTCCTGAACCACAATATAGAGTGCTGCCCGTGATGTGGAAAGCAGATTGCTGGCGCATGCGTTTCATCAGCTTTCCGGCAGCAAGGCGGATAGTCGCAGCCCGGCAATCTTTTCCACCTGCGCCGTTGCAGTAGTGAATTCGTCTTCCGCGTTATTGTTGATGCGGGTCTCGAAGGCGCGCAGAATATCGTCCTTGGTCAGGCCTTTGACGGCAATGATGAAGGGGAACCCGTTCTTCTCGACATAGGCGGCGTTGAGCTGCGTAAACCGCGCATGCTCTTCCGGCGAAAGACGATCTAGCCCTGCTCCTGCCTGCTCCTTGCGGCTGTCTTCGGTCAGACCTCCGGCAATGGCAAGCTTGCCGGCAAGATCGGGGTGAGCGCGCAGCACGCCCAGCCTTTCCTCATGCGAGGCGGCACGAAACTGGGTGCAGAGCGCCGCATGGACATTGCCTGCCGTCAGCGGCTCCGCCACATCGCCAGCATCGTAAGCGCGTTCCGCAATAAAAGGGGAATGCTCGAACACGCCGCCGAACCGGCTGATGAAATCCGCCTTGTCCACCATCACACCGCCTCCGGCTTGTGATGCTCATGCCAATGGCGGGCAATCTCGATACGTTGCGGTATCCAGACCTTCTCATGGCCGAGCACATATTCGATGAAACGGCGAAGTGCCGCCGCGCGACCGGGGCGCCCGACGAGGCGGCAGTGAAGGCCGACGCTCATCATCTTGGCCGAGCCTTCGGCACCTTCCCGATACAGCACGTCGAAGGCGTCTTTCAGATAGGTGAAGAACTGGTCGCCGGAATTGAAGCCCTGCGGCGTGGCAAAGCGCATGTCGTTGGTTTCGAGTGTATAGGGAATGATCAGGAACGGATCGTCCTTCAAACCTTTCACCCAATACGGCAGATCATCCGCGTAGGAATCCGAAGAATAGAGGAAACCACCCTCCTCCATGATGAGCCGCAATGTATTGTCAGAAGGCTTGCCCTGATACATGCCGTAGGGTCGCTCGCCGGTCAGTTCCGTGTGCAGGCGCACGGCTTCCAGCACATGCTTGCGCTCTTCTTCCTCTGAAAAGTCCTTATATTCCAGCCAGCGATAGCCGTGGCTGGCGATTTCCCAACCGGCTTCCTTCATCGCCGCCACCGCGTCCGGGTTGCGAGCCATGGCGGCGGTGACACCGTAAACGGTCGTTGTCACACCAAGTTCTGTGAACATGCGCCACAGCCGCCAGAAACCGGCGCGCGACCCATATTCGTAAATCGATTCCATATTGAGATTGCGCTGCCCCGGCCAAGGCTGTGCGCCGACGATTTCCGACAGCAGCGACTCGGAAGCCTTATCGCTATCGAGAATGCTGCTTTCGCCGCCCTCTTCGTAATTGATGACGAATTGCACCGCAATTCTGGCATCGCCGGGCCATTTCGGATCAGGGGTATTGCGACCGTAACCGATGAGGTTGCGGGGATAGTCAGCGGAAATCATCAAATCACCTTCACGCAAATTTCGTGAACGGTAACATCGCGGACCGGAAAGTCGAGAGCATTTTCTTGGCGGGACTTATGCAATCTTGCGGGCGGAGACACGCCCCATCGGGTGCAGCGAATGGACGCGGAACGGAGCGCCCGGCTCATCTTCCACGAAAAGCGCGAGGTTGGAGAAATCGACCTGTCGCTCCAGCAAAGGCTCGAACACGCCGCGCACCGCCCGCTCGACACGCGGACAATCTCCTGGCATCACGCCGCCCGTCAGCATCATCTGAAAGCGGAACTCGTCCATGACATATGGGTGGCCCCAGCGGTGCAGATTGGTCAGTTGCGTTGCCGAAAGACGATCCGGGTCGGCACGGTCAATATCCGCATCGGACAGGGGCGCGCGGTAACGATCAAACTCCTGCACCACGCTTGCAGCCAGAAAATTCAGCGTTTCCGATTGCCAGGAGGGCACCAGACCATAGACATTGCCAAGTTTGGCGATTTCCAGCGGTGGCAAAGTGAAGGGTTGATGCGTGCCTGCGAAATGCATCAGGCCGCGCAGCAGGGCCGCCTCACTGACATCATCCATCAAGCGGAACGGAGCCTTGATCGCGCCATGAAAGCCATATCGGCGCGGCAGCGCGGTGTGGTAGGAAATCTCCTGCATGCCGAGGCTGGTTACCGCAGGCGGCTCCACGCTCTGGCCGGAATAGACGTCACGACCCAGCCAGGCCGCAGCGACATGAGTCAGCGGATCATTTGGGGAAGGCGTAAAATGAATGGCATACCGCATGCGTCGTCACCTCGCCGTCCTCGAACGGATTTCATCAGCCATAATGCATAAGCCAAGCTGTTAGGTGATTTGCATGACAGATTAACGACGCGTAAACGCTGTCGAATCAAATCTTTTGGTTGAAAACACGAATGTGATCTTCAAACGTAAAACTGGTGGGCACCTGCATGGGCTTGCCCAACACCGTATCCAAGGCGGCATCGGCCAGACGATGCGCCAGACCAAAACTGACCTTGAAACCACCCGTATGTGCAATGACGCGCGGGTAGTCCGGATGCGCGCCCACCATCGGGTCGCGACCGATTGCCTTGGGGCGCAGCCCGGCCCAGCGCTCGATCACCTCGGCATCTTCAAGCGATGGAACGATCTGCCGCGCCTGCGCAATCAAGGTTTCCAGCCGCTCATCCGTTGTGAAGGCATCGCCGAATTCCTCCTCGCTGGTGCTGCCAATGGCAACAGTGCCGTCTTCATGCGGCACGACGTAGAGACCATTCAGGAACACCACCGGCATCGACGGGTCGACATGGGCTTGCAGCAATGCCGCCTGCCCTTTAACCGGCTGGCCTAGTTTTGCACCAGAAGACAACTTAAACGCGTCTCCAAGCAGTGGGAACGAGTCATGTCCCGCAGAGACCATGGCATGCCCGAAGCGAATGCTTTCGCCATTCGCCAACGTGGCCGTGCCATTCGGGTCCAAAGCCGTAACGCCGCAATTCTCGATGAGGCGCACATGTCTGGACCGTCGCAAATACCCTTCCAGCGTCGCCACGAAAGCCCGCGGAGAGACCTTGGCGGCAAAGGTGTCATGCACGAAACCCGCCTCGCCCGCTGCGGCATCCACCCAGCCATTGACGGGCGGCGTATCCAGCACATGCCAGTGGAATTGGTGGCCGTCCGTACTCCAGTTGGACAGCGCGTCGCTTTGATGCCGCTCCGCAATGGCCCGAAGGTGCGGCTTTGGCAGGGGAATGATGCGGCCGCAGCGTCTGTAACCCGCCGAAAGGCCCGTTTCGGCTTCCACCGCTGCAATTTCAGCTTCAAGGTTCAGCAGGGCATCGAACTGAAACTGCTTCTTGTCCGACCAGCGATCCGGCATATGCGACATCAAAGCGCCCAAGAGGCCGCCGCTGGCGCCGCTGCCGACTTTGCCTGCATCCACCAGAAGCGTGTCGATACCTAGCCTGTCAGCCTTTACCGCCGCCCAAAGGCCCATGATACCGCCGCCGATGATCAACAACGACACGCTGGATGGCAAAGGTGATTGACCTGTCTGATCGGGAAGACTATCGGCTTTGACCATGACACACCTCGATAACAGTGGGCCGCAACGAGCCGGTTCAAACATGCTGGATTGGCGAGAGGGCGATATGCCCTATTCGCTGGCCTTTGGCGACCATTTTTATTGCCAGACCGATGGCCGGCAGGAATGCAGTCACGTTTCGCTCGCCGGCAACGGCTTGCCGGAGCGTTGGGAAACTGCGCAGGGCACCTTCCGCATTGGGGAACTTGGTTTCGGCACGGCGCTGAACCTGTGCGAGACATGGCGGCAGTGGAAGCTCTCAAGACCTGCCGATGCGCAGCTGCATTTCGTGTCCTTCGAACTTTACCCGATGACCGCCCAAGAGCTGGACCGGGCACTGTCCCACTGGCCGCAGTTGGATGCCGAGCGCAAAGCCTTCGTCGCACAATGGCCGTCAGACCCGGAAGGCTGGATCGACATCACTCTGGACGAGCAGACGCGCCTGACCGTCTTTTGCGGTGATGCCATGCGAGGGATCAGCCAAAGCACTGACATATTCGACGCATGGTACCTCGATGGCTTTGCGCCAGCCAAGAACCCCGAGATGTGGTCGCTGGAGATCATGTCGGCGGTGTTCGAAAAGACGGCTCCTGGCGGAACCTTCGGCACATTTGCGGCGGCCGGTTTCGTGCGGCGCAATCTGGGCGCTGCGGGCTTTACCGTCGAGCGCAGACCGGGTTTTGCCGGAAAGCGCGAAATGCTCTGCGGCAAGAAACCCGCGCTCTAGGCCGAAACGAAAAACGCCCGGATTTTCATCCGGGCGCTCATTATAAAAGTCGGGCTAAATCAGCCGCGCTTGCGGCCACTACCGGCTTTGCCAGCAGGACGACCCTGACCGGCAGGAGCAAAAGAGCCTGCCTTGCGGGCCGGACGACCCTGACCACCGCGATGATTGCGGTTGCCAGCGGGCTTGCCCGGTGCAGCATCTGCCTTCGGGCGCTTGAAGTCGGACGTGACTTCGAGATCGTTGTCACGCTCGACCGGTGCGAATTCGCCTGCACGCTGGCCACGGAAATCGCCATTGCGACGTCCACCATCACGATGACCACCTTCGCGATGCCCCCCTTCACGGGGACCACGTGCCGGACGGTCGCCATGGGCGCGCTCGCCACCCTGACGACGTGGGCCGTTCGCGCTACCGCGATTGCCACCATTGCCGCCACGGTTGTTGTTGCCGCGCGATGGGCTTGCCAGACCTTCAGGACGTTCGCCGGAGAGGACCGGAATTTCGATCTTCATCAGCTTTTCGATGTCGTGCAGCAGACGGGTTTCGTCCGGTGCGCAGAAGGCGATGGCGATGCCATCACGACCCGCACGCGCCGTACGACCAATGCGGTGCACGTAAGCGTCGGCCACTTCCGGCAGATCGTAGTTGAAGACGTGGGTTACGGCAGGAATGTCGATGCCGCGGGCAGCAACGTCGGTTGCCACCAGAACCTTGACTTCGCCGTCTTTGAAGCCCTTGAGGGCGCGCTCGCGCTGACCCTGGCTCTTGTTGCCGTGGATCGACGCGACCTTGAAACCGATATGCTCCAGATACTTGGACAGCTTTTCAGCGCCATGCTTGGTGCGCAGGAACACGATTGCGCGGCCATCCGGGTTGTCGTTGAGCGACTTCTTGAGAAGCTCGGTCTTGTCGTTCTTGCCAGCAACGAAGTGAACATATTGCTCAACCTTGTCGGCGGCTTTGCCCGGAGGCGTAACCTGAACGGTGACCGGGTTGGTCAGATAGCTGCCTGCGAGATCAGAAATTGCCTTCGGCATGGTGGCCGAAAACAGCAGCGTCTGGCGACCGGCAGGCACCATCTTGGAAATCTTGCGCAGGTCGTGAATAAAGCCGAGATCCAGCATCTGGTCTGCTTCATCGAGAACCAGATAGGTGACCTTGGACAGGGAAATCGCGTTGCGCGAAATCAGATCGAGCAGACGGCCGGGCGTGGCAACGAGAATGTCGGTGCCCTTTTCCAGCTGAAGCTGCTGCTTGTTGATGGACGCGCCGCCCACGACCTGATTGATCTTGAGATGCGTCTTGCGCACAAAACCACGAAGGCTTTCGCCAATCTGGTTTACCAGCTCGCGCGTTGGCGCAAGGATAAGTGTGCGGGTGGTGCGGTTTGCCGGACGGTCGGGCTGCTTCAGAAGCATTTCGATGATCGGCAGGCCGAATGCGGCGGTTTTGCCGGTGCCGGTCTGTGCGAGACCGATGATATCGCGGCCTTCCAGAAGAAGCGGGATCGCTTTTTCCTGAATAGGGGTCGGCGTGGTGTAACCAAGCTGGGTGACGCCGGCCACGATTTTTTCGGAGAGGCCGAGTTCGCTAAAACTGGTCAATAGTATACCTTTCGGGGCGCCAAAACGCTCGAACCCGGATCAGCCCTGCTGTCCGGTTGTCTTGGCGTCAAGAACCCCGCGTGAATTGGGAACTTGTGGGTTGGAATGACTTTCTGCGCTTCAGTGCGGCGAATACGCCGTCTCCTGTATCCTGCGCTTTTCCTTCATGCGTCGGGTCTTTTTTCGTTGACGCTGCAGCTCACGCGGCTGCCGAAGGTGAAAGCTTGGAGTGGGATGTGGTCTTTTTATCAAGGAAAGTCAAGCGAATGTTTCAAAAAGCACGCCACCGACCCTGCGGCAATTCGGCTATAGCGGCATGCCACGCATCGCGAAAATCTTAACGATCGATGAAAAACTATAGTTAACAACTTCTAATAACAGTGCGGAACACGTAGCCAACTTCATCAATCTACAATAGATTCCCTGACATGTTCGCTCGCAGTTGAGCGCTGATTCTATTGGTGTCACGGACGGCTACGGAGAATGATTTGATTAGTGGGGGCGGATTGCTTGAAAAAGCATGTGAGGGCGTATTAACGCTTACTCTGCCCGCCTGCATTAAAGACAGTCAGTTGCGATATGTCTGCGTCAACTCCGCCTATGCCCGCTTCAACGGTCGCCCCGCAGCAGATTTCTACCAGAAAACCACGCAGGAACTCTTCGGCAATGCCAAGGATGTGGGGCGCGAAGACAAGGAGCGTCGCTGCCTTGTCTTTGCAACGGAAGAAGTCACTGCAAGCGCCGATCAGCACGCCAGCCAGACACATGCCGTCAAATGCGAACGTTTTGAATCGGAAAACGGCGATCTGTTTCTGTTCGAAATATTCGAGACCATGCCGTCTTTCGACATGGAACGCGCCGCCGCCCAGAACGAACCGTTGATCGGCAGCAGCCTTCTCGATCTTCTGGATGTCGGCGTTGCGGTTTACGATCCCGAAGACAGGCTGATCTACTCCAACGCCCGTCTGGAAAATCTGTATCGCGAACTGAACCTCGACTGGAAGCCGGGGCTTGAGCTTAACGCCATCGTCACGGCCTTCCATGATCGCTACGTCAAATCGGGCGTGCTGCAAGAAGAAGGCGATGCCAACAGGCTGGACTGGGTGGAACAGAGGCTGCAGGCAACCCGCACGCCCTATTCCGAATTCATGCAGGAAATGAGCGACGGTCGCTGGATCCGCTTCATCAACAAGCGGCTTGAAAACGGGCTGCTCGTTGCGCTTCGTATCGACGTTACCGATGCCAAGACGCAGGAAATGCTGGTGGAGAGGCATACGCGCGAGAACTGGCTGTTCCGCGAAGCGCTGGAACGCCTGCCGGTTGCCGTCTTCATGCTGGATAGCAAACGCCGCCTCACCTACGCAAACGCTTCTTACGAGACATTGTGGGGCGAGCCTCGGGAGAAATATTACGGACTGACGGAAGAGGAAATCTTCCTGCACGAAGGCGAAGGCTTCCGGCAGGAAAATGTCCACATTCTGGAAACGGGCGAAGAGCTGCAAAAGACGCAGGAGATCGTCCTCAACAACGGCACCACCGTGCCCACCATCATCAGGATTGGCCGCATCGTCACCCCTGCTGAGGAACCCTATCTGGTCGGCTCTGTGACCGATACGACCACGCTGATGCAGGGACAGCAGGAACTGCTGGCAGCCCGCAATGAGGCGGAGAAACTCCACGCCGAAGTCGAATCCCTTCTGCAATCCATGCCAGTAGGCGTGATGCTGCTGGGACCGGACCTGACGATTGAATATGCCAACAGCCGCTTTTACGACCTGTGGGAAGTAACCGAGAAGATCGACCTCGTCGGAAAGTCCTACCGCACCTATCTGCAACTGGGCTACGAATGCGGCAAGTACGAATTTGGCGGCATGACGCTGGAGGAGGCCTATCTCGACCGTGTCGAGCGGCTAAACCGGATCGATGGCAACACATCGCGTGAGATTTCCAGCAAGTCGGGCCGCTTCATCATCCTATCAGAGCGCCGCATTGCCGGCGGCAAAATCCTCATCACCTTCTCCGATAGCACCGCGGTGCGCGTTCGCGATGAGGAAATCAGCGCCGCCCGGCAGGAATTGCAGCGCGTTGGCGAATATATGCAGGATGCGACGCGCGTCATGGCGCAAGGGCTCGCACTGGTGCAGGACGGCAAGATCATCATGTCCAATGATGCTCTATCGCGCATGTTCGATGTGCCGCCGCAATTGCTGGCCGCAGGTGTCAGCTGGCTGCCATTCTTCGCCTATTGTGCAGACCGCGGCGATTTCGGAACCGAAGAGCAGACGATATCGACCCGCACGCAATGGCTGGACAATGTTGCCGCCGCCAAGCCGTTCTCATCGCTGATCCATGTGGATGGCAAACGCTGGCTCAATGTGGAATCCACCATCGGTGCCGGCAATTACTGGCTCGTCATCGCCACCGACATTACCGAGATGAAACAGCGCGAGGCCGAGCTTGAAGGCCTGCTGGCGCGGGCGGAAGCCGCAGACCGGGCAAAATCCGAGTTTCTGGCCAATATGAGCCACGAAATCAGAACGCCAATGAATGGTGTTCTCGGCATGGCGGAACTGCTGGCAAAATCCAGTCTGGATACGCGACAGCGGACATTCACCGACGTCATCGTCAAATCCGGCAACGCGCTGCTGACGATCATCAATGATATTCTGGATTTCTCCAAGATCGATGCTGGACAGATGGCATTGCGCTCCACGCCTTTCGATGCCGCCGAGGCGGTGGAAGACGTCGCCTCCCTGCTGTCATCGCAGGCGCTGGAAAAGAACATCGAGCTGATCGTCCGTGTCGATCCGACCTTGCGCAATCTGGTCAGCGGCGATGCCGGTCGTTTCCGGCAGATCGCAACGAACCTCATCGGTAACGCCATCAAGTTTACCGAGATGGGGCATGTGCTGATCGAGCTCTCAGCCGAGGCCATAGACAACAGCGAAGTCATTCTGACATTGCGGGTGGAAGACACCGGCATCGGCATCGCGCCGCACCAGCTGGACCGCATTTTCGAAAAATTCAGTCAGGCAGACACCTCCTCCACCCGCAGGCACGAAGGCACAGGCCTTGGCCTTGCGATTACGGTGGGGTTGGCCGGACTTTTCGGCGGCAAGGTAGATGTGGTAAGCACACTCGGCCAAGGCTCAGCCTTTACGGTCAGCCTGCCTCTGCGTATTGTTGGGACCCGCACCGAGCAGACGGTTTCCCCCATCGACACTAGAAAAGTGAGCGTCCTCGTCATTGATGATAATGCCGTGAACCGGCAGATATTGACCGAACAGCTGACAAGCTGGGGCGTGGACAGCTATGCCGCAGATAGCGGCCCGGCAGGCATTGCCGTTCTGGAAGAAGCGGCGAAGATCGGCTTTGACATCGATGCGGTCATTCTTGATTACCACATGCCCGATATGGACGGAATGCAGGTGGCGCGTTTGCTGCGCAGCAACCCGCGCCTCAGCTCTACGCCGATTATTTTCCTGACTTCGATGGATGCGGTCAATGACCGGGGCGGGTCGGCGGACATCAACTTCGATGCCCATCTGATGAAGCCTGTGCGCGCACGTCTGCTTCGCAAGACGCTGACGGATGTGGTGCGTACATCACGGGCAAAACGCGGATGGCAACAGCAACAGGCGGCCATCGCGCCGAAACAGGCCAGCCCTGAACAGAGCCAGAAGCCCGTGGCGAAAGTCAGCACGCCGGTCGCCGCAAGCCGCGTTTCGTCTCTGGATGTGCTGATTGCCGAGGACAACGACGTCAACCAGATCGTTTTCACCCAGATTCTCCAGCAGACCGGCCTCACCTTCCGGATCGTGGACAATGGAAAACAGGCGGTTCAGGCCTGGCGCACCGATAATCCGGCGATCATTCTGATGGATGTGTCCATGCCGGTCATGAACGGGCATCAGGCCACGCAGGCCATTCGCGCCGAGGAAGACAATGCCATGAACGTCGCGCGTGTTCCGATCATTGGCGTGACCGCTCATGCGCAGGAGAGCGACCGCGATCTTTGCCTTGCCGTGGGCATGGATGATTATCTGTCAAAGCCCATCAGCCCGGAACTGCTTCAGGCAAAAATCGACAAATGGCTGATGCGGCAGACGGCAAAACACGGCGAGCTGAAGTCCAACTAAAAACGCCGCATGGAATGTCCACGCGGCGTTTCGAAATGTTGGTCGTATCAGATACGGCGTTGATTAACGGCGGCTATTGTCGATCGAGAATGCACCGGGGCCAGCAGCAACCAGATACAGGAAGATGAAGCAGAACAGGATGGCGGCATCGCCGCCGTTCAGCACCGGAAAAACGCTCTTCGGTGCATGCGCCATGAAATAGGCAACCGCCATCTGTCCAGACAGAAGGAAGGCGACCGGGCGTGTGAAGAGACCGATGAGAATGAGCACGCCGCCAATCAGTTCAAGCAGTGCAGCAACCAGCAACAGCGGTGGAAGCGAACCTTCCATCTGCGCTGCGGGGAAGCCGAACAGCTTCTGCGTACCGTGTTCGATGAACAGCAGCGCAGCGACGATTCGCAGAACAGCCAGAAACTGGGGCTGATACCGCGACAGTTTATCAAAAAAAGCCATGTGTCTTATCCTCATAAGCAGGTTCGCGCTATCGCTGACAAAACCCGACAGAAAAATACATCTATTCGATATTGGGTTACACGTTTCCAACGCAAAAACAACTCGCGCGCTCGCAGGTCCGATACCCGAAATATGGGGTAACAAAAAGGTGCCTGTAGAGCCTGCTTGCAGCAGGCCACAGCGCGAGAAACCAGTGGTTGTCTGGCTGGATATGATTGAAGCGTCAGGCCGTCATCAGCACGGCAGGCTGCGTTACGGGATTGAATGGCTCAAAGGTGATGTCGACGCCTTTTACGGTGGCAACCGTATTGGCCGGAATGACATCCCACTTCTCTCCACCCGTGCCAAAGGGTTCGGATGCAATGGCAATCCCCTCACCCATGTTGCGCCAATAAAGTGTCGGCGGGCGGGCATCACTGGACCAGCGGAAGGCGTGCAACGTGTCGCCATCGGCATGGATGGCACTGAAACGAACAGGCTCATCAACACCGGAGCGTTCAACGACATCCAGGCACATCTGCAAGGTTTTCTTTAGGGCACCGACAGGATCGCGGTCGAGACCGAAACCGGCTGCAATCAGAAAGATCGCCTCGCTATCGCCGTTGCCGGCGCGCGAACAATAGACTTCATCGGGAATATGCGCCTCGATGGCGCGCTTGACCTTTTCATAACCGCCAATCTGGCCGTTATGCATGAAAAGGTGCTTGCCAAAGCCGAACGGATGGCAATTGGCCATGGACACACCGCCGGTGGTGGCGGAGCGCACATGCGCCAGAAACATCCCCGACCGCAACTGATGGCAAAGCGATGTCAGATTGCGGTCAGACCATGCAGGCAGGATGCCGCGATAAATACCCGGCTCTCCCCGCTCGCCATACCAGCCAATGCCGCATCCATCGCCATTGACCACCGTCTTCGCCTCCCTCGCCGCCAGCGACTGGCTGATCAGCGAACTTTCCGGCTCGATCAGAAGGCTGTCGAGCCAGACGGGAGAGCCGGTATAGGCGAGGAAACGACACATTTTGGCACCGTTGCAAGGTTGCGATCCGGCTCTCAAAGCGCCGGATCAAGGCGTTTCTAAGATCGTTATGCCTGCAGAACCACCACGCGGGCACCGACCGGTACGCGTTCGTAAAGATCGACAATGTCGTGGTTCAGCATGCGAATGCAACCGCTGGACATGGCATGACCGATAGACTGCGGCTGGTTGGTGCCGTGCAGGCGGAACATGGTGTCGTTGCCGTTGCGATAGAGATACATGGCGCGAGCGCCCAGCGGATTGTTCGGGCCACCCGGCATGCCGCCTGCATATTTCAGGTTCTTGTGTGGCTCGCGACGAATCATGTTCGGCGTTGGCGTCCAGCTTGGCCATTCGGCCTTGCGGCCAACATAGGCATCGCCCCGCAAGGCCAGACCCTGACGACCAACGCCGACCCCGTAGCGCATGGCCTGACCATTGCCCAGGATATAATAGAGACGGCGAGCAGGCGTATCGACGATGACAGTGCCCGCTGGATGCGTGGTCGTGTAGGCCACCTGCTGGCGACGGAGTTCCGGATCAATCTTGTCGAGCGGCATGGCCTTCAGCGGAAACTTCTCATCCGGAATGGCTGCGTAGTTATGTCGTTGCTGGGCGAAATTGGTGCTGGCGCAACCAGCAAGAAGAAGCGGCAATCCAAACAGGACACCACGGCGCGAAATAGACATATTACCCCCGGTCGATGAATCTCTCTGTTAACAAGGAGTAGAATTTTATGGTTAACAAACCTCTAACCGCGCGCGGCCACAATTAACGAAGTATTGCGATTGCGGCGGCCAAGGCTTTCCAAACGAGCATTGACAGTTTGGTGAAAATTTAAGCAAACTCTTTCTTGCAACCTATGGAAATCCGCCAGCCGATCAGGGCCGGAGATGAAACCTTTCCACCTCTGCCGCATTTTCGTGCTGCCGGAGCTGAAACTGCTTATTTTATGTATGTTTAGCGGGGGCAGAGGGACCAAAAAATCTGGATCGAGACTGCGCATGCTTCTTGCATTGCGATCAGCGTTGTATTCAAATGGGCAAAAATGGGGAACCTAAAGTTGGCATTTGACGAAATGATAAATGCGGACTCATCGCCGCGAAGCCCATACGAAAACTATAATGAGTGGTACAGCCGTCAGGACAGATCGCATCTGATCCAGAAATCCCGGGACGCTGAAAATATCTTCAGAAAGACCGGTATCACCTTCGCCGTTTACGGCCATGCCGACAGCGCCGAAAAGCTGATCCCCTTCGACATCATTCCCCGCATCATATCCGGTCGTGAATGGCGCAAGCTGGCCCAGGGCATCGAACAGCGCGTGCTGGCACTCAACGCGTTTCTGGACGATATCTACCACAAGCAGGAAATCATCCGCGCCGGGCGCATTCCGCGCGAACTGATAGAGCGCAACGAGGCCTTCCTGCCGGAGATGATCGGGTTCAAGCCGCCGGGCGGCGTCTATACGCACATCGTCGGCACGGATATCGTGCGCACCGGCGAAGACCAGTTCTACGTTCTGGAAGACAATGCCCGCACACCTTCCGGTGTCAGCTACATGCTGGAAAACCGCGAAACCATGATGCAGATGTTCCCGGAACTGTTCCATGAGAACAAGGTGCAGCGGGTCGAAGATTACCCATATCAACTGCGTCAATCGCTTGCGTCGCTGGCACCTCCGGGCTGCAAGGGCAAGCCACGCGTCGCGGTTCTCACCCCGGGCATTTTCAATTCGGCCTATTACGAACATTCCTATCTGGCCGACATGATGGGCGTTGAGCTTGTCGAAGGCTCGGACCTGCGTGTCATGGATGGCAAGGTCAAGATGCGCACGACGCGCGGTTATGAAGCCATCGATGTGCTGTATCGCCGCGTGGATGACGACTTCCTCGATCCCCTCACCTTCCGGCCAGACTCGGCATTGGGCGTTCCCGGCATCATGGATGTCTACCGTGCTGGCAACATAACCATCGCCAATGCACCGGGCACGGGTATTTCCGACGACAAGGCCATCTATTCCTACATGCCCGAAATCGTTGAATTCTATACGGGCCGCAAACCGCTTCTGGAGAACGTGCCGACATGGCGCTGCTCCGAGCCGGACAGCCTGAAATATGTTCTGGACAATCTGGCCGATCTGGTTGTGAAGGAGGTTCACGGCTCCGGCGGTTACGGCATGCTGGTTGGCCCGACGGCGTCCAAGAAGCAGCGCGCTTTGTTTGCGGACAAGCTTCGTTCGCGACCCTCGAACTATATTGCACAGCCTACGCTTTCGCTTTCCACAGTGCCTATCATGGTGAAAAACGGCATCGCGCCGCGCCACGTCGATCTTCGCCCCTATGTTCTGGTTTCGGACAAGGTAAAGATCATTCCCGGCGGGCTGACGCGCGTTGCGCTCAAGCAGGGTTCACTCGTGGTGAATTCCAGCCAGGGCGGCGGCACCAAGGACACTTGGGTACTGGAGGACTAAGCCATGCTGGGAAGAACGGCGAACGGACTCTACTGGATGTTCCGCTACATCGAACGTGCGGAAAACATTGCCCGACTGGTGGATGCGGGCATGCGCGTCTCACTCACCCGCAGCGGCAGTGCCGACGAGGACTGGGACGGCGTGCTGCAAAGCGCGGGCGCGCGGGAGGAATTCCTCCAGACCCATGAGAAGGTGACCTCTGCCGACGCTATCGACTACATGCTGCGCGACAAGGCCAACCCCTCCAGCGTCATGTCCTGCATCGAATTCGGCAGAAACAATGCCCGCATGGTCCGCACCGCGCTGACGCGCGAAACATGGGAAGCGACGAACGAATTCTGGATTGAACTGAAGAATCTTCTTGGCCGTAAAGTAAAAGCCGCAGAATTACCGCAAGTCATCGATGTTATTAAACACAGAGCCGGGCTCGTGCGCGGCGCGTTTCATGGATCTATGCTGCGCAACGATCTCTACAACTTCTCGCGCATCGGCACCTTTATCGAGCGCGCGGACAATACGGCGCGTATTCTGGATGTGAAATACTACGTCCTTCTGCCAGCCGCCGCGCAGGTGGGCTCATCGCTGGACAATGCGCAGTGGGAATCCATTCTGCGCTCCGTTTCGGCACACCGTTCTTACGGCTGGGTCTATGATGCGGAGTATAAGCCGGCGAATATTGCAGACTTCTTGATCTTGAACGGAAGAATGCCGCGTTCTCTTGCCTATTGTTACGAAAAGATCGTCAGCAATCTTGGTTATCTGGCCGAGGACTATGACGAGCGGCACAAGGCGCATGATACGGCGGAAGCCATTCAGGCGACGTTGCAGAAAACCACGATAAACCGAGTGATGGACCAGGGCCTGCACGAGTTCCTCGAGCTTTTCGTCAACAGGAACGCGCAGCTGGGACAGGAAATCACGGATGGCTACCGCTTCTATCAGTAAGCGGAGTTAAAACGGGGACATGGAATGCGTTTGAAGATCAATCACACGACCGAGTATCTCTACGATGAGCCGGTTCCCTATTCCCTGCAACGCTTGCGGCTGACACCTGCGACCGGGCCGACGCAGACGGTGATGAACTGGGACGTCACCGTCGATGGTGCGACGCTGGAGGTGCGCTATGACGACCACTTCGGCAACCGTGTGGAACTGGTGGAAACCGAAGGACCGCGTAGCACCGTGAAGGTCATCGCGCGCGGCGAAGTCGAAACCATCGACAAGGCCGGCGTCTTCGGCCCTCACATCGGTAACGCACCGCTGTGGCTCTTCATGCGCGAAACACCGCTGACCAAGCCCGGCAAGCTCATTCGCGAACTGGCGCGGCAGGCAACCGGTGACACACAGCTGGAACGGCTGCACGAGTTGATGGCCCTCGTCCATCTCGAAGTGGAATACGAGACCGGATCGACCGGCACGGAAACCACGGCGGAACAGGCGCTGGAAGCCAAAAAAGGCGTCTGCCAGGACCACACCCATATCTTCATCTCCGCCGCCCGCCATATGGGTATGCCCGCCCGCTATGTCTCCGGCTATCTGATGATGGAAGACGTCGCCGAACAAATCGCCACGCACGCATGGGCCGAAGCCCATGTTCCCGGCCTCGGCTGGGTGGGTTTCGATGCCGCCAACAAGCTCTGCCCAGACGAGCGCTACGTCCGCATCGCCAGCGGCCTCAGCTACCGCGATTGCGCCCCCGTCTCCGGCATGCGTGTCGGTCTTTCAGGTGAAAGCCTGACAGTATCCGTGACCGTGGAACAATCTCAGAGCCAATCACAGAGTTGATCCGGCCACTTTCGTAACAATATCGAGATTTACACCTAAAAATTGCGGCGCATTCTACATGCGCTGATCGTCTATTCGCGCCTTCACTTTGCGCCGATACTTTTATTTCAGAGCGTCCGACGGTTACTTATCTTCCAGGTAGCTTATATGTCATATTTATGAAATATACTCTGCCTCCGCATTCCAATACGCGACATTCACGACAGACATTTCGATTATTCACAATCCCAGATGATTTTTATTGTAGGACTCCGGACGAAACCGTGCAAAAGCCAAAAAAAGTCACCACCTTTACGATTGCCACTGTTTTTTATTTTGATTTCAAATAAAGGAAATTTCTCATACTAATAGTCGACATTAATGATTCGAACTTCCTTCATATCGGGGCAGATACTTATCGACTTTAAGGACTTGCAACAGTTTTAGACTCAGGGTTAACTTTGACAACACATGATCTGGCCACACGCGTTAACCAATTTTTTACGTGTCGTAGACGATAGTGACGGCGGTCATGTGAGGTCCGCGTGGACGCTCCCTATTTTTGGTGCGGCACGTTGACCGAAAGCTAAGTTGAAAAACGAAGCTCTAATGTCCAAATGGCGTAGGGATCAGAACAAGATCAGAGTTCTGTACGCATGATGCCCTTCCGATGCGCCGGCTCACACGAGCCATGTTCTGCTTAATCTTGCTATTGTCCAGAACGGACACTCAGTCGTTTGACGTTGCGTCGATCGGGGGAGACACTTTGCCAATTCGCGCAAGAGCGCATCCGGGGTATCGGATGCGGCCCTAAGGCTGCGCCGCGTGGAATTGGTTGGGTGTGTGGCGCTTTGGCCAGTTATCAACGGGGGCACGTGTCCATGACTTCTATTATCTCTTCGCTTTCCATCAAGCAGATTTCCAATCTATCAACCACCACCATCGCCAACCTTAAGACAGACGACATTGCGGCTTTGAGCAGCAAGCAAGTCGCAGCCTTGGGCTCCACCCAGATTGGCGCGATCAAAACCGACGTGATCACGTCGTTGAGCAGCACGAACATCGGCGCTATCACAGCCAGCGCACTCGTCGGTCTTAACGTTGACCAATTGGGTGCAATTGCCTCGGCACAGATTTCGGGCTTCACAGCCACACAGATTAGCTCGCTGGCATCCGAAAAGTTTGCCGCGCTATCTTCAGACAGCCTTCAGGCGCTGACGACTGTGCAAACCCGCGCATTGACCTCCACTCAGGTCGCAACTCTCGATACAGCTGAACTCGCCAGCTTCTCGTCCGATGAGATCGCGGGCCTGTCCATCAGCGCACTCAAGGGCCTGACCACAACTGCTCTCAGCGCCATCGACAGCACCACCCTTCAGGCTCTGACCACAACACAGATTGCATCGCTGAGCACCGCTCAGATCGGCGCAATCACGCCTGCCAGCTTCGCAGAGCTTGGGACCAACCAGATTGTAGGGCTCACCGCCACACAGCTGTCAGTGGTTTCCACCGGCGTCATCGCTGGACTGAAGACCGACCAGGTTGCCGTGATCACCAACAAGCAGCTCGTTTCCCTCAATACGGAACAGCTGGCTGCATTTACCTCCGATAGCATCACAGCTCTCACCACCTCGCAGATCAGAGGTCTGACATCCGATCAGGTCGCAACCCTCGACTCAGCCGAGCTCAACAGCTTCGCGACCGATGAGATTGCAGCTCTGAGCATCAACTCGCTGGCCGGACTGACAACAACGGCCCTCGCTGGCCTCGATACGGACAAGGTCGCAGTGCTGACAACCGCACAGGTTGCCAAGCTCAACTCAGCACAGATCGGCTCCCTGACATCCGATCAGGTCGGCGCTCTGACCACAGGACAGGTCGCCAAGCTCAGCGCAACACAGGTAAAGGCAATCGCAACCACATCGCTGGCAGGCCTCAAATCCGACCAGGTCACTGTCCTCAGCAATGTTCAGGTGGGCGCACTGACAAGCGGTCAGTTGGCTGCATTCTCCTCCGACGGCATCGCAGCTCTCACCTCCTCGCAGGTCAAAGTTCTGACATCCGATCAGGTCGCAACCCTCGACACAGCTGAACTCGCCAGCTTCTCATCCGATGAGATCGCGGGTCTGACCATCAGCGCACTCAAGGGCTTGACCACAACTGCTCTCAGCGCCATCGACAACACTACCCTCAAGGCTCTGACCACCACACAGATTGCATCGCTGAGCACCGCTCAGATCGGCGCAATCACGCCGACCAGCTTCGCAGAGATCGGAACCAACCAGATTGTAGGTCTAACCGCTGCACAGCTGTCGGTGGTTTCCACAGACGTCATCGCTGGCCTTAAGACCGACCAGGTTGCCGTGATCACCAACAAGCAGCTCGCTTCCCTCAATACGGAACAGCTGGCTGCATTCACCGCAGACGGCATCACAGCGCTCACCTCATCGCAGGTCGTTGCACTGACCTCCGCGCAGGTCGCAGCCCTCGACTCAGCCGATCTCAACAGCTTCGCAACCGATGAGATTGCAGCTCTGAGCATCAACTCGCTGGCCGGACTGACAACAACGGCCCTCGCTGGCCTCGATACGGGCAAGGTCGCAGTGCTGACAACCGCACAGGTTGCCAAGCTCAGCTCAGACCAGATCCATTCCCTGACATCCGAGCAGGTCGGCGCTCTGACCACAGGCCAGGTCGCCAAGCTCAGCGCAGCACAGGTAAAGGCAATCGCAACCACATCGCTGGCAGGCCTCAAATCCGAACAGGTCACTGTCCTCAGCAATGTTCAGGTGGGCGCACTGGCCACCGGTCAGCTGGCTGCATTCTCCTCCGACGGCATCGCAGCTCTCACCTCCTCGCAGGTCAAAGTTCTGACATCCGATCAGGTCGCAACCCTCGACACGGCTGAACTTGCCAGCTTCTCATCCGATGAGATCGCGGGCCTGACCATCAGCGCACTCAAGGGCCTGACCACAACTGCTCTCAGCACCATCGACAACACCACCCTCAAAGCTCTGACCACCACACAGATTGCATCGCTGAGCACCGCTCAGATCGGCGCAATCACGCCGACCAGCTTCGCAGAGATCGGAACCAACCAGATTGTAGGTCTAACCGCTGCACAGCTGTCGGTGGTTTCCACCGACGTCATCGCTGGCCTCAAGACCGATCAGGTTGCCGTGATCACCAACAAGCAGCTCGCTTCCCTCAATACGGAACAGCTGGCTGCATTCACCGCAGACGGCATCACAGCGCTCACCTCATCGCAGGTCGTTGCACTGACCTCCGCGCAGGTCGCAGCCCTCGACTCAGCCGATCTCAACAGCTTCGCGACCGATGAGATTGCAGCTCTGAGCATCAACTCGCTGGCCGGACTGACAACAACGGCCCTCGCTGGCCTCGATACGGGCAAGGTCGCAGTGCTGACAACCGCACAGGTTGCCAAGCTCAGCTCAGACCAGATCCATTCCCTGACATCCGAGCAGGTCGGCGCTCTGACCACAGGCCAGGTCGCCAAGCTCAGCGCAGCACAGGTAAAGGCAATCGCAACCACATCGCTGGCAGGCCTCAAATCCGAACAGGTCACTGTCCTCAGCAATGTTCAGGTGGGCGCACTGGCCACCGATCAGCTGGCTGCATTCTCCTCCGACAGCATCGCAGCTCTCACCTCCTCGCAGGTCAAAGTTCTGACATCCGATCAGGTCGCAACCCTCGACACAGCTGAACTCGCCAGCTTCTCATCCGATGAGATCGCGGGTCTGACCATCAGCGCACTCAAGGGCTTGACCACAACTGCTCTCAGCGCCATCGACAACACTACCCTCAAGGCTCTGACCACCACACAGATTGCATCGCTGAGCACCGCTCAGATCGGCGCAATCACGCCGACCAGCTTCGCAGAGATCGGAACCAACCAGATTGTAGGTCTAACCGCTGCACAGCTGTCGGTGGTTTCCACCGACGTCATCGCTGGCCTCAAGACCGACCAGGTTGCCGTGATCACCAACAAGCAGCTTGCTTCCCTCAATACGGAACAGCTGGCTGCATTCACCGCTGGCAGCATCGAAGCTCTCACCTCATCGCAGGTCGTTGCACTGACCTCCGATCAGATTTCAACCCTCGACTCAACCGAGCTCAACAGCTTCGCGACCGATGAGATTGCAGCTCTGAGCATCAACTCTCTGACCGGACTGACAACAACGGCTCTCGCTGGCCTCGATACGGACAAGGTCGCAGTGCTGACAACCGCACAGGTTGCCAAGCTCAGCTCAGACCAGATCGGCTCCCTGACATCCGAGCAGGTTGGCGCTCTGACCACAGACCAGATTGCGAAGCTCAGCGCAGCACAGGTAAAGGCAATCGCAACCGCATCGCTGGCAGGCCTCAAATCCGGCCAGGTCACTGTCCTCAGCAATGTTCAGGTGGGCGCACTGGCAACCGGTCAGCTGGCTGCATTCTCCTCCGACGGCATCGCAGCTCTCACCTCCTCGCAGGTCAGAGTTCTGACATCCGATCAGGTCGCAACCCTCGACACGGCTGAACTTGCCAGCTTCTCATCCGATGAGATCGCGGGTCTGACCATCAGCGCACTCAAGGGCCTGACCACAACTGCTCTCAGCACCATCGACAACACTACCCTCAAGGCTCTGACCACCACACAGATTGCATCGCTGAGCACAGCTCAGATCGGCGCAATCACCCCGACCAGCTTCGCAGAGATCGGAACCAACCAGATTGTAGGTCTAACCGCTGCACAGCTGTCGGTGGTTTCCACCGGCGTCATCGCTGGCCTCAAGACCGATCAGGTTGCCGTGATCACCAACAAGCAGCTCGCTTCCCTCAATACGGAACAGCTGGCTGCATTCACCGCTGGCAGCATCGAAGCTCTCACCTCATCGCAGGTCGTTGCACTGACCTCCGATCAGATTTCAACCCTCGACTCAACCGAGCTCAACAGCTTCGCAACCGATGAGATTGCAGCTCTGAGCATCAACTCTCTGACCGGACTGACAACAACGGCCCTCGCTGGCCTCGATACGGACAGGGTCGCAGTGCTGACAACCGCACAGGTTGCCAAGCTCAGCTCAGACCAGATCGGCTCCCTGACATCCGAGCAGGTTGGCGCTCTGACCACAGACCAGATTGCGAAGCTCAGCGCAGCACAGGTAAAGGCAATCGCAACCGCATCGCTGGCAGGCCTCAAATCCGGCCAGGTCACTGTCCTCAGCAATGTTCAGGTGGGCGCACTGGCCACCGATCAGCTACAGGCATTCTCCTCCGACAGCATCGCAGCTCTCACCTCCTCGCAGGTCAGAGCTCTGACATCCGATCACGTGGCAACCCTCGACTCAGCCGAGCTCAACAGCTTCACCACTGACGAGATTGCAATGCTCAACAACACTGCACTTCCGGGACTGAAGACGGATGCAATCGCGGGACTGACGGATGAGACGATCGACGCTCTCAGGCCTAAGTTGCAGTATCTCAACGACGAACAGGCGAGTGTCTTCCTCGCCGCTTATAACAACGTATAAGTAAGGCTGACGATTAAACTGAAATCGAACGGCGCGACCTCGGTCGCGCCGTTTCACTTTGTGGAGCCGCTCCATTTGAAGCGCATAATTTGAAACTGTTTTTTTGCAGGCGCTTAAGTTCTTGTTTTTGGCGCATAACTCCGCAAGACCGCGACCTAACTCAAAGCTCCGTCAATCTTCTGAGTGCACTGCTTTTCCTCAAGACAATCCATCGTCATTCCCTTCGCATTTACGAAACACGGTCCCCTCTTGCGCTTCCGGTTCTCCTGAACCACAGTCCACGAAAAAGAGGGAGCAACGCCCATGCAGCCGCCACGTGGAATTATGGAAACCGTGGTTTACGCCGACGATCTGGACGCGGCTGAGCGGTTTTATCGTGAGGTGTTTGGGCTTGAGGTCGTCAGGAAGCTTGCCGGGCAGTTCGTCTTTTTCCGATGCGGGCAGCAGATGTTGCTGGTCTTTGATCCGGCCAAGTCACGCGTTGCCGATGCGGGCAATCCGATACCGCGACATGGCACGTCTGGACAGGGACATTTCTGCTTCTGCGCAAAGGACAAGCTGGAAGTCGATGCCTGGAGGGATCACTTCGTGTCTCTTGGCATTGAAATCGAGTATTACCAGCGCTGGGACAATGACAGCTATTCCGTCTATATCGCGATCCCGCTGGCAATTCGGTCGAGGTTGGTGAAGTGAGGCTTTGGGGCCTTGATACGCCATAAAACAAAAAGCCCCGAACCATAGGTTCAGGGCTTTGAATGCTTGCCGGAGATCAGCTTAGAGCTGATGCACGGTGATGGCTTCTTCCATCTCTACACGCAGCGCGTTGCGCAGAGGCAGGCCGAAACCGGCTGCTTCGATTTCGAAGACGTCGCCAGCCTCAGGCTTCACGCCATCCGCGAAGGAGAGCGTCGCCGTGCCGAACATGTGGACATGCACTTCACCCGGCGCACGGAACAGACCATATTTGAAGTGGTGGTATTCCAGATTGGCGAAGGTGTGGGACATGTTGTCCTCACCGGACAGGAACGGTTTTTCGAAAATCACCTTACCGTCGCGCAGGATACGCGATGTGCCGCGAATATCCGAGGGCGGTGCGCCGACGCGGATTTCTGGGCCGAAGCTTGCAGGGCGAAGCTTGGAGTGAGCGAGATAGAGATAGTTCATCCGCTCTGTAACGTGATCGGAGAACTCGTTGGACACGGCAAAGCCGATGCGGAAAGCCTCACCCTTGTCCGAGATGACATAGATACCAGCCATTTCCGGCTCTTCACCGCCGTCGAGCGCGAAGGATGGAGAAATCAGCGCCGCACCCGGTGCTGTCGCGACATGGCCGTTGCCCTTGTAGAACCACTCGGGCTGACCGCCCTTTTCGCCAGCCTTCGGCTTGCCGTTCTCAAGGCCCATCTTGAACATCTTCATGGAGTCCGTCAGGCTCTCCTCGGATGTCTCGCTGGTCTTTTTGTGCATGCTGTCCCGGGTCGCGGCCGAGCCCAGATGCGTCAGACCGGTGCCCGTCAGGTGCAGATGCGCCGGATCCGGATGGGTGATCGGGGGCAAAAAGCGGCCTTCGGCATAGACCTCTTCGAGATCGATGGCGTCGCCGTAACCACGGGCCGAGATGACGTCGGCCAGCGATTTTCCGCCATTGGCCGCTTCGAGTGCCAGCGCGTAAACGGATTCGGCATTATTGACGGCACGCGCCTGCCCACCCTCTTCACGAACGGCGACGATGATCTTTCCGCTCGCATCCTTGATCTGAGAAATCAGCACGGTAATTCCTTTCAACGACGTTATGACGTCTACATCTCATGAAAGTGGCCGGAAACCGGCCACTCTTTTCGTTCGATATGGGATGGACCGATCTGACGATCAGCCCTTGTTCTTGTTGTAGACGTCGAAGAACACTGCAGCCAGAAGCACGAGGCCCTTGACCATCTGCTGGAAGTCGATACCGAGACCGACGATCGACATGCCGTTGTTCATCACGCCCATGATGAAGGCGCCGATAACAGCACCGGTGATCTTGCCAACGCCGCCGGAAGCCGAAGCACCGCCGATGAAGCAGGCCGCGATGACGTCCAGTTCGAAGCCAACGCCAGCCTTCGGCGTTGCCGAGTTGAGGCGCGTGGCGATGATCATGCCGGCGAGACCAGCCAGAACACCCATGTTGACGAAGGTGAGGAAGCTCAGGCGTTCGGTGTTGATACCCGAAAGCTTGGTAGCCTTCTCGTTGCCGCCCATGGCGTAGATGCGACGACCGATGGTCGTGCGACGCGTGACGAAGCTGTAAAGCGCGATCAGCACCAGCATGACAATGAGGACGTTCGGCAGGCCGCGATAGGTGGACAGCTGATAGCCGAGGAACAGGATTGCGCCAGCAATCAGAAGGTTCTGCACAATGAAGAAGCCGAAAGGCTCGACATCGATGCCGTGGCGAACATTCACCTGACGGCGACGCAGTGCCAGCACGAACAGAGCAAGTGTGATCGCAAGCGTCAGCACCATGGAGGTGACGTTGATGCCTTCAATGCCGCCAATATCCGGCAGGAAGCCCGTGCTGACGACCTGGAAATCGACCGGGAACGGACCGATATTCTTGCCGCCCAGCACGAAGAGTGTCAGGCCGCGGAATACGAGCATGCCCGCCAGCGTCACGATGAAGGATGGAATGCGGTGATAGGCAATCCAGTAGCCCTGTGCCGCACCGATGATGCCGCCGACGCCAAGGCAGATGAGCGCCGCCAAAAGCGGGTTCATGCCCCATTGCACGGTCAAAATGGCCGCTATCGCGCCAACGAAGGCGACGATTGAGCCGACCGAAAGGTCGATATGCCCGGCCACGATGACTAGCAGCATGCCCAGAGACATGATGACGATGAACGAGTTCTGAAGGATCAGGTTCGTCAGGTTAACCGGGCGAAACAGAATGCCGCCGGTGTAAAACTGGAAGAAAACCATGATGGCGACGAGCGCGATCAGCATGCCATATTCGCGGATGTTGGCACGAATATACGAGCCGACTGAAACGACGTTGCTTTCTTCGGTGGATGTGTTGGCCGAACTCATCAGTTCTTCTCCCCTGAGCGCATAATAGCGCGCATGATGCTTTCCTGGCTCGCCTCTCCCTTCGGCAATTCGGCGACAATCCGTCCTTCGTTCATAACGTAGATGCGGTCGCAATTGCCAAGCAGTTCGGGCATTTCCGATGAGATCATCAGAACGCCTTTTCCGTCGGCGGCGAGCTGGTTGATAATGGTGTAGATTTCGTATTTTGCACCGACGTCGATACCGCGCGTCGGTTCGTCCAGAATGAGGACGTCAGGATTGGAGAACAACCACTTCGAAAGCACAACCTTCTGCTGGTTGCCCCCTGAAAGATTGACCGTTTCCTGAAAGATGCCGGACGAGCGAATGCGCAGACGCTTGCGAAAATCGTTTGCGACCGACATTTCCTTGTGGTCGTCGATAACGCTTGCGGAAGACACACCGGCCAGATTGGCAAGCGTGGTGTTGTGCAGAATATTGTCGTTGAGCACGAGGCCCAGATGTTTGCGGTCCTCGGTCACATAAGCCAGACCTGCGTCGATGGCCTTACGCACTGTGCTGACATCAACCGGCTTGCCGTGAATCAGAACATCGCCGGTGATCTTGTGGCCATAGGACTTGCCGAACACGCTCATTGCGAATTCCGTGCGACCTGCGCCCATCAGACCTGCGATGCCGACAACTTCGCCCTTGCGGACGTTGATGTTGATATCGTGCAGCATCTGCCGGTCACGGTGCTGCTGGTGATAGGCGTTCCAGTTCTTTACTTCCAGAATGGTCTCGCCAATCGGCACGTCGCGTGGAGGGTAACGGTCTTCTAGATCGCGGCCCACCATGTTTCTGATAATGACGTCTTCGCTGATCTCTTCCTTGTGACAGTCGAGCGTCTTGACCGTCATACCGTCACGCAGAACCGTGATCTGGTCCGCCACCTTGCGCACTTCGTTCAGCTTGTGCGTGATGATGATGGAGGTCAGACCCTGCTTGCGGAACTCGATCAGCAGGTTAAGAAGCGCTTCCGAATCGCTTTCGTTCAGCGATGCCGTCGGCTCGTCGAGGATAAGAAGCTTCACGCTCTTTGAAAGAGCCTTGGCTATTTCCACCAACTGCTGCTTGCCCACACCGATGTCGGTGATCAGCGTCTCAGGCGATTCCTTCAGGCCAACCTTCTTCAACAGCTCACGGGTGCGGTTGAATGTCTGCTGCCAGCTGATGACGCCATTGGTGGCGATCTCGTTGCCGAGGAAAATGTTTTCTGCAATCGACAGAAGGGGAACCAGGGCCAATTCCTGGTGAATGATGATGATGCCGACTTCCTCACTGTCGTTGATCGCGCGGAAGTTACGCAGCTGACCTTCATAGTGAATTTCGCCGTCATAGGTGCCAGCGGGGTAGACGCCTGAAAGGACCTTCATGAGGGTCGACTTTCCAGCGCCATTTTCGCCGACGAGTGCGTGTATCTCACCTTGGCGAACCTTGAGGTTCACGTTCTCCAGCGCTTTCACGCCCGGAAACGTCTTGGTGATATTCCGCATTTCGAGGATGGTATTGTCCATATCGCAATCCAGCGCCGTACAATCCGGCGTTCTTATTTGGGTAAACGGGGACGGACTAAACGCCCATCCCCGCCACGATCATAAGCTTACTTAAGCTGGTCTTCTTTGTAGTAACCGCTGTCAACCAGAACCTGCTTGACGTTGTCCTTGGTTACGGCAACAGGCTTCAGGAGGTAGGAAGGAACGACCTTGACGCCATTTTCATAGGTCTTGGTGTCGTTAACTTCAGGCTCCTTGCCCTGCATGACAGCATTGACCATGCCAACAGTGACCTTCGCGAGTTCGCGCGTGTCCTTGAAGATGGTGGAATACTGTTCGCCAGCCAGGATGGACTTGACGGATGGGACTTCAGCGTCCTGACCGGAAACGACTGGAAGCGGCTGGTCCTTGGAGCCATAACCTACGCCCTTGAGCGAGGAGATGATGCCGATGGAGATGCCGTCGTAAGGCGACAGAACGGCGTCAACCTTTGCGTCTGTGTAGTAGGCAGACAGAAGGTTATCCATACGAGCCTGAGCCGTTGCCGGGTCCCAACGCAGCGTACCGACCTTGTCCATGCCCATCTGGCCAGACTTTACGACGAGCTTGCCGCTGTCGATGTAAGGCTTGAGAACAGACATTGCGCCATCGTAGAAGAAGAAGGCGTTGTTGTCGTCTGGCGAGCCGCCGAACAGTTCGATGTTGAACGGACCCTTGCCGTCCTTCAAGCCAAGCTTGTCGGCAATCGACGTTGCCTGCAACACGCCAACCTGGAAGTTGTCGAAGGTTGCGTAGTAGCTGACGTCGCCGCTGTTACGGATCAGACGGTCATAAGCGATGACCTTGATGCCCTGCGAACCAGCCTGCTTGAGAACGTCCGACAGCGTCGTGCCGTCGATCGATGCAATCACCAGAACCTTTACGCCCTTGGTAACCATGTTCTCAATCTGAGACAGCTGATTCGGAATATCGTCGTCAGCGTACTGCAGATCCGTCGCGTAACCAGCGTCTTGAAGCTGCTTGACGATGTTGTTGCCGTCATCGATCCAGCGCGCAGAAGACTTCGTCGGCATTGCAATACCAACTGTGCCCTTGTCCTGCGCCCAAACTGGCGACGCAAATGCTGCAGCGCCGATGGCACAGGCCGCAACCAACGAAATAATGGATTTCATGAACTCTCTCCCTTGGAACCCTTTTGCAGGCGTTGCTTATCTGCGATGCGCCTTCAAATCCACGCCCGAGCGTTAGGAGTTTAGCTTACATGAACGGAATGCAAAGATACAATCCGAACTTTTGCCACTCCTCCTCGGCACAGGCGCAAACTGTTCTGAATCCATATAACTGTCAAATAGAATATATTGCTTTTCCTATATCATTTTTGTTATATTAAATCGATATAATAGCCCCTCCCAGTTTCATGGAGGCGAAATGGGAAGCGCCATGGAACGAAATGGAACGAATACGTTCGAATTTCTGTCTCTGACCGAAGACAACCCCCTGTTGCGTGCAGGGCTGAAAATGGCCCATTTGCGCATGCTGGTGACCATTGAAGAACACGGCCAGGTAAGCGCAGCCGCCGCAGCGCTCAACATGACCCAGCCAGCCGCATCGCGCATGTTGTCCGAAATGGAAGCCATTGTTAAGAGCCCGCTCTGTCAGCGCGCCTCGCGTGGCGTGGTGCTGACCCAGTTCGGGGAAGCGCTGGCAAAGCGCGCAAAAAAGATTCTTCTGGAACTGCGTGAGGCCAGCCGTGAGTTGGCGCAGATGAAATCCGGCAGCGGCGGCTCGGTCTTCATCGGTTCGGTCACCGCCCCTGCCATCAGCCTGGTGGTGCCTGCACTTCGCAAGGCGATGGATACCTATCCCGGCATCGAGGTGAATGTTCAGGTGGAAACCAGCAACGTATTGGCGCGCGAATTGCTGGCCGCCCGGCACGATTTCGTCATCGGGCGTATTCCTGATGATATCGATCCTGCGCTTTTTAACGCGCATGAGATCGGCATCGAACGCGCCTGTCTTCTGGTGCGTAAGGACCATCCGCTTCTGCAGGACCCACCGGCGAAGCTTGAAGACCTTTCGCAGTATGACTGGGTGTTTCAGCCGCCCGGCGCCTTGCTGCGAAGGACGATGGAAGATGTCTTTCTATCGCAAGGTGTGGCCTTGCCGCGCAACGTCATCAACACGCCGTCTATCGTGCTAACGCTTGCCATCGTGACGCAGACCAATGCGATTGCGCCGCTGTCCTATGAAATGGCGGAATTCGTTTCCGGCCAGCATTCGCCCATGGGCGATATTCGCATTCTGCCGACCGATTTCGATTTGAGCGTCAAACCCTATAGCCTGATCGTCACCAAGGACCGTGCTTTGCCGCCCAGCGCGCAGTTGCTCTATGATCTGGTACTGGAGGAAAGCCAGAATCTGACGTGGAATTGACCACGCAAGCCAGACGCCACCTTCATGTGGTCCTGTGCGCGACATCAACAGGGAAGGTCAAATGCTGTTCGGACAATCCGTCTTCCAGTCAGTGGTGGAACGCCTAGAGCGTGAGGCGGACGACATTTCCCCGGTCGAAGAGCAGCGACCCGACTTCGGGATGAACAGTTTCAGCGCCAGTCTGGCATTCGAAACGGCAACGCAAAACCCGTCATCGGCCAATCTTCCACTCGATTCCTATCTCGATTTTCTGGAAGAACCGGCGGCAGTGCCGGAACCCGAGCCTGAGATCATGCCTGCTTATCTGGAGCGCACATCGCTCTCGGATGTCTCGGATGAATTGGCGATCAGCGAAAAGGACACCGTAGAGACGCTTAGTGAAAAACGCCGCAGCTTCGCCCGCCTAAACCATCCGGATATGGTCAGCCCGCTGTTTCGTGAACATGCCACGAAGCGCATGACGTCAGCCAATCTGCTGATCGATCAGGCCATCCGTTTTCTAGGGACGTGATTACTCTGCGTCTGGCGCAGGCGGTGTCGGAGTGGCTTCCTCGACTTTTTCGGCAGGCGGCTTGAAGGTGATCAGCAGCACATAGGCAGAATAGACCGCCACGCCACCCAGGACGGTTGCCCAGAAAATCTCATGATTGACGAACTCGATGATGGCCCAGGCCGTGCAGAAGCCGACGATCAGCAGCCTGACCCAAAGCGGTCTGTAGATCGGGTGGCTTGTGTCGATAAGCAGCATATTCTCTCCATGCACCGTGATGGCAGCGCTATGAACCTTGCGGCGCGACCATGCCAGACATGACGATATCTCCATCCAGACGCGACAATGCAAGCCCCATATGGCCATCGAACACCAAAGACTGCTCATCTGGCTCGATTGTGATCTGCGGCAGGCCACCCATGCGAACCACGCTGGTCTGTACCATGCCGTCCTGAATGCTGGCCTTGAGAAGGTCGAAGAATCGCGTTCCCGGCCCGGTCACGAAGACCGGCATGGGACCATGCAGGCTGAAAAGCCGCGACAGCCCGTTTCCCAGCACCAGCCCCGCCTGGCGAAAGGCAAAGGCGGCCATGCGGTTTCCTGCGCGGGCGGATGCGGCAATCTTTTCCACCTCGGCCAGCGGTACGAATTTCGCCGGTATCGTATTGGTCGGGACTTCGAAGGCGGCGCGCAGAATGCCGTAGAACCCACAGTAAGCCTCGACGCAACCCTTGGCACCGCAGCGGCAGAGTGCACCGTCAGGCACATGCAGCATATGGCCGAAATTGGGAGCGCTGACATCGGCGCGGCCCTCGCCAATATCCCGCGCCACGCCAAGACCGATGCTGTGGCCGAGCGACAGGGCCGCGAGCGACGTGACGCCGTCCTCACGGCCACGGTTGCGCATCCACAAGGCCTCAGCCGCCAGCAGCGTCTCGTTATAAAGATAGATCTGCGCGCGGAAATGCGGCGAGAGCGTCCTGCGAAAATCCAGCTGCCCCTCCCCCAGCACGGGAGACCACGTCAGCGTGGCACTGGCCGGATCGACCAGCCCCTTGCTGCTGATTGATATATGCAGGATATCGCCCGGCGCAATCTTGGAGCGGTTGGCAAGGCGCAGAACACCTTCGAGAACCGCTTGTGCAAAGGTCTCGCTCGTTCCAGAAGATCTGCCCTCCCCGAAGCGGTCCATCAGTTTGCCAGTGAAATCGACCAGTGAATATTGAACCGCATCCGACGAGATGACGACGACGGCAACATAGCCGAATCGGCTGTTGGGCTGGAACAGAACACGAGGACGCCCCCTGCCCGATGCCGCCTGCTGCTCGGTCCGCTCGATCAGGCTGAAGCGTTCCAGCTCGGCGGTGATGGCGGAAACTGTCGCAGAGGCGAGGCCCGTCAGTTCAGCAAGGGCGGTATGGGACAGATTGCCATGGCGTCGCAATGCGCTGAGCATGCGCAGACTGTTTTGCTGTCGGACCAGCTCGGTACTCGCTATGGCCGACATTGCGTCTCGGTTCCTTCGCCTGTTTTCAACGCCATAAACCCTGTGTAGTCCCGCCGCAATCAACTTCCGGACGCAAGCCCGCAAGTCCTGTTGACAGCTTTCGGATTCTCTGACATTTAATTTCTCGACTGTCGAGAAAAAATGCTTCTGGCATTGCTTGGCAGGTTTTCTGGCGTTCGCGCAGGCATGGAGGTGCCCCGCGTTTTGCCACCACCCGGGAGGACATTCATGAATTCATTTGCCAAGCTTTTGGCGGGTACAGCCGTACTTGTATCGCTGCACACCGCAGCCATTGCCGCCGATCTCGTCGTTGGCGTTTCCTGGTCGAACTTTCAGGAAGAGCGCTGGAAGACCGACGAAGCCGCCATCAAGGATGCTCTGAAGGCATCTGGCGCAAAATACATTTCTGCCGACGCGCAGACATCGGCTGCAAAGCAGCTGACCGATATCGAAAGCCTTATCGCTCAGGGGGCAAATGCACTGATCGTGCTTGCGCAGGACAGCAGCGCCATTGGCCCGGCAATCGAAAAGGCCGCCGCCGAAGGCATTCCCGTGGTTGGTTACGACCGCCTGATCGAAAACCCCGGCACCTACTACATCACCTTTGATAACAAGGAAGTCGGACGCCTTCAGGCCAAGGAAGTCTTCAAGATCAAGCCAACCGGCAACTATGTCTTCATCAAGGGCGGCTCGACGGATCCGAATGCGGATTTCGTTTTCTCTGGCCAGATGGAAGTTTTGAAAGACGCTATCACCTCCGGCAAGATCAAGAATGTCGGCGAAGCCTATACGGACGGCTGGAAGCCTGAAATCGCTCAGAAAAACATGGAGCAGTTTCTGACAGCCAACAATAACAAGGTCGATGCTGTGGTGTCGTCCAATGACGGCATGGCTGGCGGCGTGGTCGCTGCACTGGAAGCACAGGGGCTTGCAGGCTCCGTTCCAGTATCCGGTCAGGACGGTGACAAGGCTGCGCTGAACCGCGTGGCGCTTGGCACCCAGACGGTTTCCGTGTGGAAAGACAGCCGCAAGCTGGGCAAGAAGGCCGGCGAAGTTGCCGTAGCGCTTGCCAAGGGAACGAAGATGGAATCGCTGGAAGGCACCGTCAAGTTCAAGGGCGGCACCAAGGGTGTCGAAATGAGCTCCTACTTCCTGGAACCTCAGGCCATCACCAAGGACAATCTCAACGTCGTCCTGGATGCCAAATGGATCAGCAAGAGCGAGCTGTGCCAGGGCGTGAAGGCAGGAACGGTCGCTGCCTGCAAGTAAGCCTGCAACGGGTCGGGAAGATGGCAAAGCCCAGCTGCATTGCCATCTGACGATCTCTTCCGACAGCGCCGCAAGGGTTACCTTGCGGCGTCAGCGGCACGCGCAAGGCATGAGATATTTCAAGGAGTATAGGGAATATGGCGGAACAAACCGTTGTCGCACCGTCATCCGGTGCGCGGGCAGAGCGGGGAAACCCGTTGCGACGCTTTTTAAACGCGACGGAAATCGACACCCGGCTTCTGGGCATGGTCGTGGCGCTGTTTTCCATATGGGTTGGATTTGAAATCCTGTCCGGCGGCCTGTTCCTCACCTCGCGCAATTTGTGGAACCTTTCGGTTCAGGCGGCATCCGTGTCCGTCATGGCAACCGGCATGGTGCTGGTCATCGTCACCCGCAACATCGACCTTTCGGTGGGATCTATCCTCGGCTTCGTCGGCATGATCATGGCTGTGACCCAGACGCGTTTCCTGCCGGGATGGCTGGGTTACGACCACCCGATGTCATGGATGATCGCTTTAAGCGTCGGCATCGTGCTGGGTGCTGCCATCGGTGCATTTCAGGGCGTGATCATCGCCTTCATGAATGTTCCCTCCTTCATCGTCACGCTGGGTGGCCTGCTGGTCTGGCGCGGCGCGGCATGGATGGTGACGAGCGGTGCGACCGTTGCGCCCATGGACACCCGCTTCCGTCTTATGGGCGGCGGCGCGGACGGATCGATTGGCGCCACAGCAAGCTGGATCGTTGGCATCATCGCCTGCGTCCTCATCATCCTGTCCATCATCAATTCAAGACGCCAGCGCAAACGGTTCGGTTTTCCGCTCAAACCTATCTGGGCGGAATATCTGATGGGTATCATCGGCTGCGGCGTTGTGCTTGGCGCGGTGAAAGTGCTGAACAGCTACTACATGCCGGTCAATCTCGCCCGCAAATATGCCGAGGCAAACGGCATAGCATGGCCGGATGGTGGGCTTGAGATTTCCCTTGGCATTGCCATTCCGGTGCTGATCGCGCTCGGCATCGCCATCGTCATGAACTTCATTACCAATCGCACCCGCTTTGGTCGCTACGTCTTTGCCATTGGCGGCAACCCGGAAGCTGCGGTTCTGGCTGGCATCAAAACACGCTGGGTCACGGTCAGGATATTCGCGCTGATGGGTGCGCTATGCGCGATTGCCGCGGCCATCTCTACGGCGCGTCTGAATGCTGCGACCAATGCGCAGGGCACGCTGGATGAGCTTTACACCATCGCCGCAGCCGTCATTGGCGGCACGTCGCTGGCCGGTGGTGCTGGGACCATCGCCGGTGCCATTCTGGGAGCCGTGGTCATGCAATCGCTAAACTCCGGCATGGTACTTCTGGGAATGGATACGCCATTGCAAAGCATCGTCATCGGCGTCGTGCTGGTCATGGCCGTCTGGCTGGACACGGTCTACCGCGCCAGAGCCAAGTGATCATGCGCCAAACAATAAAAGAGGAGTTTCCGATATGACGGACCAATCCACTCCGCTTGTGGAAATGCGCAATATTTCCATTTCTTTCGGCGGCATCCACGCGGTGGAAAACGCCTCGGTAGACCTTCACCGCGGTGAAGTCGTGGCGCTGCTGGGTCACAATGGCGCGGGCAAATCGACGCTGATCAAAATCCTGTCCGGCGCCTATCGTCGCGATGGCGGCGAAATCCTCATCAATGGTGAGGATGCCGATATCAGAAACCCGCGCGATGCCAAGAAATTCGGCATCGAAACCATCTACCAGACGCTGGCCGTGGCCGATAATGTCGATGCCGCCGCCAATCTCTACCTCGGTCGCGAATTGCGCACCCCATGGGGCACGCTGGACGATGTGGCCATGGAAGCCTCTGCCCGCGAGGTCATGGGCCGTCTCAACCCCAACTTCAAACGCTTCAAGGAGCCGGTCAAGGCGCTCTCAGGCGGCCAGCGCCAATCCGTCGCCATCGCCCGCGCCATTCTTTTCGACGCCCGCATCCTCATTATGGACGAGCCGACGGCAGCGCTCGGCCCGCAGGAAACCGCACAGGTGGGTGATCTGGTCAAGGAGCTGAAGAAGCAGGGTATCGGCATTTTCCTGATCAGCCACGACATCCACGATGTCTTCGACCTCGCAGACCGTGTTTTCGTAATGAAAAACGGAAAGGTCGTCGGCCACGCCAGAACGCAGGATGTGACCAAGGACGAGGTGCTGGGCATGATCATTCTGGGCAAGGTGCCAGCTGGCGCAACCCCGGGCCCCGGCGCCATGAAAGTGTAAACACCTCCAAAAGAAAAGGTGCGGCCAAACCGCACCTTTCTGGTCTTCATCGATAAAAAGTGCCTGTGATCAATCCTGAATGCGGCGCAGAAGACCAACCAGCTGGTCACGCGCCTTCTCACCGCCCAAACGGTCGATCAGCTTGTCCTCGTGATCTTTCCAAATCTGGGAAATCTCTTCCAGAACGGAACGACCCTCCTCGGTCATCTCGATATAATGTACGCGCCTGTCGGAATCCGAGCGGCGTCTGTGCAGCAGACCCTTGTCCTCGAGACCGTCGATGATGGCAACGAAGTTGGCGCGCTGGATACCGAGCGCTTCTGCAACATCGCTCTGCTTCAAGCCCGTATTGTTCGCCACGACGATCAGAACCGAGAAATCTGCCGGGCGCAGCCCGTAGGCCAGCAGGCTCTCGTTAAAATCACTTACAACCGATAGCTGAGCGCGTCGAAGCCGATAAACAACGGCCTCCGATAGAATCGAATAGTCGATTTCTGACTTGGAAACCATAGGCACTTCATCGGCTTCCACATAGGCCATTTTAGCTCTGCCATGCTCGAATGCGAGACTGACTGTCATTCTGGTCCCCTTTGATTCGTCTTCGTGAACTATAGTTAATTACCCAATTACGTTTATTAGAACAAGGTTTAATAATAGATAAAGCAACGATATAAAGTTTTGCGCCCGTGATTAGTCGCTTTCATTACAAGTTAGCGCAAACATAGCTCAGGTTGCATCCCGGCTCCTCCCCACAACATCATGTTTTCTCGCAATAAAAGCAGTTGAAACACTCAAAAAGCAATTATGCGGCAAAATACTACTTGCAATGCGAATATGCAAAAACCAGAATATGCGCTAAAATTAATCCTGATATTTTTTTGGTCGCACAATTTTTAAGCGAGGAAAATCACGCCCGGAGATATGCTTCTGACGCAATAAACCAGTCGCAAAACCACCACATCGATTTTACGCATTGATGCGGACGACAAGCTGAGCTAAGAACCAATCGCTACCAGATGCGATTCATCGCACGCACGGATGCACCCGTAGCTCAGCTGGATAGAGTGTTGGATTCCGATTCCAAAGGTCACAGGTTCGAATCCTGTCGGGTGCGCCACTACAACGGTATCTTCGCAAATCCCTTTACCAGTATCGGTCCTGTCGGCCTGCCAGTTGGTGATCCGCCTGATTGTTCGAGCGTGATTTCGTAGAGCTGGTCGTTTTTCGGTTCTGGCAAAGTTGGCGTTGCCAGTTTGGCGGAGCGGTGCTGGTCCAGGAGGCCGAGGGAGACGGGGCCCATTTCGCGGTTTGGGAGGGTCCAGACCTGCATGGTTTTGCCTTCCGGCACGGTGAAATCGGCCAGCAGGCGGATGCTGGCCTGTTTGTTGCTGAAGTCTTCCACGATGGCCTGGGGCTCACCGGCGTCGTTCACCAAAATTGCGACGACGACCGGATCGACCGGGCGCATGAGAGACCAGCCGAGGCCGGCTGTCAGCAGCAGCGATGCGGCAAGAGATGCGACGGCGGTTCGTTTCCACAGCGACAGGCGATTGTCGTTGGAAGCGGCTAGAGGCTTTTTAGGTGTTTCGTCCTGAGCAGCTGCTAGACCGGCGTCGATGCGTTGCCACAGCGATGGGCTGGGTGGTGCTTCATCGACGGATGTGTCGAGCGGCAGAAACCGCTCTCGGCTGGCGGCGATGGCATCGCGCAGATCGCGGTTGTCGGTGATCTGTGCTTCCACGCGCTCTTGGTCGTCGTCATCCAGAAGGCCGAGCACATATTCATCGGCGATGCGGGCGATGTCCTGCTTGATCTCGGTCATGCCATGCACTCCCGCAGCGAAGACAGGCCGCGCCTTATCCACGACTTCGTGGTGCCGAGCGGAATTTTCAGCCGTCCGGCAATTTCACCATGGGTATAGCCGCCAACATAGGCCATGAGAATGCCGCGGCGGCGGGTTTCATCCAGCGTGGAGAGGCAGTCACGAAGCTTGCTGTTCTGGTCCAGCCGGTGCCAGGACGCCATGATCTGCTCCACATGCTGCGCTTCCTGCAACGTCTCCAGATGATCGTCCGTCACCAGATCCTCGCGCTTGCCGTCTCTGAGCATATTGAGCGCCCGGTTGCGAACGATGGCATAAATCCAGCCCCGCGCAGAGCCGCGCTCCGGCGCATATTGGTGCGCGTTCTTCCAGATGCGGATGAAGGCCTCCTGCACCACCTCTTCCGCCAGATCGCGTCGCCGCACGATACGCTGGGCCACGGCGATAAGCCGCCCGGCTTCCCTGTCGAAAATCAGCCGCAAGCCGTTTCGATCCCCCTTGGCGCAGGCGGTAAGGGCCGCGCCAAAATCGTCTGCTTGTGTCTGCTTTACGTCCAAAGAGCCTCTCCCGCTGTGCATGTTCTCTAGAAAACCATACACAGGAAACGCCACGTTGGATGCAAATCAAAAAAAATTTTGCACCGCTGCATCCAAAGGCCCCTCCCCATGTGTCTACCCTTTGAGAGCGATGAACAGCGCAGCGCTGGCCGCCTCTCGAAACGGATTTAACACGGGAGAAAGATATGACCATCATTCGCACAGCAACGATTGCTTCTGCCCTGCTCGCTGCAACAGCAACCTATGCCTCGGCAGCACCCGTTCTCGGTCTGACCGGCGACAAGACGCTTGTCATGTTCGATACCGAAAAGCCTGAAGTCACCAAGTCCATGGACGTGACCGGCGTCGACAAGCTGGTCGGCATCGATTTCCGTCCCGGCAACAAGACGGTTATTGGCGTGACACCTGACAACACCATCGTTTCCATCAATCTGGAAACGGGTGCAGCAACCGAAGTCGCAAAAATGGACAAGCCGCTGACCATGACGCAGGCACCCGTCATCGTGGACTTCAACCCCATGGCAGACCGTCTGCGCTACATGACCGGTACGACCAACCACCGCGTCCACCCTGATACGGGTGCCGTGACTGTCGATGGTACGCTGGCCTATGAAGATGGCGACATGCACAAGGGCGAAACGCCAAATGTCGTGGCAGCCGCCTACACCAACTCGTTTGGCAAGCCTGAAAAGACCGCCATGTATAACATCGACGCCACCACAGGCGCGCTGGTTCAGCAGACCAAGCCAAATGACGGCACGCTGAAGTCCATCGGCAAGCTTGGCATCGATGGCAAGCCTGCGACCTATGCCTTCGATATTCAGACGACGGCAGAAGGCAAGAACACCGCATGGCTGGCAGCAGACAAGACGCTTTACACCGTCGATCTGGAAACCGGTAAAGCCACCAAGGCAGGTGACATTACGGGCGTTGAAAACCCGGTTCGCGCCATCGCCATTCTGTCGATGTAAGTCAGAAAGACAGGGACTGGCCGGTGTTGCACCGGCCAGTCTACTTATTTGCCGTCATTGGCAATTTTTGCTTCCAGCGTTTTTGCGATGGATTTGAGATTGCGCTTCTTGCCAGCAATCTTTTCCATGGCCGCAATCGCCAGATCGCTCGCCACATAATCTGACTTGTGGCCGAGATTGTGCACGACGATCAGTTCCGCACCGCGGATGTCGCGCGCCAGATGGCGTGAATGGATGTCGGTGGACACGACCTTGTCGGCATCTCCCGCAATTATGACGGTCGGCGCTTTTATGTCACGAAACTGCGCGGAAGCCGTCTTCGCCCAGGCATTCAGCCCGCCCACTTCCTGCGCATTATGGCGGAAGGCAACGGGACGCAGCGCCTGATAGGCCTTGGTTTTGGCAATGTAGTCCGAAGGTCGTGGATTGGGCGCAAAGACGGATTTTACCGCCCCATCGATAACCAGAGCCCCGGCAGCGGGCGCAACCAGCGTGCTGAACACCACGCCAGCAACGGGCACGCGCGCAGCATCGTAATACCAGGAGACGCCCCCCGGCCACGGGTAAAGCGCAGGCGAGAGAAACACCAAGCCCTCCACCATATCCTTGTGTCGCACCGCAAAGGCCGCCGTTATCGCGCCGCCGAAGGAATGACCGACGATAATGGCTTTGCGAATGCCGCGCTTCTTCATCAGGGTCGCGATAGCGTCTGCCTGAGCATCCGGCAGAATATTGGCCTTTGGTCCCACATCGGAGCGGCCATGACCGGGCCTGTCGACGAAGAGCAGCGTTGCTTTGCCTTCCAGCTTCTCGCGAAACGCATACATCGGGTCATAGAGGCTTGTGCTGGCGCCGTGGATGAAGACGATGGGCGGCAGGCTTGCGCCTTTTTTGGCGGGCAGCAGCACGCTGTTCAGCTTGAAGCCGCCGACATCGATCCGGGCTTCGCCTGTTGTCGTTGCGCTTTCGGTTTTTTCCGAGGCCAGAGCGCTTCCTCCAAGCATGATCGCAAAGAAAACACCAAACACGGTAACGAGATGAGACGCCATGATAATCCTGAACTGCTGCGAAACTATTCTTCTACTACGTCGCGCGCAGGATGCCGGATTGACCATGCGGCAGAAAATTTGAACCCGACCGTCTGGAGACGCATTACGCGGGCGGCCGGGTCCGTCAATGGGCGATACGCCCATTCAGTTTTTCAGTGATCCAGTGTCCCGCACAGGCGGACACGGCGGAGAGAACGGAACCCCAGATCAGATCGGCAATGGTCAGCGTCGTGGACCAGTTTGCCAGCGTTGCCTGATTGGTGAGGTCGTAGGTGGCGTAGGCCACGAAGCCCAAAAGCGCGCCATAGAGAAACGAGGTGCCGAATTTAGCGGTCACGAGGCCGGGGCGAACGGCAAAGAAGGTCAGACCCGCGGCATAGATCAGGTAAAACAGAACCGCCGGAACCGGCCGGAAATCCGCCGCCAGCATGTCGCCAAGTGCTGGCCGGTACAGCACATTGGCCATCACACTCAGCCACACGAAGTCGATGGCGACAAACACCACCAGCGTCGAGACATAAGCAACAACACGTTTCTTCATTCGCAAATCCCAGCCCTTCAAATCATTACTGAATGCGCGACCAGTCTACGCCCTTGCAGAGAATACCTGCGAGAACACAGCCCTTTGTCGTCATCGTGTCGCCCTTGACCGAGACGGTCAGCTTGTAGGTCAGGTCGCGCTGTGGATCGAAAGCCGTGCCGGAATATTCGCCGTCGGATGTCGGCTTGATTGTCATCACCAGACGGTCGCCGGCTTTTTCCTTCGGCGTGCCGGGCTTGATCCAGGTGTTGGTGGCGCAAATGTCCGATCCGCAGGGCGCAATCTTGACCTTCGCATTGCCATCACCGCGCGCCCATTGGCCATTGATATCCGCAGCCGAAGCAGCACCCGCAGATGCCGCCACAATGCAGATGGCGTATTTCCATGCCGTATTCATGATCATCTCCTCCAACGGAATGCGTCTGCACCCCGCCTTTGAAGACTAGAACGGTCGAAAGGTTTCATTGGATCACAAAGAATCGGCGCTTCAGTTTTTTTCCGCGCAAAGGAAACCATTTCGTCTTCCCCGCCGTAGTCTATCTGTAGCGACAGGATTATGGGGTGGAAGTAGAATGCGATGAATTATGGATTGTTGATCTTCATTGCTATTGGCCTCAGCCTCGTCATGACTGCGGCATGGGCTATCCAGAGAAAAACCGGCGCCAGCGGCTGGATCGATACGATCTGGTCTTTCTCCGTGGGCATTGGCGGCCTTGTTGCCATCCTCTTTGCATACGGTACGTTCGAGCGGCGCGCAGCCGCCTTTCTTATCATCGCCATCTGGTCCGTCAGGCTCGGCAGCCATATCGGTTCGCGTACCAGAGGCGGCGGCGAAGACCCGCGTTACGCCAAGCTGGTGGAGGAATGGGGCACTAAGGCCAGCATCCGCCTGTTCCAGTTCCTGCAAATACAGGCGCTGGCTGGTCTGATCCTAGTTGTCGCCATTTATGTCGCGGCCTCAAATACGGCCCCCTTCCCGACTGCGCTCGATATCGTCGGCATTCTCGTCGCCATCATCGCGCTCGGCGGTGAAGCCCTGTCGGATCGCCAGCTCGCACATTTCCGCAAGAAGCCGGAGGCGAAAACCGAAATCTGCGAGGAAGGCCTGTGGCGCTATTCCCGCCACCCCAATTATTTCTTCGAGTGGCTGTTCTGGTGCGCGTGGCCGCTGCTGGCGCTGACCGGCCCGTCACCATGGAGCTGGGCATCGCTGCTGGCACCAGCACTCATGTACTGGCTGCTGGTACACGCATCGGGAATTCCGCCGCTGGAAGAGCATATGCTGCGCTCTCGCGGCGAGAAATTCCGTTCACTTCAACGGCGCGTCAACGCGTTTTTCCCGGGACCAAGAAAAGAGGAGGTATAAGATGAATATGCTGGCTTTCGCCATTAACACCGCAGAGAAAGCACCGCTTTCCGACAGCCTGACACTGACCGGCATAGATTTTCTGTGCAACCGGACAAAACGTCGGCTGGAAAAAGTACCGCACGCGGAAGAGCTTGCCTTTGCGCGGGATATGGCAAACTTCCCCGTCGCCACCCATACGGATGAGGCCAATCGCCAGCATTACGAAGTACCGGCCGAATTCTTCGCGCTTGTCCTTGGCCCTCAGCGCAAATATTCCTGCTGCTATTACCCCAGCGCGACCACGACTCTTGCCGCTGCCGAAACGGCAGCTTTGGCCGAAACGGTCAAACACGCCGATATCTATGATGGCATGGATATTCTGGAACTCGGCTGCGGCTGGGGCTCGCTTTCCCTCTACCTTGCCCGGCAGTTTCCCAATGCACGCATTACGTCGGTGTCCAATTCCTCATCCCAGCGCGCCTATATTCTCGGGCTCGCGGCACAACAGGGCATCACCAATCTGACGGTCATCACTGCCGACATGAATGATTTCGCCCCCTCCGGCCATTATGACCGCATCGTCTCGGTGGAAATGTTCGAACACATGTCCAACTGGCGCGCGCTGTTTGAGCGTACGCGCAGCTGGCTGAAGGAGGATGGCAAGCTGTTCATCCACGTCTTCAATCACAAGGACCGCTCCTACCGCTTCGACCAGAACAATCCGGCAGACTGGATTGCACACCACTTCTTCACCGGCGGCATCATGCCCGCGCTGGATTTGCCGCATCGCTTCGAAGACGTCTACAATGTCGAGGCCGAGTGGCGCTGGTCGGGCGATCATTATCGCCGCACGGCCATGGACTGGCTCGCCAATTTCGACCGGGAATCCGAAAACATCACGCCGATTTTGCAGAACGTCTATGGCAAGGACGCCAATCTGTGGCGTCGGCGCTGGCGGCTGTTCTTTCTGGCGACCGCCGGGCTCTTCGGACATGACAAGGGTGCGGTCTGGGGTGTCGGTCACTACCTGCTGACGCCTGCGAAGGCCTAAAGCATGGCAACGGAGGATGGAACACGCGATCCCCTTACGGCGGCGACGACCACCGTCGCCTGGGTGATCATCATCAACAAGCCCTTCTATCCTCTGACGATCTGGTGGCTGGTTGGAAATGGCGTCGAGGCATCGCTGATCAGCGTTGTCTCCGCCCTGTTCTTCCTTGCCATTCCCTTCATCGCCCGGCGGTCGGCCCTCGCCGCCCGCATCGCCCTACCCCTCATCGGCACCATCGATACGGTTTTTGAAACCAAACTCTTCGGCACCGGCTCCGGCACGGAGCTGTTTTTCGCAGCCTGCATCATGCTCGTCGCCGTGTCCTTTCGGGCTGGCGAAAGGCTGTGGCAGATCGGCATGACCGGCGTCGTCTTCGCCGGTTTTCTGCTGACACGTTATATGATTGGCGACGCGCTACACATCTGGGACGCGCCTGACCTTGCCAAGCTGCTCAATCTTAACGCCTTTGCCGTGGCCTGCCTTACGGCCTTCATCGCCCTTCGCTATGCGGGGCTGGACCGGGGAGATCACTCCTCGGGAACAAGGCCGTCATAAACCTCCAGCAGGGCTGCGGAAATGGCCGCACCCAGACTGTTGGCCGCCTCACGGATCGCGTTTTCATCGCCTTCGCGTGACGCGATGGCGAGGTCCGATCCCTCTGCCGCAATAATCGCCTTGGCGCGCTCAATCGCCCAGAGACCGAAATCACCGCGATTGTCGATCGATACCGTTTCCATCTGAAATCCTTCTACCAAGCTCGCCACTGTGCGAGCGGCTGATATAGGGCGAGCGGGCGGCAGCTGTCAAAACTTGAGAGATCATCGCGGATCGTCTACCAACCAGAGGCATGTCATAGATGGGATCAATGCGGCGGCTTTTGCGTTATGTTTGATATCAGTTTGGCCGATAAGCGATAAAACGACTTAGAATAAGGAAGCATTTCACATGAGCCTGAAGTTTGGAACAAGCGGTCTCCGCGGCCTTTCGCAGGATTTGAAAGGCAAGGCATCCGCCATCTACGCCACGGCCTTCGCACGACATCTTCTGACTTCCGGACAGGCAAAAGCTGGCGATCCCATCTTGATCGGGCAGGATTTCAGAGACTCAAGCCCCGCTATTGCGCAGACCTGCATCGATGCCCTTGCAGCAGCAGGCCTGAAGCCTATCGATTGCGGAGCGCTGCCGACACCGGCGCTTGCGCTCTACAGCCTGTCCCTCAAGGCAGCGGCACTGATGATCACCGGATCGCACATCCCCGCAGATCGCAACGGCATCAAATTCTATCGCCCGGATGGCGAAATCGACAAGCAGGACGAAACGGCAATTGCCAAGCTTGCCAAGACGGTCGAAGCCGAAAATATTCCGGTCACATCGGCAAGCGCTGAAAACCGGGCAGAAAAGGCCAATGCCTTCTTCTTCGAGCGCAACGCCTCGCTCCTGCCCGAAAATTCGCTGTCCGGCCTCAAGATCGGCGTCTACCAGCACAGCACGGTTGCACGCGACCTGTTCGTGGAGGTTCTGAAGCACTATGGCGCAGATGTTCTGCCGCTTGGCCGTTCTGAAACCTTCATTCCGGTTGATACCGAAGCGGTCTCTGCCGACACTCTGGAGAAGCTCAAGGCTTGGTCGGCTGAGCATAAGCTCGATGCCATCATCTCCGCCGATGGTGATGGCGACCGGCCCTTGCTTGCAGATGAACATGGTGATCCCCTGCGCGGCGATCTCATCGGCCTCATCACCGCAAACTTCCTGAAAGCAGATGTCGTGGTCACGCCCGTCACTTCCAATTCCGGCATCGAAGACAGCGGCGAATTCGAGGTTCTGCGCACCAAGGTCGGCTCACCATTCGTGATTGCGGGCATGGAAGAAGCTCTTTCAAAGGGCAATAAGGGCGTGATCGGCTTTGAAGCCAATGGCGGTTTTCTGACGGCATCGCCCTTCACGCTGAATGGCAAGACGGTTTCCGCCCTGCCGACCCGCGATTGCTTCCTCCCCCTGCTCGCCGCCTTGAAACTCGCCGCCGAACAGAAAAAGCCGCTCTCCGAAATCGCCGCCGCCTACAAGCTACCCGTCGCCGCCGCAGATCGCTTGCAGGATTTCGCGCAGGAAAAGAGTGCTGCGCTGATGGAGCATCTGCGCTCCTCACGCACCAATCTTGAAAGCTTCCTCAAGCCCGTCGGCGCGGTTAAAGAGACCAGCGATATCGATGGTCTGCGGGTTACGCTCACAAACGGCGACACCATCCACTTCCGCCCCTCCGGTAATGCACCTGAAATGCGCTGTTATGTGGAGGCTGCCAATGAAGACGATGCCGATACCCTGCTGAACAAGGGCCTCGATCTCATCCGCAACTTTGGTTGAGAGAACTCCAAAGGTGCGGCGAAGCGAATTGCCGCACCCGCCCTTTGCTGTTGCTCTTTTCGTCCTGAAGCGGCAAAACCGAAGGGAAACGGAGACTGCACGCGGTGTCGGACGAGACCATCACGCTTTATGAGGCCATTGGCGGTGAGACCACCGTCCGCGCATTGGCGAAACGCTTTTACGAGTTGATGGATACGCTGCCCGAAGCCGCACGCTGCCGCGCCATCCATCCGCCAGACCTTTCCGGCAGCGAGAGCAAATTTACCGATTACCTGCTCGGCTATCTCGGTGGACCCCCTGTCTATGTCGAAAAATACGGCCATCCCATGCTGCGGCGACGCCATTTCGTGGCACCCATTGGTGCTGCGGAACGCGATGAGTGGCTCCTGTGCTTTCGCCGCGCCATGGATGAGACCATCGAAAACCCCAAGCTTCGCGACATCATCTGGACGCCGATAGAGCGGCTGGCATTCCACATGCAAAATCAGGAAGATACTGCATCATGAGCAAAAGCTGGCTGCGCGCAACGAGCCTTTTCCTCTCCGGCCTTCTGGGGGCCAGCGGCGTGGCTCTCGCGGCTGCGGCAATGCACACGGGCGCGACACAACTGCTGGGCAACGCATCCACAATGTGCCTTGCCCATGCGCCCATTCTTCTGGGCCTCTATATCGGTTGGGAACGTATCAAAACTGCAGCACCGGCAGCCATTCTGCTTGGTGTCGGAACGGTACTTTTTGCTGGAGACCTCGTCTCACGCCATTTTACCGGCAGCGGCGCCTTCCCGATGGCTGCACCCATGGGCGGTATGGGCATGATCCTCGGCTGGATCGCCGTGGCAGCCGCCGCCTTTTTCAAGAAGGCGCGCCAGTAATTTCTCAATTGGCGGCAGCGCGGTCATTCATTGTCTGAAGCGCGCGCTCCAGGCTGGATTTGCTGCCATTGCGCAGCGGAATGAAGGTTTTGCCGAACTTCTTGCAGCCAGACTTTACCCGCAAACACGCATCGTGACTGATACAGTCGATGGGGCAAAACACGCAGTCCACAGAGGGAAGCAGCGTATCGATACGCGAAACCGCTTCGCGCAGACCGCCATCGTGATGGATGAGTTCAGCATCGAAGTTGCTGGCAATCTGGCGAAGATGCGCAACCTGACAGTCACGGCCGCCGACATAGAGGAAGCTCTTAGGCCCGGCAGGCGCTTGTTGGGAGACGGATTGCTCTGCCTGCTGCGGCACGTTGCCCCGCTTGCCGTTTCGCTCCGCCTTCTTCTTGTCCTTGCGCGCCATGCCTCACCTTATCGTTGAAAACCACCACCTGTGCGATCAGGTTGGTGCTACGATAATAAAGATGAGTTTTAGAGTAAAGTATAAACTTGATGCAAAACGTCATGTTTTTGCAGATGGTGTGGAAAATATGCCTAAACCACCCATGAACAGCTGTTCGAGAAACCGCGCCGCATCCTCGAAACGCCCTTCTCCGGCATTGTCTCCCAGCACCGCCCGCACCTGCACGTCGAAATCCGCATAGTGCTGAGTCGTGGCCCAGATGGAGAAAATCAGGTGGTACGGATCACACGGCGCCATGCGTCCCGCCTTGGCCCATGCCCGGATGACGCCAGCCTTCTCATCCACCAGCTCCTTCAGCGGTCCCTTTAACTCGTCTTCCACATGAGGGGCGCCCTGCAGGATTTCGTTGGCAAACAGACGGCTTTCGCGCGGATAGTCGCGCGCCATTTCCAGCTTGCGGCGAATATAGGAGCGAATTTCCGCCTCTGGATTACCCTCGGCATCGAAAGCCCGCAACGGGTCCAGCCAGGTATCCAGCACGCGCTCTATCAGCGCGCGGTGCATCGCCTCCTTGGTGCGGAAATAATAGAGCACATTCGGCTTCGACATCCCCGCAACGTCGGCAATCTGATCAATCGTCGTGCCGCGAAAGCCGCTGACCGAGAAAACGTCGAGCGCCGCTTCCAGAATGGCCTCTTCTTTTTCTTCCTGTATCCGCGTTCGCTTCTGCGTTTTCGCCGCTCTGGGTATGGCCATCTAAGGGTCTCTGTCTGTTTTGAATGCAATTGGAAGGCAGGTTTGGGCAAAAAATAATCGTTGATGAAAGCTCAATCAGAAAATACCGCTTTACACAGCAAAAATCCCCCGGTTTCTTTTAGGCACCAAAGCCAACATTCACAATGTTTACCAGTCGGTCAAATTAATCGACTGCCCGCTTCGCCCACGCATTTCGCCGCGTCCTAATGGAACGGCACGCCCCTTGCATGATGACGATCAAAACAGGTGAGGAAAAGACTGGCATGCCGGAAACACCCGCAAAAAATCCAATAGCCGCGAAAAATCTGACCATCGACACCGACCGCCTTTGGGACAGCCTGATGGACATGGCGAAGATCGGCCCCGGCATTGCCGGTGGCAACAACCGCCAGACCCTGACGGATGAGGACGCCGAAGGCAGAGAGCTGTTCAAGCGCTGGTGTGAGGCCGCAGGCATGAGCATGGGCGTCGATGCCATGGGCACCATGTTCGCCACCCGCCCCGGCACCGACCCGGATGCCCTGCCCGTCTATATCGGCAGCCACCTCGACACACAGCCAACCGGCGGCAAGTTCGATGGTGTGCTGGGCGTGCTGGCGGGACTGGAAGTGGTGCGCAGCCTCAACGATCTCGATATCCGCACGAAGCACCCTATCGTCATCACCAATTGGGCGAACGAAGAAGGCGCGCGCTTTGCGCCCGCCATGCTGGCCTCCGGCGTTTTTGCTGGCATTCACGATCTCAACTACGCCTATGCCCGCACCGACATAGCGGGCAAGACCTATGGTGAGGAGCTTAAGCGCATCGGCTGGCTGGGTGAAGAAAAGGTCGGCACGCGCAAGATGCACGCCTATTTCGAATATCACATCGAACAGGGACCGATCCTCGAAGCGCAGAACAAACAGATCGGCGTCGTCACCCATTGCCAGGGCCTGTGGTGGCTGGAGGTAACGCTGACCGGCAAGGAAGCCCACACCGGCTCCACGCCGATGCCCATGCGCGTCAATGCTGGCCTCGCCGCCGCCCGCATTCTGGAAAAGGTGCAAGAGGTTGCCATGGCCCACCAGCCGGGCGCGGTGGCCGGTGTCGGGCAGATGATCTTTTCGCCCAACTCTCGCAACGTTCTGCCCGGCAAGGTGGTCTTCACCATAGACCTGCGCACGCCATCGCAGGAAAAGCTGGACGCCATGCGCGCCATCTTCGAGCGCGAGGTGCCTCTCATCGCAGACGAACTTGGCGTCGGCTGCAACATCGAAGCCATTGGCCATTTCGACCCCGTCACTTTCGACCCGGTTCTGGTCGGGCGCGTGCGCAATGCGGCGGAAAAGCTCGGCTACAGCCACATGGACATCATCTCCGGCGCTGGCCACGACGCCTGCTGGGCAGCCCAACTCGCACCCTCCACCATGATTTTCTGCCCCTGCGTGGGTGGTCTTTCCCACAATGAAGCCGAAGAGATTTCGCCTGAATGGGCCGCCGCAGGCTGCAACGTGTTGCTGCACGCGGTTCTGGAAACTGCGGAGATCGTGGAATGACCACCATCATCAAAAACGGCACCATCGTCACCGCCGATCTGACCTACAAGGCCGATGTCAAAATCGATGGCGGGGTCATCATCGAGATCGGGCAAAACCTCTCCGGCGGCACTATTCTGGATGCCACGGGTTGCTACGTCATGCCCGGCGGTATCGATCCGCATGTGCATCTGGAGATGCCCTTCATGGGCACCTATTCGGCGGATGATTTCGAGAGTGGCACACGGGCGGCCCTGAGCGGTGGCACGACGATGGTGGTGGATTTCTGCCTGCCGGAACCCGGCCAGTCGTTGCTGGATGCGCTCAACCGCTGGGACAACAAGGCCACCCGCGCCACGTGCGACTATGCCTTTCACATGGCGATTACCTGGTGGGGTGAGCAGGTCTTCAATGAGATGAAGACTGTCGTGCAGGACAAGGGCATCAATAGTTTCAAGCACTTCATGGCCTATAAGGGTGCCCTGATGGTGAATGACGACGAGATGTTTGCCTCCTTTTCCCGCTGCGCCGAACTCGGCGCACTGCCGATGGTGCATGCGGAAAACGGCGATATCGTCGCGCAGATGCAGGCGAAACTTTTAGCTGAAGGCAATAACGGGCCGGAGGCGCATGCCTATTCCCGCCCCGCTTCCGTCGAGGGCGAAGCCACCAACCGCGCCATCATCATTGCGGATATGGCAGGCGCACCGCTTTATGTCGTCCATACCTCCTGCGAACAGGCGCATGAGGCCATCCGCCGGGCACGCCAGAACGGTATGCGTGTCTATGGCGAACCGCTGATCCAGCATCTCATTCTCGACGAGCGCGAATATGCCAACCCCGATTGGGACCACGCCGCCCGCCGCGTCATGTCACCACCGTTTAGAAACAAACAGCATCAGAACAGCCTCTGGGCAGGACTTGCTGCCGGCTCGCTGCAATGCGTGGCGACCGACCATTGCGCCTTCACGACAGAGCAGAAGCGCACCGGCATCGGCGATTTCACCAAGATACCAAACGGCACCGGTGGGCTCGAAGATCGCCTGCCGCTTTTGTGGACGCACGGCGTAACCACGGGCCGCCTGACGATGAACGAATTCGTCGCCGTAACCTCGACCAATATCGCCAAGATCCTCAGTCTCTACCCGAAAAAGGGCGCTATCCTCGTCGGCAGTGATGCCGATATCGTCGTCTGGGACCCGACGCTGGAAAAGACCATCACCGCCAAAAACCAGCAATCCGCCATCGATTACAATGTCTTCGAAGGCCAGACGGTCAAGGGCCTGCCTCGCTTCACGCTCTCTCGCGGCGTCGTGGCAATCGAGGAGGGCAAGATAGAAACAAGCGAAGGCCACGGCCAGTTCGTGGCCCGCGAGCCCTACCCCGCCGTAGCCAAAGCACTGTCCACATGGAAAGAACTCGTCGCACCCCGCAAGGTGGAGCGCACGGGCATACCGGCGAGCGGAGTGTGATGATGATGAAGACGATTTTGATAGCAGCTATTATGTCGGCGTTGCTAGGTTCCACAGCCAACAGCGCGACATTTCTCGATGGAGCCTATGGAGAAAAAGAGGGCTGCACCTATTCGAAAACAGGTGAATCGAGCGGTGCCGACGAATTTTTCCTCCTGAATGATGAGGGCATTACCACCTCCACGGCCTTCTGCGCCTTTTCCGGCAAACCGACAAAAACAGCGACCGGCTTCAAAATCGTCACCCAATGCGAAAGTGAGGGGGACAAAGGACAAAAGGAAACCGTCGAGCTCAAAAAGAGTGCCGATGGATACACCATCAATTTCAAGGATGGCACAAGCTGGGGACCGCTTCCGAAATGCCAATGACAGAACCCGCTCCCTTCTCCGTCGTTTCCGCCAAAAATCTTGGCCTAACCTTTGAAACCGGGGATGGTCCGGTGCATGCGCTTTCCAATGTCGATCTGGAGGTCAAGAAGGGCGAGTTCGTATCCTTCATCGGTCCTTCCGGCTGCGGGAAGACTACGTTTCTGCGGGTCATTGCCGATCTGGAAAAGCACACGTCAGGCGAGATCACCGTCAACGGCACGACACCGGAGAATGCTCGCAAGGATCGATCCTATGGCTATGTGTTTCAGGCAGCGGCCCTTTACCCGTGGCGCACGATTGAAAAGAACATAGCATTGCCGCTCGAAATCATGGGCTATACCAAGGCGGAACAGCAGGCGCGGATCGAACGCACGCTTGATCTGGTCAACCTCAGCGGCTTTGCCAAAAAATTCCCCTGGCAACTGTCCGGCGGCATGCAGCAGCGCGCCTCCATCGCCCGCGCGCTGGCCTTCGATGCCGACCTGCTGCTGATGGACGAGCCCTTCGGCGCGCTGGACGAGATCGTCCGCGACCATCTCAACGAGCAGCTTCTGAAACTGTGGAGCACTACGGGCAAAACCATCTGCTTCGTCACCCACTCCATTCCCGAAGCGGTCTATCTCTCCACCAAAATCGTCGTCATGTCGCCGCGTCCCGGGCGGGTGACTGACATTATCGAGTCGACTTTGCCCACCGACCGGCCACTGGAGATTCGCGAGACGCCCGAGTTTCTGGAGATTGCGCACCGGGTGCGTGAGGGGTTGAAGGCGGGGCATAGTTATGAGGGGTGAGCCGTTGTCCTTCGCGCGTGTGGCTACCCCCCTCTGCCCTGCCGGGCATCTCCCCCTCAAGGGGGGAGATTGGCTGGGCGCACCGACGTCGCTTCAGTCTCAACGACAGAGTTTGCCGAGAGCTCTCCACAAGTCGATCTCCCCCCTTGAGGGGGAGATGCCCGGCAGGGCAGAGGGGGGTCGCCAAGGGCACGACGGAAGAGGAGGCCACCCATGACCACTCTCAGGCACCGCATCCTTCCCGTCCTCACCATTCTCCTCGCGATTTTCGTCATCTGGCACATCGCCGTCGTCTATCTCAACATGCCCTTCGCGCGCGATCAGGCCGCCAGAGCAGGTCAGCAACTGACCTTTTCGGAACTCCTGCCGCAAACTTTTGCGCAGGAACGCCCCGTTCTGCCTGCCCCGCACCAGATCATCGCGGAGCTGTGGGATACGACCGTCAACAAGGCCGTCACCTCCAAGCGCAGCCTCGTCTACCATGCGGGCATCACGCTTTCGGCGACGCTGCTGGGTTTTGCCATCGGCACGGCGCTCGGTATTCTGCTGGCGGTGGCCATCGTCCATAACCGGGCCATGGATCGGTCGGTCATGCCGTGGATCATTGCCAGCCAGACGATCCCTATCATTGCCGTGGCACCGATGATCATTGTCGTGCTGAATTCCATGGGCATTTCCGGCCTGCTGCCGAAGGCGTTGATTTCGACCTATCTGAGCTTCTTTCCCATCGTCGTCGGCATGGTGAAGGGGCTGCGCAGCCCGGAAAGCATCCAACTGGATTTGATGCACACCTATCATGCCGCGCCGTCGCAAATCTTCTGGAAGCTGCGTTGGCCATCGGCCCTGCCCTATCTCTTCACCTCGCTGAAAATTGCCATCGCCATTTCACTGGTCGGCGCCATCGTCGGTGAGTTGCCAACGGGTGCCGTCGCTGGCCTTGGTGCGCGGCTGCTCTCTGGTTCCTATTACGGCCAGACAGTGCAAATCTGGGCTGCGCTCTTCATGGCAGCAGCCGTTGCGGCCATTCTGGTTTCGATTGTCGGCATGGCCCACACGGCGGTGCTGAAGAGAATGGGAGAGCGGCCATGAGCTATCCCGGCTGGGTCATCAGCGCAGTCCTGTTCTGGCTTGCCGCCTGGGCGTTGAACGAATGGCTGGTGCGCCGGCGTTTTCAGACCACTTCAGCTAAACGCGCTAGCAGCATCGCTATCCCGCTCATATTCGGTGCTGCCATCATCATGCTGTGGGAAGGCATGGTGCGCGGTTTTGCCATTCCTTCCATCCTGCTGCCAGCGCCTAGCGCCATCTTCCTGCGGCTCATCGGCTCCGTCCCCATTCTATGGGCGGATTTCCGGCAGACCTTTTTGAAAGCGGTGCTGACGGGCTATGTGTTGGGCTGCGGTCTGGGCTTTGCCGTTGCCGTTATCATCGACCGCTCGCCCTTCCTGCAACGCGGGCTCTTGCCCATCGGCAATTTCGTCTCGGCGCTGCCGGTGGTCGGCATCGCGCCCATCATGGTCATGTGGTTCGGTTTCGACTGGCAGTCCAAGGTTGCCGTCGTCGTCATCATGACCTTCTTTCCCATGCTGGTGAACACGGTGCAGGGCCTGTCCGCCTCCAGCCACATGGAGCGCGACCTGATGCACACCTATGCCGCCAGTTGGTGGCAGACGCTGGTGAAACTGCGCCTGCCCGCCGCTTGGCCTTTCATCTTCAACGCCTTGAAGATCAATTCCACGCTGGCGCTGATCGGTGCCATCGTGGCGGAGTTCTTCGGAACGCCCATCGTGGGCATGGGATTTCGCATCTCCGCCGAGATGGGCCGGAGCAATGTGGATATGGTCTGGGCCGAGATTGCCGTCGCGGCAATCGCAGGCTCGGGTTTTTACGGGCTGGTGGCGCTGGCAGAACGCGCCGTCACCTTCTGGCATCCGTCCGTCCGCAGTGGACGCACGTAAACAACGAAAAAAGGGAACAGCGATGAGAAACAGACTTGCATCCATGCTTCTGGCCGGAGCAACGCTGATGACGGCGTTTGGCGCTCAAGCCGCCGAGAAGGTCACGCTTCAGCTGAAATGGGTCACGCAGGCCCAGTTCGCTGGTTATTACGTTGCCAAGGACAAGGGCTTTTACGAAGCCGAAGGTCTCGATGTCGAGATCAAGCCCGGCGGCCCGGATATCGCCCCCGCGCAGGTTCTGGCAGGCGGTGGCGCAGATGTGGTCGTTGACTGGCTGCCGTCTGCACTCGCAACCCGCGAAAAGGGCGTACCACTCGTCAACATCGCCCAGCCCTTCAAGAAATCCGGCATGATGCTGACCTGCCTCAAGGAAAGCGGCATTACCAAACCTGCGGATTTCAAGGGCAAGACGCTGGGCGTCTGGTTCTTCGGCAACGAATATCCGTTCCTGTCATGGATGGCGCATCTGAAGATACCAACGACGGGCGGGGCAGATGGCGTGACCGTGCTGAAGCAGGGCTTCAACGTGGATCCGCTGTTGCAGAAACAGGCCGCCTGCATTTCCACCATGACCTACAATGAATATTTGCAGGTGCTGGAAGCAGGCGTAAAGGCCAGCGACCTCGTGACCTTCAAGTACGAGGACGAAGGCGTGGCGACGCTGGAAGACGGCCTCTATGTGCTGGAAGACAAGCTGAAGGACGCCAAGTTCAAGGAGAACATGGTGAAGTTCGTACGCGCTTCCATGAAGGGCTGGAAGTGGGCGGAAGAGAACCCGAACGATGCTGCCGATATCGTTCTTGAAAACGATGCCTCCGGCGCACAGACCGAAGCACACCAGAAGGGCATGATGACTGAGGTCGCCAAGCTGACAGCAGGCTCCACCGGCGCACTCGACAAGGCGGATTATGACCGCACCGTCAAAACGCTTCTGGGCGGTGGCTCCGATCCCGTCATCACCAAGGAGCCAACGGGTGCATTTACCACTGAAATTACGGATGCCGCTTTGAAGTAGGATTGAGAACGCAAAGGCGCGCAATCTGCGCGCCTTTGCTCACCGCAAGCTGTGATACCTGTATAAAATGATATACAAAAACGTATATCCGACCCACCAGCTAGACGGATTGAATTACCCTTCGCGACGAATTACATTCTGCCTCGACAGACTTGGGTTTTTACCTTGTGATAAACTTTGCCCTGTGGGAGGGCATGTTTTGTGGAGGACGCAGACATCTGCGAGGTGAGGGAAGTCTAGTCACCCCTATTTTTGCATTCATCGTCGCATGACCTTCAGGGCACGGAATGTGCGGTGGACGTGCGATCCGACATTTGAACGGACAGGCACATGCAGCGTAAGACAATCGCCCCCCGGCTCGCGGTCATCATGGTTTCGGCTCTCGTTTTGCCCGGCATTGCTGGTGCGCAGACCGCAGCAGACCGGAAAAACCTGCCCTCCATCGTCGTCAGCAAGGCCGCCACCCGGGATCTGGTCGACCGCGTCATTGCCACGGGCACGATCAAGGCGGTCGATGAAATTTACGTCCAACCGCTGGTCGATGGCCTGTCGGTCGATAAGCTGAATGTCGATATTGGCGATAAGGTTGAGGCGGGTGCCGTGCTGGCGGAGCTATCGAAAGACAGCCTGCTGCTTCAAAAAAGCCAGCTCCAGGCAAACCGCGCCAAGGCCGAAGCGGGCGTTGCGCAAAACAAGGCGCAGGTCATCGAGGCGCAGGCCAATTACGATGATGCCGTGCGCCAGCGTGATCGTGCAGACCGGCTCGGCAAATCCGGCTCGGGCTCCGTATCGCAGGTCGAACAGACTGCTGCCGCCGCAGATGTCGCCAATGCGCGGCTTCAGGCCTCCAAACAGGCGGTGACCGTGGGCGAGGCAGATATCAAGGTCGTGGATGCGCAGATCGAGGATATCGATCTCAAGCTGGCACGCACAAGCGTCAAGACACCGGTTGCGGGCATCGTCTCGGCCAAGAATGCCCGCGTCGGCGCCATTGCCAGCGGTTCCGGCAATCCGCTGTTCACGGTCATCAAGGACAACGCGATCGAACTGGTCGCCGATCTCTCAGAAACCGATATTCAGCAGGTCAAGATTGGCCAAAAAGCCATCATCACCGTGGCCGGTGGTCGCAACAAGATCGAAGGCAAGGTGCGGATCGTCTCGCCCACGGTGGATGCCACCACCCGCCTCGGCTCCGTCCATATCGTTTTGCCAACAGACAGCCCGGCCCGCGCGGGCATGTATGGCAGCGCAGAGGTGGTGATCGCCTCCGCCAATGCCCTCGCCCTGCCCCTTTCCGCCGTAACCTCGGGCCGTGATGGTTCGACCACCAGACGCGTCGAAAATGGTGTCGTCAAACAGGTGCCGGTCGAAATCGGCATTCAGGATGGCGGTTTCGTGGAAATCAAAAGCGGAATTTCCGCCGGTGATGTGGTGGTGGAAAAAGCAGGCGCATTCGTGCGCGATGGTGATAAGATCAACCCGGTCCCGGCTGACGCCGCAGCCTCGAACTGACTGAGAGAACACCATGAACTTTTCCGCATGGTCCATCCGCAATCCGATCGCGCCGCTGCTCTGCTTTGCCTTGCTGCTGTTTCTGGGCGTCAAAGCCTTTTACGATCTGCCGATCACGCGCTTTCCCAATATCGACGTGCCCGTTGTGGCCATCACCGTTACTCAAAGCGGAGCTTCGCCATCCGAGCTTGAGGCGCAGGTCACCAAGGAAGTCGAAGACGCGGTTGCCTCCATCAGCGGCATCGATGAAATCCAGTCTACGGTCACCGACGGTCAGTCCCTGACCACGGTTCTGTTCCGCATCGAAAAACCAACCGAAGAAGCCGTTCAGGACACCAAGGACGCCATCGACAAAATCCGCAGCGAATTGCCCGCGGATATCGAAGAGCCCGTCGTCAGCAAGATCGATGTCGAGGGACAGGCCATCCAGACCTTTGCGGTCTCCTCGCCCAACATGACGCTGGAAGAACTGTCCTGGTTCGTGGATGACACCATCAAGCGTGCGCTTCAGGGCCAGGCCGGCATCGGCAAGATCGACCGTTACGGCGGTGCAGACCGCGAAGTGCGTGTTTCGCTCAACCCGGCAAAGCTCGATGCTTACGGCATCACCGCGTCTGACGTGAACGCGCAGCTGCGCGGCACCAACGTCGATCTCGGTTCCGGTCGTGGACAGGTCGCGGGCAACGAACAGACCATCCGCACGCTGGGTGATACGCGTGATGTAGCGCAGCTGTCCAACACCACCATTTCCCTGTCCAATGGCCGCTTCGTCAAACTGTCGGAACTGGGGCGCGTAACCGACACCTATGAGGAGCCGAAATCCTTCTCGCGCTTCAATGGCAATCCGGGTGTGACCTTCGCCGTCTTCCGCTCCAAAGGTGCCAGCGAAGTCTCCGTTGCGGAAACCGTGGCGCAAAATCTGGACAAGGTGCGCGCAGACCACCCCAATGTTGCGATAGACATGGTGGACGACGCCGTCTACTTCACCTACGGCAACTATGAGGCCGCGCTTCATACACTGGTGGAAGGCTCCATTCTCGCCGTCATCGTGGTTCTGCTGTTCCTGCGAAACTGGCGCGCGACCCTGATCGCAGCCGTTGCCCTGCCCTTGTCCGCCATCCCGACCTTCTGGATCATGGATGTGCTGGGCTTCTCGCTCAACCTCGTCAGCTTCCTGGCGCTAACGCTGGCCACGGGTATTCTGGTGGACGATGCCATTGTGGAGGTGGAGAATATCTCCCGCCACATAAAGATGGGCAAATCGCCTTATCGCGCCTCGCTGGAAGCCGCCGATGAAATTGGCCTTGCGGTCATTGCGACCAGCTTCACCATCATTGCCGTTTTCGTGCCGGTGTCCTTCATGCCGGGCATTCCCGGCCAGTACTTCATTCAGTTCGGCCTCACCGTCGCCTTCTCGGTCTTCTTCTCGCTTATGGTCGCGCGTCTCATCACCCCGCTGATGGCCGCCTATCTCATGCGCGCCGATGATGCGGTCGATGACCACCACGACAATGACGGCCGCCTGATGAAGGCCTATACGCGCATGGTAACGGCAACCACCAGCAAATGGTGGGCGCGTTATCTGACGCTGCTCGGCGCCATTGGCTTCCTGATCGGCTCCGTCATCCTCTTGTCCGGCGTTCCCGGCAGCTTCCTGCCGCCGGATGACGCCTCGCGCGTCGTGCTGTCCATCGAGCTTCCGCCCAATGCGACGCTCGAGGAGACCGATACGACGACATCGAAAATCTATCAGGCCGTGAAGGATATCAACGGCGTCGAAAGCGTCTTCATACTTGGCGGCGCATCGCCGAAGGGTGATCTGGAACTGCGCCGCGCAACCGTGCGCGTCATTCTCCAGCATATCGACCACTCGCTGCTGAAGACCCTCGTCAATGATGGTCTTGGTTCCATACCGTTGATCGGAAACTATCTTCCGAAGGTCGAAGACACCGGCAGAACGCGTCCGCAATGGGATGTTGAGCGGGATATTTTCGCCAAGGTGAACACGATTCCCGATGTGCGCATCATTAAGCTGAATGACCGTGCAGAACGTGAGTTGAGCTTCAACTTCCTGTCGTCAAGCGAAGAGGATTTGCAAAAAGCCGTCGGCATTCTGGAATCGCGCCTGCGTGCCTCGCCCATCCTCGTCAATGTCAGCTCGGAAGGCGCGCTTCCTCGCCCGGAACTGCAAATCCGCCCACGCAAGGATGAGATTGCTCGCCTCGGCATCACGCCGCAGCAGATATCGCAGACCGTGCGCGTGGCAACGATTGGCGATATCGATGCGCAGCTGACCAAGATTTCACTGGATGACCGGCAAATCCCCATCCGCGTTCAGGCATCGCTCGATGTCCGGCGGGATCTGGCTGCCATCCGTGCGCTGAAAATCAAGACGGCGACGGGTGCGACCGTTCCGCTCTACAGCGTTGCGGATATCGACTATTCGGAAGGTCCAAGCTCCATCAAGCGCAACGACCGTAATCGCGTGGTCTCCATCGGCTCCGACGTTCCCTTCGGCACGGCGCTGGATACCTCGTCGGCGGAGTTTCGCCGCATCGTGGCGGAAACGCAATTGCCTGCCACCGTGCGTCTTGCCGAAAGCGGTGACGCCAAGGTTCAGGGTGAAATGCAGCGCGGCTTTACCAACGCCATGTTGCTAGGTCTCTTGCTGGTGCTGGTTGTTCTCATCCTGCTGTTCAAGGATGTCATTCAGCCCTTCACCATCCTGTTCTCATTGCCGCTCGCCATCGGCGGCGTGGCGGTGGCGCTCATCATCACCAACCAAGCGCTGTCCATGCCCGTTCTCATCGGTATTCTGATGTTGATGGGTATCGTTACCAAGAATGCCATTCTGCTGGTGGATTTCGCTATCGAAATGCGCCGCCATGGTATGGAGCGGGTTCATGCCATGGTGGAAGCTGGCCGCAAGCGCGCCCGCCCCATCATCATGACCTCGATTGCCATGTCCGCAGGCATGTTGCCATCTGCACTGGGCGTCGGCGAAGGCGGCTCGTTCCGCGCACCTATGGCCACCGCCGTCATCGGCGGTATCATCGTCTCGACGGTCCTTTCGCTGATCGTGGTTCCGGCCTTCTTCCTGATCATGGATGATCTGTCGCGGCTTCTCGCCCACCTCTTCGGCCGCTTCATCGGCAAGAAGGAAGAGGAGCATCCGGTTCTGTCCAATGAGGAACTGTCGGAAGCCGCACGAACCAGCCAGGAGGCTCTGTCAGGGCTTGAGGAGCGTCTCGCCAATGTCGAACAGAAGAGCGGCACAGGACCGAAAAACGCCGATAAATCCGGCAGCAATGTCCTGCGGCTTCCCCCACTCGCGGCGGAGTAAGCTTAGCCGCCAACGACTTCAAACGCCGGGCATGTCCCGGCGTTTTGTATTTCAGCGCCAAAAAGCAACCGCAAAAAATCGCGCCAATTGATCGAAATCAAGTCCTGCTATCCAGCGGCTGCTATCGTCCACGTCATGGGAATAACGTCTTCAGACCGAGACAGGCCCGTTCCGCGATGAAACTCATACTGCGCGGAACATCAGGCTGCCTCACCGTCTGAACGGTTTTGGGAGCGTGACGGACGTGAACACGATGAAGCTCAACAGCAGGGAAAGAAGCATTCTTCTTCATGCGCCCTTCATTGGCGCGGGCGATGAAACGGTATCGGCGAGGTTCATGGAAGCGGCGACAATCGTCACCGCCCCTCCCCGCAACATTCTGTTTCGCGAGGGTGAGGCCGCGCAGTATCTGTTCTGCGTTCTCAACGGCTATGTTCGGCTATATCGTCTGAGCAAGGATGGGCGCGAGGCGGATGTGCGCATTTGCGGCCCCGGCGATACGTTCAATGAATGCCTGATTTTCGGTGCCGACCAGTATCAGCATAATGCGCAGGCGGCTGATAGCTGCACCATCGCCCGCTTCGATCTCACCCATATCAGAGCCATGATCGAGGACGAGCCGAAAGTGGTGAGGGCCGTCTTGCACTCCATGTCCAACAGCCTGCGCACGACCATGGACTGCCTTGCCAATGACCGGCTGCAAACCGCGCCGCAGCGCGTGGCGAACTACCTCATCACCCACGGACCAAGTGGCGAGACGTCCTACTCGTTGCGCCTGCCCTTCCAAAAGAGCGTGCTGGCCGGCAAGCTGGGGCTTGCGCCGGAAGCTCTCTCCCGCGCCTTTTCCAGCCTTCGCGATGCAGGCGTCATCGTCCGCGGGCGCGTTATTCAGGTCAATGATATCGGCGCGCTGAAACAGATTTGATTTTGCTTCAGCGTGAGCCGCTCACAGCCCGCCGTGCTGCTTCAGGAAGCCGACGATATTGTCCACGCCGTCACCGCGTTTCATATCGGTGAAAACGAAGGGCATGTCCTTGCGCATGCGCGTCGCATCCGTATCCATCACGCTGAGATCAGCACCGACATAGGGCGCCAGATCCTTCTTGTTGATGACCAGCAGGTCGGAGCGCGTAATACCGGGGCCGCCCTTGCGGGGAATTTCCTCTCCCTGGCAGACCGAAATCACATAGATGGTAATATCGGCCAGATCAGGCGAGAAGGTCGCCGCCAGATTATCACCGCCGGATTCGATGAAGACGACGTCGAGATCGGGGAAGCGCTCATTGAGACCCGCAATCGCCTGAAGATTGATGGTGGCATCTTCGCGAATGGCGGTATGCGGGCATCCACCTGTTTCCACGCCGACGATGCGCTCGGATGGCAGAGCCTGCATGCGCACAAGCGCTTCGGCATCTTCCTTGGTGTAGATATCGTTGGTGACGACAGCGACCGAATAATCGGCACTCATCGCCTTACACAGCTTTTCCGTCAAAGCCGTTTTGCCAGAGCCGACAGGCCCGCCGATACCGACCCGAAGCGGGCCATTTCCCGATTTCATTCCATTTTCCTTCCGGATGATATTTTATTCCATATCAGTAAATTCGACATGTCGCAGAGAATAGCCAAGCAAATTTCACGCCATTCTCATGACCGAAACAGCCGTGTTTCCTGCACCTCGTGGCGCATGGAAGCCGTATCGGCCAGAATAGTCGCAGAGCCAAGATCATCCAGCGTCGAAACCGCCACCCGCTGTGCCACGGATGCGATATCGCTTTCGAGATGCGCCAGAATGGCAACGCCATCCTTCTGTCCAGCCACGCCCAGACGAATGCCCGCCGACACGAATTGCGACACGCCGGAATGCAGGTAGGCGGCCAACGTATCTTCAAGCGCCACGCCATGCGCCGAGGCCACTGCGCCCACCGCGACCGGATAAGGCGTTGATTTCACTAGGCGCTGAAACACATCATGCGGCCATGCGGAAGCGGCATCCGTGAAGGCATCGCCCAGCAACACCGTTTCGCGATAACGTTCCGCCGAACCGGCCAGCGCCTGTGCCAGTTGCGTCAGCTCGGCCAGTTGTTCGCGGTCCTCATGGCAGCGCCATGCCTGCGCCAACAGAACGGCGTCGTTCCAAAGTGTTCCGCGCTGCAAAAGCAAGCTGATCCAGTTCCGAAGATCGAGAGCGGTCGTAAGACGCCGATCATTCACGGCACTTTCCAGCCCGCCGGAATAGGAGAAGGCTCCGACCGGAAAGGCCGGAGACATCCATGCCAACAACCGCAGCAAAGCATCGACGCGACCTGTATGCGCCATGGATCAGTCGTGGCTGTGGTGGTGGTGATCGTGGCCATGCGAGTGGCCGCCATGGGCGTGATAGGCACCACGGGCTGGCTGGAACGGTTCTTCCACGTCGCGCACCGTCGCGCCCAAACCTTCCAGCATGGCGCGGATGACGTGATCGCGGAGGATAAGAATGCGGCCTTCCTCGATCTGCGCCGCGAGGTGGCGGTTGCCCAGATGCCAGGCGAGTTCGATGAGATGCAGCGTATCTTTCGCGATGATTTCGAACAGCTTCTCACTGGCCGCGCGAACTTCCACCAGATCGCCGTTTTCGATGACCAGCAGATCGCCATGGGCAAACAACACCGGCTCTTTCAGGTCCAGCATCACCATCTCGTCATTCTGCAGATGCAGCAGCTTGCGGCGCAGATGTCTCTGGTCGTGGGCAAGTGTGACATAACCGGTGGGTTCGTCCGCGGGGGTTCCAGCGGGAAGATAGGATTGAACGCGCAGCATGATATTTCCAGGGTGAGTTTACGTCTGCGGAAATCCTGAAGGATAGCACCGGCGAATGCAAGCTGCCGATGAGAAAATGCGCGCCCGAACGGTCACGCATCCGCCAGTCGTTACGACGCCACGAGCAAGGTCGATTTCAGATTTTCAACCGCCTGAGCAATGGACAGTTCTTCCTCATGGCAAACGCAGTTGCGGCCCGAAGCCTTGGCGAGATAGAGCGCCTTGTCGGCCACGGCAAATGTATCGTGCTTGGAACGGGAAGGCCCGATATCGGCAACGCCGACGGAGACCGTGGTCTGCACCTGCGTACCCTCGAAATTGACCGTCATGCAGGATACGCGAATGCGCGCCAGTTCGATGAGCGTCAGCCGATCCCTTCGAATGCCGCCACGAACGATCACCGCAAACTCTTCGCCGCCCAGACGCGCCACACAGTGAAACTCACCGAAAACATCGGCAATGGCCGCAGCCGCTCTTTTGATGACGAGATCGCCAGCCGCATGGCCGTAATTGTCATTGATGCTTTTGAACCGGTCGAGATCGAAGATCGCCAGCGACGCATCGTCGTAAACCTCATCGAAGCTCTGGTTGAATGCGCGACGGTTTGCGAGGCCGGACAAGGTATCCGTCTTGCTCAGACGCTCGAATTCCGCATGCGACGCGTGAAGCGCGCGGATGGCGTTGCCCAGCACGCCGACCAGCAAGCCCGTCACGACGCCACCGACGATCCACGCCATGACGACGCTGTAGCTCAGAGCTTCCAGCAAAGGCAGTGGCAGCAAATTGAAATGTGCCGCCACAACATTGACGAGACAGCTGACGATGACAGTCAGAATGATCGAAAGAAACACCATCTTTATCGCAAAAGTGCGGAAACTCTGCACTGCGCTCGGGTCACTCAAACTCATTTCCAATGAAATAAATTTTTTCAAACGTTCAGCCATCACACCTCACCCTTGCATGACTTAATCGATAAAGATCAGAGATTGGCCGTAAGTAAATCAAATGTCTAAATATTTAACGACCACAGGTATATTTGTGGATTACTTCACACGGTAACGATTTACTGATCGGACGCTGACGTAAGGGAAGGCGCTGCTTAAAGCCCTTGAGATACAAGGTTAAGGCGATCTCTTATATTCCATACCTAAGCGGATTGGTGATGGCGCAACGCAATATGAGTATTCCCTTATTGACACAAAAAGGTCGGGCATTTGCGGCTCAAATTATTAACGGCGCTCCATGCGAAAAAAGCATAGAAAACAAAAAAGCCCGGATCATATCCGGGCTTTCCATGTAAAAGTTTTGTAAAATCAGGCCGCTACGCGGGCCTTGAGATGTTCGAGAATGTTCTGCGGCGAGGACACGCTGTAGGGATCGCTCTCGCAATTGTCCGAATGGCCTTCTTCTTCGAACCACTGCTCGACAACACCGTCATTGACGATGGCTGCATAACGCCAGGAGCGCATGCCGAAGCCGAGATTGTCCTTGGAAACCAGCATGCCCATCTTGCGGGTGAATTCACCCGAACCGTCAGGGATGACCTTAACGTTTTCAAGGTTCTGGCCCTTGGCCCAAGCATTCATCACAAATGCGTCATTGACTGAAAGGCAGTAAATCTCATCAATGCCGAGCGCGCGGAATTCTGGTGTCAGCTTTTCGAAATCGGGCAGCTGAAAAGTCGAGCAAGTTGGCGTGAAGGCACCCGGCAGGGAGAAGAGAACGACCTTCTTGCCCTTGAAGTAATCGTCGGAGGTTACATCCTGCCAACGATAAGGATTTGGGCCACCGACGGCCTCGTCGCGAATGCGCGTGCGAAATGTTACAGCAGGCACTTTTTTGCCGAGCATGGGTTTCTCCTGTGCGAGTGTAGCGTGAAAAGCCTTGGGAACAATTCACGCGGGAAAGCTAACCCTGCGATACCGCAAAATCCTTCGCAGTGCAGCAAAAATTGCCGCGCGCAGGGCAGTCATGCACAGAAGGAAACCCTTGGCCCGCAAGGGTAGCGGTCAAAACAGGAAGTAGCGCTGTGCCATTGGCAGAACCGTCGCCGGTTCGCACGTCAGAAGCTCGCCATCCGCCCGCACCTCGTAAGTCTCGGGATCGACCTCGATATGCGGCGTCAGCGAATTGTGGATCATCGACGCCTTTGAGATCCCGCCGCGCACATTGCGCACCGCAAGCAACTTCTTGGCAACGCCCAAACGCTGCACGATTCCATCATCCAGCGAGGCCTGCGAAACGAAGGTCACGGAGGAGTTGGTGCGCAGCTTGCCATAGGCGGCAAACATGGGACGGTAATGCATCGGCTGCGGCGTGGGGATCGACGCATTGGGATCACCCATCGGGGCCGCGGCAATGGAGCCACCCAGCAGAACCATTTCCGGCTTCACACCAAAGAAGGCCGGGTTCCATAGCACCAGATCGGCACGCTTGCCGACTTCGATGGAGCCGATTTCATGGCTGATACCGTGAGCGATGGCCGGGTTGATCGTGTATTTCGCGATATAACGACGAACGCGGAAATTGTCGTTCTCGCCCGTTTCTTCCTTCAGGCGACCGCGCTGGCGCTTCATCTTATCCGCCGTCTGCCATGTGCGGATGGCCACTTCACCCACGCGGCCCATGGCCTGGCTGTCGGATGAAATGATCGAGAAGGCACCGATATCATGCAGAATATCTTCTGCCGCGATGGTCTCCTTCCGGATGCGGCTTTCCGCAAAGGCAATGTCTTCCGGTATCGATGGCGACAGGTGATGGCAGACCATCAACATGTCCAAGTGCTCCGCCAACGTATTGACCGTATAGGGCCGCGTCGGATTGGTGGAGGACGGAATGACGTTGGGGTTTCCGCAAATCTTGATGATATCAGGCGCGTGGCCACCGCCCGCACCTTCGGTGTGGAAGGCGTGGATGGTGCGACCATTGATTGCCGCAATCGTGTCTTCCACGAAGCCACTTTCATTCAGCGTATCGGTGTGGATCATCACCTGCACGTCGAACTGATCGGCAACGCTCAGGCAGTTGTCGATGGCAGCGGGTGTGGTGCCCCAGTCTTCATGCAGTTTCAGCGAAGATGCGCCCGCGAGGATCATCTCTTCCAATGGTTTTGGCAGCGAGGCATTGCCCTTGCCCGCCAGCGCGAGATTCATTGGAAACGCATCGAAGCTCTCGATCATCCGCTCGATGTGCCATGCGCCCGTGCAGGTGGTCGCCAGTGTGCCGTGGGCCGGCCCCGAACCGCCGCCCAGCATGCAGGTCACACCGCTCATCAGCGCTTCTTCAATCTGCTGCGGGCAGATGAAATGGATATGCGCATCCATCCCGCCAGCGGTCAGGATTTTACCCTCACCGGCAATCGCTTCCGTGGAAGGGCCGACGATGATGGTCACACCCGGCTGCGTATCGGGATTACCCGCCTTGCCGATGGCATGAATGCGACCATCCTTCAAACCGACATCCGCCTTGTAGACACCGCTGTGATCGACAATGACGACATTGGTGATGACCGTATCGACAGCGCCCTCAGCCCGCGTCGCCTGGCTCTGCCCCATGCCATCACGAATGACCTTGCCGCCGCCGAATTTCACCTCTTCGCCATAGGTGGTGAAGTCCTTCTCGATCTCGATGAAGAGTTCGGTATCGGCAAGACGCACCTTATCGCCCACGGTGGGGCCGAACATGCTGGCATAGGCTGCGCGGGAAATCTTGTAAGGCATGGAAATCAGACTCCTTGGGAGGCGGAGAAAACAAAGGCAGCGATCAATCAGAAACCGTCGGCAAGAGCGCGAAGTTCTTCGGCGCGTTTCGTGCTCATATCGGCAAGGCAGGACGAAAGGAGCATCGGCTCCATGGTGCCGCCACGCGCCTGAAAGCCTGCCGCTTCGCAATTGGCATCGCGGAAGGAGACCCAGGCGCGCTGAGCAGCAACCAGCGCCTCGACTGCGCCCTTGCTGTCATCGTCAGCGGCCTTGTCCCAGGCGCTCATCTTCTTGCGAACCTGCTGATAGGCGGCATTCAAATCCTTGTCAGCCGCTTCATACTCAATCGCCGCGCAGGCGTTCATATCCGCCTGCGTCGTTGGCGAGTCACAGTCCGGCTCTTCCTGCGCCCTGGCGTCATGAAGAGCGATAGACGAAAACAGGCCCGCGTACAAAAGCAGAAGGCCGCATGACAAACGTGGCATCACGCTGCTGCCCCACATCAGGCGGCTGCGCCATCATGGGCGTGCGGTGTCAGCGCACGCGGATCGACACCATCGAGACAATTGGCGTTCACCGCCACCATCGGCGTACCATCCGGTCCGTTGGCATAAGCAAAGCTTTCAATGCCGCAATCACCGCAGAACAGATGGTGGATTTGCTTCTTGTTGAAGAGATATTCCTTCAGGTGATCTTCGCCGGACAGAAGCGTGAACTTCTCCTTCGGCGCGAAGGCCAGCACAGAGCCGAGCCGTTTGCAGCGGGAGCAATTACAGGTCACCGACTTTTCAAGATCGGCATCCACCTCAAAGCTTACCGCACCACACTGGCAACTTCCGTGATAATGTTCGGTACTCATTGTCAAAGCCTCCCCATGACGAGTTTACGAAAACCATAGACTTCCCGCTTGCCGGAAAGCGGCACCAGCGTCACCTCGCGCTTCTGGCCGGGCTCGAAACGAACCGCGGTTCCGGCGGGAATATCCAGACGCATACCGTGCGCCTTCTCGCGCTCGAAATCCAGAGCCGCATTGGTTTCGGCAAAGTGATAATGGCTGCCGACCTGAACGGGCCGGTCACCCGTATTGGCCACCTCGATGGTGATGGTGGGCTGACCGGCGTTGAGCTCGATCACACCGTCTACCGCTATGACTTCACCTGGAATCATGATCTTTTCCTCTCTTCGTCACGCCGCTTTGACGGGTGTGCAGCCTTCTGCCTTCAAAACCCGCTTGGTAGAAGCCGGGTTGTTCACCAGCCTTGCCGCCGGGCGGATGGGACGTCGAACCAGTTCGCCACCGCAATTGGGGCATGTGCCGTCCAGCACCGTTGTGGCGCAGTCGCGGCAATAGGTGCATTCGAAGGAACACATCATCGCGTCGAGACTGTCTGGGGGCAAATCCCTGTCGCAGCATTCGCAGTTCGGGCGCAGTTCAAGGGCCATGATGCCGCTCCTTTAGCGAATGGGTTCGTGCACGGTCACCAGCTTGGTGCCGTCAGGGAAGGTTGCTTCCACCTGCACGTCATGGATCATCTCGGCAATGCCATCCATGACCTGATCACGCGAAATGACATGCGCGCCTGCTTCCATCAGCTCGGAAACGGCGCGGCCATCGCGCGCGCCTTCGACGACGAAATCGGTAATCAGGGCAATGGCTTCCGGGTAATTGAGCTTGACGCCCCGCTCCAGACGGCGACGCGCCACCATGGCTGCCATGGAAATCAGAAGCTTGTCTTTTTCTCTGGGGGTGAGGTTCATTGTCGTCCCGTTTCATTCATCAGAGATTCCAGACTTTCGGCACTGGCGCGCCATTTCGCAAGAGCGAAATGATCGGAAACAGCATTTTTCTCAAGGTGAATCCATCCGGCGCGGACAGGCGCACGACAAGCTTTCCCTGCCACTCGCTGGCACCGCCGGAAAACCCGGCAACCGCCCGTATTTTAGGCAAAAGCGCCTCCGCCAACGGGCCGATGTAAAGGAGTGTTGCGAATGCGACCTGACCGGAAAGAACCGGCGCCGCGCTGGTCAACTCAGCAATTTTTCCATCGAGACGCAGTTCTTCCGCGTGCACCAGCTTACCACCATGACGGATGCGCCAGCGGTCGCGAAACAGCCCCTCCTCCATCGCCTCACCCATCGCCTGACGACCGAGCAAAACGGCTTCCACGGCAATGAATTCGGCGGAGGCATCGATATCCGCTTCCAGCCTGCGGGTGAGCGAGGCGCGGTCGAAAAGGATGGTTTCCTGCGGCAGCCAGTGAAGCCTGGCATTGGGGCCGGCGGCGACACGGGCCGTGACGGTGGTCGTGCCAGCGGCGGCTTTGTAGACCTTTTCGCAGGCCTGCGTCGTAACGACGAGCGAGGTGCCCGCACCGGCAACGGCCTGCCATTCGATCTCGTCTCCACCGGTCAATCCGCCGGAAGAGTTGATGAGAATGGCTTCCATTTCATTGGAAAACGTATCAGGCAGTCTGATCTTGGCGCAGCCTTCCTGAAACAATTCGTCCAGACGGCTGCGCCCGTTCAGCGCTTTGGTTACAACGCGCCCGCGGCCTCTGGCGCGCTGCGGGCGGTGTTGAGGGATGCTTTGCTCGTCTGGCTGCACGACGTCTCCGAAGCTTTCGCGGATGCGGAAGCGGGAACCGCTTTCACCGAGCAATCGGTTTTCGCAGTTGCATCGACAACCATCTGCCCTTCCTTGTTCTGGAAGAACTCCCACATTCTTTCAGCCGCATCAACCCGCTGCACCGTATCCGTTGTGGGCATCTTGCGTTCAACGGCTTGCTGCACCTTTCCAGCCGTATCGCTCGAAGGCTTGCGGATGATGGCAGCAGCCGAAGCAACCACATCCGCCTTCATCGTTGCGCGCGGCCAAGCATGGTCCCAGGCATCGATGACATAGGAGTGGATGCGTGCACCGCTTTTGCAGACATCGTAGGAATTCAGGGTGAAGCTATCGCTCGCCTTGCTCTTGACCGAGCCCTTGCAGCCATCGATTTCCGCCCAGCGCTTCAGCGCGGTTTCCCCGCCATATTGCCAGTAAGACTTGCCGCCACCCTGATAGGGATTGGCCGGGTCTTTGAGACCGGCGAAGGCAACGATGGACAGCGGCTTTGCAGGCGTGCAGCTTGTCGCATCCGGCGCCCACTTGCCTTCGGTCTCGACTGGATATCCGGCGCGGAGCGAGGCGACGAAACCGGCAGCGGCAAAGTCGTTGCTGCCATTGCAGAGGAACTGCGAAAGCATGCGCCCGCCACCGGAATAACCGGAACCGTAGAAGCGTTCTTCATCCACACAGAATTTGGATTTGACCATGCTAATCGCATCGCGAATGAAGCCGGGCTCATCCAGCCCACCTTCGCGCTTGGTCACGCCGGGCACGTTCCAGGCATTGGTGCCGGGCAGTTCGCCGTTCAGGCTACCCTGAAGCGCCACAACCACGATGCCTTCACGCTCGCCGACCTTATCCCAGCCGCTGCGATCCAACTGTCCGTTCGGATTGCTGTTGCTGCCATGAAAATCGAACACCACAGGCATTTTTTTATTTCCGTCATAAGAAGACGGAACAAAATAAACGCCCGCGCGTTCAGACCCCTCAGACATCAGCGAAAACGCGTGTCTGCCGGGTTCCATTGTCTGACCGCAGGTTGAAGCCAAAGCTGCGGCGCTGGTTGCTGTGAGAATGGCAAAACCCGCGACAAGAGCGCGAGCGGGACGAACGAACCGGAAAAACCGGCCAGCAGCAGTCGTAAAATTCATCGGCACGCCTTTATTGGCACTGTTCCCGACACACTATGCCGGAAATTACGTGGAATGTAAGGGATCGACGGAAGCAGCGTGCGGATGGTTCAACCACTGTGTCTCGCATGCAGCATTTGCGCTGCCAATAACACAGGTCTTTTCTCAGTGAAACGCTAAAATTACGCATGAATGCTATGCATCGTTGTAATATCAGTCACGAATTACATCATTTTTATCGGTTCGTGAGGTAGATTTGACAGTATAAGGTATTATTATACCGTCAAATGTCGCCGCGCTTCAACTGTATCCAGCGTTTCTGCCGCACCCTCATGCACGATCTCGCCTCGGTCCATGATATAAACGTAATCAGCAAGCTCGCGGCAGAAGTCGAGATACTGTTCAACGAGCAGGATCGCCATGCCCGTCGAGTCCCGCAGATATTTAATCGCACGACCGATATCCTTGATGATCGATGGCTGAATGCCTTCCGTCGGTTCGTCCAGCACCAGGATTTTGGGGCGTGTTACCAGCGCGCGGCCAATGGCCAGTTGCTGCTGCTGCCCGCCCGAGAGGTCGCCTCCCCGGCGTGACAGCATGGATTGCAGAACCGGAAACAGGCTGAAAATATCATCTGGAATGAAGCGTTCCTTGCGCGGCAGCGGCGCATAGCCCGATTGCAGATTTTCCTGAACCGTCAACAATGGAAAAATCTCACGCCCCTGCGGCACATAGCCCACACCGCGCTTGGCGCGCTGGTAAGGCGCAAGCCCGTTGAGGCTCTCACCGCCAAAACTGATCGTACCGCCGCTGAGCGGGTGCTGACCTGTGACGGCTCTGAGCAAAGAACTCTTGCCGACGCCGTTGCGCCCCAGCACGCAGGTGATCTTGCCCATTTCCGCATTCAGCGAAATGCCGCGCAAGGCTTGCGCTGCGCCGTAATGGAGATTGATGTTTTCGACGCTTAGCATTTATCCACCTGTTCTAGTTCAGTAAAGTTCGCCTCAGTGCCTGTAGTGCAGAGTCCTGCTCACTGGTTTTTTCGCCACCCACTTGGGCGACCTCTTCGGCAATATCGATCAGTTGGCGTCGTTCATCGAAATCCAACACGTTCGCCCAGAGGTCCCGGAAACGGCGAATTGGGTCTTCAGGATTGACGACGTTCTTCGATGCCCACTCTCCAAAGACGATCACTTCTTCCATGTCCTTCGACGCGATGATGTTTTTCATCTTCTCACGAACAACCGATTTTGCCGCTTCCACATGCATCGGCTTTTCGTTTGCGAGGCACATGAAGAACGCAACAGCAGCAATCGCGGGATCACGAATAGAGGCGATGGGTGCGACTTCGGCCTTCTTGCGAAATGACCGGCGCTTATAGGCCCCACGCATTTTCTCGACCGTATCGATGATCTCGCTGCCCGCTTCCCGCATCATCTTCAGCCGCCAATACCAAACTGCCGCGCCCCCGATTGCCATCACCAAAAGTCCGACCAAAGCCATTAAATCAACTCCAGATTTTAAATTTCATGATTTAAATCCGGTTCTGATTAAAGGCGCAAGTCAGACCTCACTGTTTCTAGCGCCCCAGATAATTCTCGATCACCTTCGGATCGCTCGACACGAAATCGATCGACCCTTCGGCCAGCACGGACCCTTCCGCCAGACACGTCACCTTGACGCCCAGCTCGCGGATGAAGCCCATGTCGTGTTCCACCACCACAACTGAACGGGTCTTGGCTATTTCCTTCAGCAGCACCGCCGTCTCTGCGGTCTCCGCATCCGTCATGCCTGCCACCGGCTCATCGACCAGAAGCAGCTTTGGCTCCTGCGCCAGCAACATGCCGATTTCCAGCCATTGCTTTTGCCCGTGGGAGAGATTGGCGGCCAGATCGTTGCGGCGGGAGCTTAGGCGGACCGTGGCCAAAATCTCTTCGATGCGGGCCTTATCCTCTTCCGTCAGGCGATAGAACAGCGTGGCGAAGACACCGCGTTTGCGGTTGAGCGCCAGTTCCAGATTGTCCCAGACCGTATGGCTTTCGAAAACAGTCGGCTTCTGGAACTTGCGGCCAATGCCGAGCTGGGCGATATCCGCCTCGTCCTTTTTGGTGAGGTCTATGCTGTCTTCAAACAGCACCTTGCCTGTGTCTGGCCGGGTCTTGCCGGTGATGATGTCCATCATGGTTGTCTTGCCCGCACCATTGGGGCCGATGATGGCGCGCAGTTCGCCGGGCTCGACCACGAAGGACAGGGAATTCAACGCCTTGAAGCCATCGAAAGAAACGGAAACGCCGTCGAGATAGAGCAGGCTTTTCGTTCTGTTTTCGGCAATCGTGTTCATATGTGTTACTCCGCAGCCTGTTGCGCCGGTTTGACGGCAGCGTCATTTTCCGCACGCTTGGCCGCATCCTTAGAGGCCTCCACCCGCTTTTCGCGCCGCCCTGCCAGATAATGCTGGGCAGTGCCGACAATGCCCTTGGGGAAGAACAGCGTGACCGCGATGAAGAGACCGCCCAGTGCAAACAGCCAGAACTCGGGGAATGCACCGGTGAAATAGCTCTTGCCGCCATTGACGAGGATAGCGCCGAGGATCGGCCCGATCAGCGTGCCGCGCCCACCGACTGCCGTCCAGACGACGACCTCGATGGAGTTGGCGGGCGAGAATTCGCCGGGGTTGATGATGCCGACCTGCGGCACGAACAACGCACCGGCAATACCGGCCATCATGGCCGAAACGACGAAGGTGAAGAGCTTGATGTTTTCCACCCGGAAACCCAGAAACCGCACGCGGCTTTCCGCATCGCGCACACCCACCAGCACCTTGCCGAATTTGGAATTGACGATGCCGGATGCAATCAGCAGGCACAGCGCCAGCATGATGGCTGTCATGGCAAACAGAACGGCACGCGTGCCATCCGCCTGCACGGAAAAGCCGAGAATGTCTTTGAAGTCCGTCAGGCCGTTATTGCCGCCAAAACCCATATCGTTGCGGAAAAAGGCCAGTAGCAGGGCGTAGGTCATCGCCTGCGTGATGATGGAGAGGTAGACGCCGTTGACGCGGGAGCGAAAGGCAAACCAGCCGAACACGAAAGCCAGCAGGCCCGGCACGACGAGCACCATCAGCATCGCAAACCAGAACATATCGAAGCCATGCCAGAACCACGGCAGTTCCTTCCAGTTCAGGAACACCATGAAATCAGGCAGAACGGGGTGGCCATAAGTACCACGCGTGCCAATCTGGCGCATCAGATACATGCCCATGGCATAACCGCCGAGCGCGAAGAAGGCAGCGTGACCCAGCGAGAGAATGCCGCAATATCCCCAGACCAGATCAAGCGCCAGCGCCAGAATGGCATAGGACAGATACTTGCCCAGCATGGACATGATGTAGGTCGGTATGCGGAATGCGCTGTCTGCGGGAAGCAGCAGGTTGGACGCGGGCACGAGGACCGCGATGGCTAAAATGATGCCGATGGCGATGAGAATCCGGCGGTCGAGCGCCCGAAGGAGGAAGCCGGTAATCATGCTTCGATGGCCCTTCCCTTGAGTGCGAAGAGACCGCGTGGCCGCTTCTGAATGAACAGGATGATAAGAACGAGAACGAGGATTTTGCCGAGAACCGCACCGACTGTGGGCTCAAGGAACTTGTTGAGCACGCCGAGCGAGAGCGCTCCAACCAGCGTTCCCCAGAGATTGCCGACCCCACCGAAGACCACCACCATGAAACTGTCGATGATGTAGGACTGGCCGAGATTGGGCGAGACATTGTCGATTTGGCTGAGCGCCACCCCAGCCAGCCCGGCAACGCCGGAGCCGAGCGCAAAGGTGAAGGCATCGACCCAGGAGGTGCGAATACCCATAGAGGATGCCATGCGCCGGTTCTGCGTCACAGCCCGCATTTGCAGACCGAAGGCCGAGCGCTTGAGCAGAAGAAGCAGGGCAAAGAAGACGGAAAGCGAGAAGCAGACGATCCAGACGCGGTTCCAGGTGAAGTTCATATAGCCGACGCTGAAAGACCCGGACATCCAGCTGGGGTTGCCCACCTCACGATTGGTGGGGCCGAAGATGGAGCGTACGCCCTGCTGCAGGATGAGCGATATACCCCATGTGGCCAGCAGCGTTTCCAGCGGCCGTCCGTAGAGAAAGCGGATGACGCCGCGCTCCATGACGAGGCCAACGGCGGCGGTGACCAGAAACGCGACCGGAAGCGCAATGGCCAGCGACCAGTCGAACAGGCCGGGATAATGACTGCGGATCACCTCCTGCACCATGAAGGTGGAGTAGGCGCCGATCATGACCATCTCGCCATGCGCCATGTTGATGATGCCCATGACGCCGAAGGTGATGGCGAGGCCGATGGCCGCCAGCAGCAGCACGGAGCCCAGCGACAGGCCGTACCAGATGTTCTGCGCGTAATCCCACAGCGCAAGCGAGCTTTGAATGCCGGAAATCGCGGCATCAATATCGGGCTTCAGGCTGGCATCGACCGCCGGTGATGCGACCATGAGAATGCTGATCGCATCCCGCCCGCCGAGCTTCTTGATGGTCTCGATGGCGGCGCGCTTTTCCTCGACCGACCGATCCGAAGCCAGCAGCGAAACGGCGCGCGCCTCTTCCATGCGGCCACGCACCTGCGCATCGGTTTCCTTGGCAAGCGCCGTCTCCAGCAATTGCAGGTTCTCCGCGCTCGGCGCTTTCAACACCGCATCTGCTGCCGACAGGCGAACGGATTTTTCCGGGCTGAGCAGCGTCAGACCACCGAGTGCCGCACGGATGACGCGGCGCAGATTGTTATTGACCTTAATCTTAGCAACCACAGCCTTCGGCGCTTCGCCCACACTTTCACCGGTCAGCGGGTCGATGAGCGTAAAATTGGCACCGGCAGGCTTGGTCATGAAAACGAGAGTGTCGGACTTGCGAACATAAAGCTCGCCCTCCGCAAAGGCATTCAGTGGCGGGACCACACGCGGGTCTCCCGTCGCCGCAATCTGCCCGATCAAGGCTTCTGCCTGTTTGAAATCGGCAGTGCCGAGCGCGTCGATGAGTGGTTTAGGATCGGATTGCTGCGCGTAGGTTGGAGCGGCGATCCCGAGCGTCAGCCATAGGAAAATGGCTCGAAGAAGAAATCGGATCGTCATGTCAGCTCCTCATTGCGACGATGCTTCAGTGCATGCGGTCGAGCACCGTGGGTGTGGTTCACCCCCCCTCTGCCCTGCCGGGCATCTCCCCCACAAGGGGGGAGATCGACCTGCGGCACCCGCCCGGCAATTTCTTCGGTCGAGTTGTCGCAATGTCGTGGCGTCTTGCTGATCTCCCCCCTTGAGGGGGAGATGCCCGGCAGGGCAGAGGGGGGTAATCCTTGCTCAGTTTTGGCTATGAGCGCCTATCAGCTACCCTTGCCACCGCACTTGCCCGTGGCAACGTTGAAGTTGCCGCAGGACATCGGCTTGCGCCAATCGGAGATCAGGTCTTTCGAGTCCGGCAGATAATCCGACCACTCGTCGCCCACGACCTGTGGGGTCTGCTGCACGATCTGGAACTGGCCGTCGGACTGGATCTCGCCGATCAGCACCGGCTTGGTGATGTGGTGGTTCGGCATGACAGTGGCGTAGCCGCCGGACAGGTTCGGCACGGAAACGCCGATGATCGAGTCCAGCACCTTGTCGGTATCCGTCGTGCCAGCGGCTTCGACGGCCTTGACCCATGCGTTGAAGCCGATATAGGCGGCTTCCATCGGGTCGTTGGTCACGCGCTTGTCGTTCTTGGTGAAGGCATGCCATTCCTTGATGAACTCTGCATTCACAGGGGCATCGACGGACTGGAAGTAATTCCAGGCGGCAAGGTGGCCGACCAGCGGGCCGGTGTCGAGACCGGCAAGTTCTTCTTCGCCCACCGAGAAGGCAACAACCGGAATGTCTTCGGCCTTCACGCCCTGGTTTGCCAGTTCCTTGTAGAACGGCACGTTGGCATCACCATTGATGGTGGAAACGACGGCGGTCTTCTTGCCGGCAGAGCCGAATTTCTTGATGTCGGACACGATTGTCTGCCAGTCGGAATGGCCGAATGGCGTGTAGTTGATCATGATGTCCTCTTCCTTGACGCCCTTCGACATCAGGTAGGCCTTCAGGATCTTGTTGGTTGTCTGGGGATAGACATAGTCCGTACCGGCCAGAACCCAGCGCTCGACGCCTTCGGTGTCGGCGAGATAATCTACAGCCGGAATGGCCTGCTGGTTTGGTGCGGCACCGGTGTAGAAAATGTTGCGGGAGGATTCTTCACCCTCATACTGAACGGGATAGAAGAGAATGGAGTTCAGCTCTTCGAAGACAGGCAAAACGGATTTGCGCGAAGACGAGGTCCAGCAACCGAAGACGGCGGCGACCTTATCCTGAGAAATCAGCTGGCGTGCCTTTTCAGCAAACAGCGGCCAGTCGGAGGCCGGATCGACAACAACGGCTTCGAGCTTCTTGCCCAGAACGCCGCCCTTCTTGTTCTGCTCGTCGATGAGCATCAGCATGGCGTCTTTGAGGGTCGTTTCGGAAATCGCCATCGTGCCGGACAGCGAATGCAGCACGCCGACCTTGATGGTGTCGTCAGCGGCAAAGGCACCGTGGAATGCGGTGGTAGACATGATCGCGCCAAGCAAAGCGCCACTCAGCATCTTTTGAAATGTCATCGGAAGAACCCCTCTCCTGTTTAGCCTCTGTGGGCTCAGCGGTTTTGTTACCGCTGCTGGAGTGGGACTATCGGCCTCACGAGATTGAAACCGTATACGTCAATTGACGTAGGAGGGGTGGCGAAACAGGAACAGCGTGACGCCGCTGTGCTGCGGCGTGCCTGTCGATCAGTTGTGCGGCTTATCGGCGTCGGAACTTTCCGAAATCGCTTCCTGATGATACCAGCTGTCGAAGTCTACATACGTCGTCTGCGCGCTAACAGCCTGCACCTTTGACACGGCGTCCTTGCGGAAACCCTTAAAGCCTGCGCGGCCACCAACCGGAAACTGATAAATCTTTGCACTTTCCATGTTCGGTTCGCTTCTCATGACAGTTACTCTTCGTTGAATACCTCAAGCATTTGCTTCGTTCCGAATATAATACAAATCAAGCCTCATTTCACCCCCTTTTGATTAAAAAAATATCACAAAGGCTAAAATTTAGGCAAGCCACCAAAGCATAAGTTCAAAGAACAGTCTTTATGCAGTTGCAGCGTGAAAATCGAAATTTTGAACGAAAAAATACGCGCCTTTTCAAAAACGGCATCATTTTTGATCAGAAAAATGGCCCTGCCCGCACAAAAGCATCGGAAATCAATGCGTTTTTCGTAAATTGAAATTTTCTAAAATAATTGAAATTCGAGATTTGCCGGGTGCAGCTTCCAAAAAAATAGCGCGGCAAGCGACCTCACCTTTCAAACTGGCACGGCGAATGCATCTACCTTGGCAGCACTTGAAAGAGAGAGTGGTCTGAAAAGATGGCTTTGCTCGCATAAGGATATCAAGGCTTCGCATCTTAACCTATGAGAGGTTCGTAATGACTAAGTTCAAACTCGAGTACATCTGGCTGGATGGTTACAAGCCGGTAGCTAACCTGCGCGGCAAGACGCAGATCAAGGAATTCGATGAATTCCCGACACTCGAGCAGCTTCCGCTCTGGGGCTTCGATGGCTCCTCCACTATGCAGGCCGAAGGCCATAGCTCGGATTGCGTTCTGAAGCCCGTCGCCATTTACCCAGACCCGGCCCGCACCAACGGCGCACTCGTCATGTGCGAAGTCATGATGCCGGATGGCGTAACACCGCACGCTTCCAACAGCCGCGCGACGATCCTTGACGACGAAGGCGCATGGTTCGGCTTCGAGCAGGAATACTTCTTCTACGAAGATGGCCGTCCGCTCGGCTTCCCTGAGCAGGGTTACCCAGCTCCGCAGGGCCCATACTACACGGGCGTCGGCTACAAGAACGTCGGCTCCATCGCTCGCGAAATCGTTGAAGAGCACCTGGACCTCTGCCTCGAAGCCGGCATCAACCACGAAGGCATCAACGCTGAAGTGGCCAAGGGTCAGTGGGAATTCCAGGTCTTCGGCAAGGGCTCCAAGAGCGCTGCCGACCAGATCTGGATCGCGCGTTACCTGCTTCTTCGCCTTTGCGAAAAGTACGGCATCGACGTCGAATTCCATTGCAAGCCACTCGGCGACACCGACTGGAACGGCTCCGGCATGCACTGCAACTTCTCCACCAAGTTCATGCGTGAAGTTGGCGGCAAGGAGTATTTCGAAGCGCTCATGGGTGCTTTCGAAAAGAACTGGAAAGAGCACATCGACGTTTACGGCCCAGACAACCATCTGCGCCTGACCGGCAAGCACGAAACAGCGCCTTGGAACAAGTTCTCCTACGGCATTGCTGACCGTGGCGCGTCGATCCGTGTTCCGCACTCCTTCGTCAACAACGGCTACAAGGGCTACCTCGAAGACCGTCGTCCGAACTCCCAGGGCTGCCCTTACCAGATCGCCTCCGTCGTTCTGAAGACGATTGCAGAAGTGCCGCTCGCAAAGTCGGCTGCTGCCTAATATTTGAAATGGCGTCGCTCGATCCGGGCGACGCCATTTTTCTGTCCAGAGTCCCCACTTGCGAACCGCTGGTCTCTCAGTTGACCTTTCTCCCTCCTCTTCACGCCGCGTATTCTTCGCGCTGATGAACCAATCAAAACAGGATGGTGAGCGATGGGCATTCTCCAAAAATTCTCTCTGGAAAACCGCACGGCCATCATCACCGGCAGCGGGCGCGGTCTCGGCTTTGAAATCGCCAAGGCCTTCACCGAGGCGGGTGCGCATGTCTGGTTGACCGGACGTAACGCCGAGACGCTGCAAGCATCGGTCGACACCCTTCGCAACGCAGGCGGAAAAGCTGACTACGCCGCATTCGATATAGCGGACACTGCCGCTGGCAGCAGCCTCGTTCGCTACATCATGAAAGAGGCCGGGCACCTCGATATTCTCGTCAACAATGTCGGCGCACGAGACCGCCGCCCACTCTGTGACTTCCAAGACGATGACGTCCTGGATCTCATCCGCACCGACCTCACCTCTTCCATCTGCCTGTCGCGAGATGCAGCAGAAGCCATGAACGCAAATGGTTACGGGCGCATCATCACCATCACCTCCATTCTCGGCCATGTGGTGCGACCGGGCGATGCGATCTACCCCGTCGCAAAACAGGGACTAACCGGATTGATGCGCAGCATTGCCGTTGAATATGGCGCGCGTGGTATTACCAGCAACGCCATCGCGCCCGGCATGTTCGCCACGGAAACCAACGCCGCCCTTGCCGAAGACCCGGACATGCTGGCTTTCGCCAAGATGCGTGTTCCCCTGGAGCGCTGGGGAAAGCCGGATGAAATCGCTGGCGCAGCACTGTTTCTGGCCAGCGATGCGGCCTCCTTCGTCAATGGCCATGTCCTGACTGTGGATGGCGGCATGTCAGTGCGTCTTTGAGACGGAGACTGCCGTATTTTCCTTGCAAACAAAGGTCTTTGGCTCGAAACTGCACAATTGAGCATCACACCCAAAAAGGCGCTGGTTTTTAGGCATGGCCGCACGGCAACGCATCATCCCCGTCAGGCGCGAATATAACCGTTGGGTCGCCAACCAGACGCTGGAAGATTATGCGCTGCGCTTTACTGCCAAAAGCGCCCGGCAGTTTTCCTCCAGCCGCATTTCCCACACCGCCATCGGCGCTATATCGTTTCTGGCGCTGGAAGCTATCGGCGGCGCGATTACGTTGTCCTATGGCACCACGAATGCCTTCTTCGCCATCCTCGTCGCCGCCACCGTCATGCTGGCGGTGGGTGTGCCGATCAGCCGTTATGCCATCCGCTACGGCGTCGATATCGACCTTCTAACGCGTGGAGCGAGCTTCGGCTATATCGGCTCCACCATCACCTCGCTCATCTACGCCGCCTTTACTTTCATGCTCTTTGCCATCGAGGCATCGATCATGTCCGGCGCGCTGGAGCTGGCGCTCGGCATTCCCTTGTGGATTGGCTACATCATCTCCGCCGTCATGGTCATTCCGCTCGTCACCCACGGCGTGCGGCTGATCAGCCGCTTCCAGATCATCACTCAGCCTTTCTGGATCATTCTCAACATCCTGCCCTTCATCTTCATCGCCTTTATGGACTGGGGCAAATTCGATCTGTGGCGCGCTTTCGCCGGTATTCACCACGCCTCCGGCCCGCCGGGGACGACAGCGGATTTCAACCTCATCGAGTTCGGCGCTGCGTCTGCCGTCATTCTGGCGCTGATGTCGCAGATCGGTGAGCAGGTGGATTTCCTTCGCTTTCTGCCTGCCGATGGCAAGCTGAAACTGCGGCATCGCTTTGCCGTGTTTCTGGCCGGTGCAGGCTGGGTTCTGGTCGGCGTGCCGAAACTGCTGGCTGGCTCCTTCCTTGTGGTGCTGACCTTCAGCTCCGGCGTTCCCGTAGACCGCGCGGCCGACCCCTCGCAAATGTATCTCACCGCCTTCGGCTATATGATCCCCAACGAAAACGCCGCCTTGTTGCTGATGGTGGCCTTCGTCGTCGTCTCGCAACTCAAGATCAACGTCATGAACGCCTATGCCGGGTCACTGGCGTGGTCGAACTTCTTCTCACGCCTCACCCACAGCCACCCGGGCCGCGTCGTCTGGCTCGTCTTCAACGTTCTGATCGCGCTGCTGCTGATGGAACTCGGCATCTATCGGCTCTTGGAAGAAACACTCGGCATCTTTTCCATTGTCGCCATGGCGTGGCTGTGCACCATCTCAGCCGATCTCTTCATCAACAAGCCGCTCGGCCTTGCGCCGCCGGGCATCGAGTTCAAGCGTACGCATCTCTACGACATCAACCCCGTCGGCGTCGGCACAATGGCGCTATCGGCAACCATCGCGCTGACGGCCCATTTCGGCCTGTTCGGTACGCTGGCCGCTTCGCTTGCGCCCTACCTTACCCTCATCGTTGCGTTTACGGTATCGCCGCTGATTGCCTGGGGTACGAAGGGTAAATTCTACCTTGCGCGCAAACCGCGACAGAAGTGGAAACTGGAAAGCAGCATCACCTGCTCCATCTGCGAACATCCGTTCGAGCCGGAAGACATGGCATGGTGCCCCGCCTATGCTGCGCCCATCTGTTCTCTCTGCTGCTCGCTGGACAGCCGCTGCCATGATATGTGCAAGCCCAAGGCCAAGCTGAACTATCAGGTCGCCACCGTCGCGCGTACCTTCTTGCCGAATGATCTGGTGGCCCGGCTCGCCACCCGGCTGGGGCGCTACGCCATGTCGGCGGCGCTGGCCATCATCGTTTTGGGCGCAACGCTAGCCCTGATTGCCCATCAGGTGGGCACCTCCTCCCCCGCCACTGTGGATGTGGTGAACCGCACGATCCTTGCGGTCTTCTTCGTCTTTGCCGTCATCGCGGGCATCGTCTGCTGGTTTCTGGTTCTCGCCCATGACAGCCGCGTGGTGGCGGAGGAAGAATCGTCGCGCCAGAATACTCTTCTGCTGAAGGAGATCGCCGCCCACAAAAAGACGGATGCGGCGTTGCAGAACGCCAAGGACACGGCGGAAGCTGCCAACCGCGCGAAAAGCCGTTACGTCGTCGGCCTTAGTCATGAGTTGCGCACGCCGCTGAATGCCGTTCTCGGCTATGCGCAGATCCTTGAGCGAGACGACACCATCCCGCAGCCGCGCCAATCTGCCATCAAGGTCATCCGCCGCTCCGCAGATCACCTCTCAGGGCTGATTGATGGATTGCTGGATATTTCCAAGATCGAAGCGGGCCGCTTGCAGGTCTATTCCAACGAAATCAACATTCAGGATTTTCTCGACCAGATCATCGATCTCTTCCGCCCGCAGGCGCAGGCAAAGGGGCTGGAGCTGCTGCATGAGCGCACCCGCGCGCTGCCGCAATATGTCCGCACCGACGAAAAGCGCCTGCGCCAGATCCTCGTCAATCTTCTGTCCAACGCCATCAAATTCACCGATGCAGGGCAAGTGCGGTTCGATGTCGCCTATCGCAGCCAGGTCGCGACCTTTACCATTTGCGATAAGGGGCGCGGCATTGCCGAGAAGGATTTGAACCGCATTTACGAACCGTTTCAGCGCGGCGAGGCAGAAAGCATTCGCCCCATGCCCGGCCTTGGCCTCGGGCTCACCATCACCCAGCTTTTGACCAACACGCTGGGCGGCGAAATTTCCGTGGTCAGCGAAAAAGACAAGGGGTCGACCTTCAAGGTGCGGCTCATGCTCTCGGCGGTGGATCGCCCCAGCACAGCACCCGCGCCGGAAAAAACCATCGTCTCCTATTCAGGCCCGCGCCGCACCATCGTTGTGGTTGACGATAATGAGGACCACCGCGAATTGATGCGCGAGGTGCTTGGCCCGCTCGATTTCGTTGTGCTGACGGCCCAGAGCGGCCCGGATTGCCTGACACTGATCGAAGGTGTCAAACCCGATCTGTTCCTCATCGACATTTCCATGCCCGGCATGAGCGGCTGGCAACTGGTGACGAAGCTGCGCGAGGCAGGCCAGATAGCGCCTCTCATCATGCTCTCGGCCAATATTGGCGATGGCTCGATTGCTGGCGCAGGAGAGGACAATCACAACGACACGATTGCCAAGCCGGTCGATATCCGCCGCCTGTGCGACAAGCTCGCCGTGCATCTGGGCCTGACATGGGTTTATGATACGGATGCCCGTGCCCTGCCCACGCCAGCCAAGGCCGAAATCACCACGCCGGGGCCATCGCACATCAAGGATTTGCAGCAGTTGGGTGAAATCGGCTATATCAGAGGCATCGAGGCAAAGCTTGCCGATCTCGCCCGCACATCTGAAAATCTGGCCTTCACCGAAGAACTGACAGGTTACGTGCAGTCCTTCGACATGGCGGGCTACGCCGCCTTTCTCAGCCGTTTTGAGAACCAGCCCAGCATCAAAAAGGAGCGTCAGCCATGAGCGTCCCGTCTGCCGCGCTAGCGAAGGATATCGTGCTACTGGTGGATGACAGCCCGGACGCGCTGGGCTTTCTGACCGATGCGCTGGAGCAGTCCGGCTTTTCCGTTCTGATCGCCACCTCCGGCCAATCAGCCCTCAACATCGCGGAGCGCATCACCCCCGATATCATCCTGCTTGATGCCGTTATGCCATCCATGGATGGTTTCGAAACCTGCACGCGACTGAAATCCAACGCTGCCGTCACGCAGGTGCCGGTGATCTTCATGACCGGGCTGACCGAGACGGAACATGTGGTGCGGGCGCTGGAAGCCGGCGGTGTCGATTATCTGACAAAGCCGATCAATATCGATGAGTTGCGCGCCCGCATTCGCGTGCATCTATCGAATGCACGTTCTGCCCAAAGTGCGCGGGTTGCGCTGGATGCCGCAGGTCGCCACCTGCTGGCGGTGCGGGCCAACGGTGCCATTCACTGGTCGACCCCACAGGCAACACGGCTGGTCAATGCTGCGACCGGTCGCGATGACGGGCTGGAGATCGTCACGCAGCATATTGCGGGGTGGCTCGCCAATCGAGGAAACGACTTGGCTCGGGATGCACCGCTGACCATTCAGCAGGCAGACCGGGCAACGCTGCAACTGACGTTTCTCGGCGCGATGGGGCCGGACGAGCATCTGTTCCGGCTGACGGCGGCCAGCGACAAACCAGCCGATGCGCTGCTGCGCCAGCATTTTGCTCTGACGATCCGTGAATCGGAAGTGTTGCTGTGGATCGCCAAGGGCAAGTCCAACCGGGACATCGGAGATATTCTGGGGCTCTCCGCCCGCACCGTGAACAAGCATCTGGAGCAGATTTACGTCAAACTCGGCGTGGAAAACCGCGCTTCAGCAGCCGTCAAAGCCGCCCATATTCTGCACGACGCATAACAAAACGGGCGCAGAATCTGCACCCGTCTGTCAAACGACTGTATCAGCGGATTAACGGCAGACGCGCGTTTCCTTGATGACGACACGACCGTGATGGTGCGTGCGAACCTTCTTCACGAAACAATCGCGGGCAACGCGGTGATGACGAGGACGATACTCTTCGCGCATCGGCGTACGAACCTTCTGCGTAGTGGTGACTGTCACGGTATCAGCATAGGACGGGGCCGAAAAAACGAAGACGGAAGAAACTGCAATCAAAGAAGAGATGAGAAGTGTTTTCATGGCGAGACCTCATTGTTAGGTTGCGAACAAACGTTCGATCCTGCCACTGGTTCCCGCGAAAAAGATTAAACCTGCGTAATGTTGCTCATCCAAAAAAGCGCAGCCCTTCCAGCGACATAGGAGAATGAATATTAGCGAAGAAACGAATAACCTGATCGTCCTGTCCGGCTGCTCTGGCGGCGGCAAATCCACCCTGCTGGACGAACTTGCGAAGCGTGGTTACGCCACGGTCGAGGAACCGGGACGGCGTATCGTCAGACAGGAAACAGAGCAGCAAGGAACGGCCCTTCCATGGGTCGATATGGAAGCCTTCGCCCGCCGCGCGGTAGCCATGGCGCTGGCAGATCTGGATAATGCGCCTGACAGCGGCAGGGTCTTCTTTGATCGTGGCATCATCGATGCGGCTTCTGCGCTTCACCATGTTTGCGGCGATGGCTTTCTTCACGAGCTGAAGCAGAAGCATCGCTACAATCCCCTTGTCTTTCTGACGCCGCCATGGCCGGAAATCTATGTGACGGATGGAGAGCGGCAGCATGATCTCGCAGCAGCTATCGAAGAATATGAACGCCTGCTTCGCGATTACAGCGATCTTGGTTATGAAACCATCATATTGCTGAAACTGAGCGTGCGAGAACGCGCCGATTTCATTTTGAACCGTCTGGATTGAGCGAGCCATTCTGCAAAAGCTGTGACACAGTGACGAATTCGAAGCCGCGTTGACGCAGGCCATCAATGATCTGCGGCAGAGCCTGACGCGACACGTCGCGGCTGCGATACATCACATGCAGGATGATGATCGATCCGCTTCTGGCGTTATCGAGGACATATCGCGTCATCGCCTCGGCATTATCGGCCACTTCGGGAAATGATTCCGGCTCGACATCCCACATGATGGTTTTTCGATCATGCTGCGAAAGATACCACGGCAGGGTCACGAGCTTTTTGCCATAGGGTGGACGAAACAGGATTTCACCCTGATAGCCTGCGGCCCGGATAGCCACATCGGTCCGCTCGATCTCCTCCTTCACCCGCGTCGATCCCATCCAGGCCATGCTGGAATGCGAATAGGAATGGTTGCCGATCTCATGGCCAGCAGCGATGACCAATCGTGCCAGCGGCAGGTTTTCCTCGATCTCCTTGCCGGTCAGGAAAAACGTCGCCGTGACATTGCGGTCTCTCAGAATGTTCAAGACGTCCTGCGTGAAGCGCGGTGACGGGCCGTCATCGAAGGTCAGCGCCACAACAGGTTTGTCGGTTTCCACCCTCGCGATGATGTCGCCGAACAATTGGCTGGTGCGGGATTTGCTGAATAGGTGCATGCCCGCCAAGGCACCGGCGAGGACGACAAGAACGAGGAACCAGAGAACAAACCGCTTTACCGCCATTGCTACCTCTGTTTGCAATTTTCGCGAGCTGTCGATCTTCTCTGCCTTGTTGGCTCCATTATGGCAATTGCAAAACAACCAAACTTAAAACGAAAAAAGCCCGGCATCGCTGCCGGGCTTTCTGGTGCAATTCCGCTTGAGGCTTAGCTGCCCTGCTGGAAGTAGCTGTACTTGCCGTCTGGGCCTTTCTTCCACTCGTACATGACGTAACCTGGAAGCTTCGGGTCGCCCTTTTCGTCGAAGGAGATTTCGCCGAGAACGGTGGAGAACTTGCCCTTCTTCATCGCAGCAGCGACTTTTTCTGGGTCGAGCGAGGCTGCATCCTTTGCAGCGCCGGCGATGGTCTGCACGGCTGCGTAGGAGTAGAGCGTGTAAGCTTCAGGGTTGAAGCCTGCTGCCTTGAACTTCGCAACGAGGTCCTTGTTGGCAGGGTTGACGGTTGGATCAGGACCAAAGGTGTTCAGCGTGCCTTCAACAGCGTCGCCAGCGATGGAAGCCAGTTCGTTGGAAACGATACCGTCACCGGAAACGAGCTTGGCCTTCAGACCCTGGTCAGCAGCCTGACGGATGATGAGACCGGCTTCGGTGTGGAGACCACCCCAGTAGATGACCGAGACGCCAGCTTCCTTCATCTTTGCGATGAGGGCCGAGAAGTCCTTGTCGCCAACGTTAACGCCTTCGTAGATGGCTTCTTTCAGGCCAGCAGCGTTGAGCGCCTTCTTGGTTTCATCGGCAAGACCCTGACCGTAAGGCGTCTTGTCATGAATGACGGCAATCTTCGCGTCCTTGAAGTGATCTGCGAGATACTTGCCGGCAATGCTGCCCTGCTGGTCGTCACGACCGCAGGTACGGAACGTGTTCCACAGGCCGCGCTCGGTGAAGACAGGGTTGGTCGCAGCAGGCGTAATTTCGAGAATGCCGTTTTCCGCGTAGACTTCAGACGCCGGAATGGAAACGCCGGAGTTGAAGTGACCGACAACGAACTTGACGCCATCAGCAACGAACTTATTGGCAACCGAGATGCCCTGCTTAGGGTCGGACACGTCGTCGCCCAGCACGATCTTGATCTTTTCGCCATTGATGCCGCCTGCAGCATTGATGTCTGCCGCAGCCTGTTCAGCACCCTTCTGGAGCTGTGCGCCGAAAGCCGCATTCGGGCCGGTCAGCGGGCCGCCGACGCCGACGAGAATGTCAGCCCAGGCAGAACCACTGAAGGCGACCATTGCGGTCAGCGCAACTGCGGAAAGAAGAGACTTCTTCATTATATTACTCCCAGTTCCATTGGTTGGGTTGATTATCCCTGCCTGCTCAGCACCCACCTTAACTGCTCAGGCTGTTCCACTCTTGCGGGTATTCTGAATTCAGAAAAACGCCGCTGTCAATCTTTCTTCTTATAAGAAAATGATGAAGTTCGGTCGTAGAGCCAGTAGTAGTTATCGACCATCTGGCTGGTCCGGCGCATGCGGAAACCGACAGTCGAGAAAACCAGCAGAACGACCACATCCATCAGGTAATAAAAGCCGTCCAGCATTGGCCCGGCAAACAGCGCATAGTGCAAAAAGCGCATCACGACGCCCAGAAGCAGCGTGTAGATGACCACCCTTGGATATTCACCCCAGCCATCGGCCACGGACTTGCCGGTGCGCCATGCCGTCCAGAACCCGAGAAGCACAACCAGCCCACGCAACACGTAGCGAACGCCGCTGTCACTTTCGAAAAAAAGTCCCTGCATCTTTTTCCCCATCAGCGCCCTTGGCTTTTTTGCCGCGGGACCTGCCTTTGATTTCTCGCCCGCCGTTTGCCGGCAGGCTTTATTGTTATGTTGACCCAGCAGGCCCGTCGCAGTGACAGAACCGGCCGTTAACCAGCGCCTGCCGAGTGGCAGGCACCGATGTTCCTAGTGACGACCGCCTTCGAGATAGGCAGCGCGCACCTCCGGGTTGGCCAGCAATTCCTTGCCGGAACCGCTCATCGTGACCTTGCCGTTGACCATGACATAGGCGCGGTCGGAAAGCTTCAGCGCCGCAAAGGCATTCTGCTCCACGAGGAAGACGGTCAGCCCCTCTTCCTTGTTCAGCGTCTTGATCGCCTCGAAAATGCCCTTGACGATCAGAGGTGCGAGACCAAGCGACGGCTCATCCAACAGAAGCAGCTTGGGACGCGACATCAGCGCGCGGCCAATGGACAGCATCTGCTGTTCACCACCCGAAAGCGTGCCGCCGCGCTGGCTCTGACGTTCCTTCAGACGCGGGAACATCGTGAAGATTTTCTCGACGTCTTCCTTGAAGTATTTCAGATTGTCGAGATTGGCGCCCATCTGGAGGTTTTCCAGAACGGTCATGCGCGGAAAAATGCGACGGCCTTCAGGCGATTGCGCAATGCGGCGACGGGCGATGAGATGCGTCGGCACCTTCGTGATGTCTTCGCCATCGAAGATCACCGAACCGGTACGGGCCTGCGGGCTGCCGCAGATCGTCATCATCAGCGTCGATTTGCCAGCACCATTAGCGCCGATAAGGCTGACGATTTCGCCCTTGTTGACTTCGACATCGACGCCAGCCAATGCGCGGATGTTGCCGTAATAGGTTTCTACGCCCTGGACTTTGAGAAGGGGTTCACCGGACATCAAATTGTCCCCCCAAGTTCTTCTGCAATTACGTCTTCCACTTCATCATCCTCGACACCCAGATAGGCGGCGATGACCTTAGGGTCGTTCTTCACATGGTCAGGCGTGCCATCGGAAATCTTCTGGCCATATTCGAGAACCACGACATGGTCGGAAATCTCCATGACAACAGACATGTCATGCTCGATGAGAAGCAGCGACGTGCCTTCGGCGCGAATGCCGCGCAACAGATTGTTGAGCGCCAGCGATTCCTTCGGGTTGAGACCTGCAGCAGGCTCGTCCAGGCACAGAAGTTCCGGCTCCGTGCACATGGCGCGGGCGATTTCCAGACGACGCTGCGCGCCATAGGGAAGATCACCTGCGGGATCGTCGGCACGTTCCGTCAGATCGGCCTTGTCCAGCCAGTATTTGGCCTTCTCGATGGCCGCTGCCGCTGCATTGCTGTAGGTCGGCAGGCCCAAAAGACCGAGGATCGTGTAGCCGGACGCCTTCATCAGCGTGTTGTGCTGGGCAACCAGCAGGTTTTCGAGAACCGTCAGGCCGGAAAACAACCGGATGTTCTGGAAAGTACGCGCGACCTTGGCTTTCTTGGTGATCTCGAAATCCGGCAGACGCTCGAGCAGATGCTCCTCGCCCGTCTTACGCCGCATGGTGATCATGCCCATCGTCGGCTTGTAAAAGCCGGTGATGCAGTTGAACACGGTCGTCTTGCCCGCACCGTTGGGGCCGATCAGCGCGGTGATCTCACCGCGTCTGGCCTCGAAGGAGAAGTCGTTGATGGCCATCAGGCCGCCGAACTTCATAGACAGGTGTTCGACCTTGAGAATGGTGTCTTTTGTCATTGCACTGTTTCCGGAAGCCATCAGCCGTGACCTTCCTTGGTGAAGCTGCCGGAGACGGCTTTACGCTCTTTCAGGAAGGCCGTGGGTTCACGCGAACCGACGAAACCGCGTGGTTTGAACAGCATGACGATGACCATCGCCAGGCCGAACAGCAGCATGCGGTAGAGTTCCGGCGTGAAATCAGGGCCGAAGATGTGCTTGAGGAATTCCATCTCGCGCAGCAGTTCCGTACCACCGACCATGACGACCGCCGCAATGGCAATGCCCGTCAGCGACCCCATGCCGCCGAGAACGACGATGGCAAGAATGACCGCCGATTCCAGGAACACGAAGCTTTCTGGCGAAACGAAGCCCTGACGCGCGGCAAAGAACGAGCCAGCAAAACCACCGAACATCGCACCCGTTGCAAAGGCGGTGAGCTTGGTCTTGACCGTATCGATACCGAGCGAACGGCAGGCGATTTCGTCTTCACGAAGGGCTTCCCAGGCACGGCCAATCGGCATGCGGCGCAGCTTGATGGTCACATAGGCCGTGAGCATGCAGAGCAGCAGAATGACGTAGAAAAGGAAGATCTTGTAATAGGCCGAGGACATGGGCAGGCCAAAGACCTTGGCAAAATTGTTCGGCGCACCGACATCAAACGACCAGATGCCGAAGATGGATGCCTTGGCGATACCCGAGATACCGAAAGTGCCCCTGGTCACATCGGTCCAGTTCAGAAGAACCAGACGAATGATCTCACCGAAGGCAAGCGTCACGATGGCGAGATAGTCACCGCGCAGGCGCAGAACCGGGAAGCCGAGAATGATGCCCCAGAAAGCAGCCAGAATACCGGCCATGGGCAGCAGAACCCAGAAGGACAATCCGAAATGGCTGGACAGGAGAGCGTAGGAGTAAGCGCCGACCGCATAGAAGGCGACGTAACCCAGATCGAGCAGGCCAGCGAGACCGACCACAATGTTCAGACCCCAGGCCAGCATCACATAGATGAGGATCTGGATGCCGAAATTGTCCACCAGCTTCAGCGATCCCTGAAAACCGAAGAGACCGACGGCAATGCCGGGATAGATCAGCAGGAAGATGAGCGCGATCTTGAGAAAATGCTTGTGGAAGAAGCCCTTGTCTTCGGAAATCTCCAGTACGCCGGACTTGGCTTTCGCCAGCTTGCGACGGTTGAGATGCGGGCGGATGAAGCCGACGACGAGGAAGCGGCCAACGGCGGCGATGCCAACGAAGATGGCCAGAAGGCCCCAGCGCGTGCCCCAGATCAGCTGGTTGTTGATGTCCTGATAGGTGACGATGCCGACATAGAGAATGAACATTCCCAGCGACACGAGGCCTGCGAAGATACCTTCCTTCACAGCCTGCGCCATCAGGCTCGGGCCGGACGTTCCGTTTTCGGAAGCGATATTTGCCATGATCTTAAACCTTCTCGACTTCCGGACGGCCCAGAATACCGGTCGGCTTGAAAATCAACACGAAAGCGAGAATTCCGAAGGCTGCAACATCCTTGTAGGCAATGGAGAAATAGGCAGACCAAAGGCTTTCAATGAGGCCGATGAGCAAACCACCCAGCACCGCACCCGGAAGCGAACCAATGCCGCCCAGAACAGCAGCTGTGAAAGCCTTGACGCCCGGAATGAAGCCGTCGTTGAACGAGGCAACACCGTAATACATCAGATACATGGAGCCTGCGACGGCAGCCAGCGTAGCACCCATGACGAAGGTGATGGAAATCGTGCGATCGACGTCAACACCCAGAAGAGCCGCCATCTTGCGGTCCTGCTCGGTTGCGCGCTGTGCGCGGCCAAGCGGCGTCTTGTTGACGATATACCAGAAGGCGAGCAGCAAAACCGAGGTGATCACCACGATCAATAGCTGCTTCAGCGAAATGGTGATGGCGCCGAAATGGTACACTTCCGTTACAAGCGTCGGGATCGGCTTGTTGCGCGGGCCCTGCGTCACCTGAATGAAGTTGGACAGCGCAATCGACATGCCGATAGCCGTAATCAGCGGCGCAAGGCGGAAAGAGCCGCGCAGAGGGCGGTAGGCCACGCGCTCGATTGCCCAGTTCCACAGGCCGGTCATCAGCATGGCGACGACCATCATCACCAGAAGCAGAATCGCGACGGGAATGCCTGCAAAAAACGATGTGAGAATAAGGAAGACGATCAGGGCAGCGAAGCCGCCGAGCATGAAAATATCGCCATGGGCGAAGTTGATCATGCCGATAATGCCGTAAACCATCGTATAGCCAATAGCGATAAGGCCATAGATCGATCCAAGAGTCAGCCCGTTTATGAGCTGCTGGATAAAGTACTCCATATCTTTCCCCCGGACCTACTCTCAACGGAACAGGTCTCGTTTATGTTGATTCCGGGGGCTGCATTTTTTGTCCCCCTTGGTTGAAATCCATATCGCGTTCAGGCGAAATGTGAAGTCAAAAATCTGTAAAACAGCTTTTTATTTGGAATTTCCACATTGAATGCTTCCTCAGCACTCACAACGATCATAATTTTGGCAGAAACTGCCACAAAAAGCGCCTCATCATCGCAAAATCCTGCCAAGCGCCCTCTATTTTCATGCCTGCGCCAGAAACCGGTTGCGTTGTAAATTGCGCTTTGAAAGCTTATGTCGTTTTCGTCGGAACGACGCGTCCGGCCACCGGCAAAAGGGACTTCGATGCTCGAAATATTAACAGCGGCCACGTTGAAGGCGGGCAGAGAGATCATGTCGGTCCACGACGCCGGTCCGCATGTGACCTACAAGAATGACTGCTCCCCCGTCACCGAGGCGGACCAGCGCGCCGAGACGATCATACTGGATGCGCTGGCCGAGCATTTTCCTCATATCCCCGTCATTGCCGAAGAAGCTGCCGCCAACGGCATCGTGCCAGAGGCAGGCGACGAATTTTTTCTGGTCGACCCGCTTGATGGCACCAAGGAATTCATTTCTGGCAAGCAGGATTTCACCGTCAACATCGCGCTCGTCCGCAACGGTGCGCCGGTTCTCGGCGTGGTCTATGCACCGGCGCTCAAAGTGCTGTGGACAGGCGATGGCAATGTGGCCTGCAAGGTACAGGTTTCGGATGAGTTCGAGCAGACAGAGGCGCGCAAGGTGCGCTGCCGCGCCAAGCCGACCATTCCGATTGCCGTCATCAGCCGCTCGCACTGCACGCCGAAGACGGAGGCCTTCGTGGCAGAACATGGTCTGATCGACAGCATTTCCATCGGCTCCTCCCTCAAATTCTGCATGCTGGCTGAAGGCGCGGCAGATGTTTACCCGCGCTTCAGCCGGACCATGATGTGGGACACCGCAGCAGGTGACGCCGTTTTGCGCGCCGCCGGGGGCATAACGCTCGATATGGCGGGCATGCCGTTGCGCTATGAGCTCAATGATGGCGACCAAGACGGCCTGGCAAATCCCGATTTCATTGCCTGGGGCGCCGCTCCTTAAAATTTATTTTCGCATTTTCATTCACGGGCTCCGGCATGGCCGCACAATCTCCAGCGCAAAGGAGATCGAACCATGACTGAACAGACATCAAGACTTGAACTTCCCTATATTCTGCCATCGCAGGCGCAAAAACACGTCACCCATAACGAAGCCCTGCAAAGGCTGGATGCGATCACCCAGCTCGTCATCCACAGCGAAGTGGCAGCACCACCGCAGACAGTCGGAGACGGTGACTGCTTTCTGATCGCCACCAGTCCCACGGGAGACTGGGCGCAAAAGGCAGGCCACCTTGCCTTCCGCCAGGATGATGCGTGGATTTACATTTCTCCCCGAGACGGCTGGCGCGCCTGCTTTGCCGAGACCGGCCGCATAAAAGTGCTGCGCGACGGAGAATGGCAGGACACTCCCCTGCCCGACACGGCTTCCTTTCAGCAACTGGGTATCAATGCCACGGCGGATGCGGGAAACAGGCTGATCGTCTCCTCCGCCGCCAGCCTGTTTACCAATGCGCCCTCCGGCGGCGGGCATCAGGTGAAAGTCAACAAGGCAACATCGGGCGATACGGCGTCGCTGCTGTTTCAATCCGGCTGGGGTGGCCGTGCGGAAATGGGGCTGGCCGGAAACGACCGTTTCTCGATCAAGACCTCGGCGGATGGCGCAAACTGGAGCACGGCCTTGTCGATTTCCGGTTCCGGTGTCGTGTCCATGCCAGCCCGACCTCTGGTGCGGGCGGGACGCGCAGCGGGCAATGTTTCCCATGCCGCCGGATCGGTTTCGGGCTTTACCGACCTCACGGTCCAGCAAGGCGGCTTTGTGCTGGGCAATGTCGTCACCGGCACACTGAAGGAATTGCAGGTGCCGGCAAGTGGCACCTATCTCATCACTCTTTCGCTTGCCGTCGTTTCATCATCGGGCCACACGGTCAGCATCAGGATCAATGGCACCACCAGTGCACTGGCGCTGAACGGTACGACATCGGCGGCGAACAGCCTGCAATCCGTCAGCTTCATCGCGGCTCTGACCGAGAATGACCGTATTTCGCTGGCGCATAGCGGCACCTGCCAGCTGGCCTATGGTCCAGGAAAGACGGAAGTCTCCTTGACGATGCTTTAAATCGCCGTTTGCGCCTGTCGTTTCGTCAAGAAAACGGCAGGCGCATGAAGTCCGGCCAAGTCGGCCAAGGCGCTATACTGGCAAAGGCCAGTTTCTGCCGATTGCTAACTACAGATGAATATTACGAAATTCGGAAATGACTTGATCGGACAAGAGTTGGCACAAAAAACAACAAAATGAATTTTCTTTTTGGCACAAGAATCCAGCAAAGCTCGAACAAATCAGGCGAAACCATTCAAATTCTTAATAAATTGTCTCTGACTGCTTAGGTAATTTTTAAAGGTACGGTCCTAAAGTGCGTCTGCATATGGTCTTGAGTTTGTGTAGAGTGTCCAATGACCGAAATGATACGCCCACGAGTTAAATATGTCATCGGCCCCGATGGCAGCCCTCTAACGATTGCCGACTTGCCCCCTGCGGACACGCGCCGCTGGGTCATTCGTCGAAAGGCAGAGGTTGTCGCCGCGGTACGAGGAGGACTATTGAGCCTCGAGGAAGCCTGCGAACGTTACACGCTGACAGTGGAGGAATTCCTCTCCTGGCAGTCTTCCATCAGTGACCACGGCCTTGCAGGTCTGCGCACCACGCGCATTCAGCAATACCGCCACTAGTTTGCGCTTTCCCCTTCCAAAGGGGATATCGACGACAAAGATCGAGCGTCACCTTTCCTCAAAGATTTCGGGGAATGCGTGGCGCTGATTTGTTTTCAACGCACGATCCAATCTGAGCCCAGACCGTTCACACTTCCCCGCATTTTCTTTTTCGGACAAGCTTATAAACTCCGCTCAATATAAACGGAGTTGAGCAGATGCAGATTTCCACATCCGAAACAGGATCAAAAGGCCGGTATGCGGCAACGCTGGATGGCCATGTCGGTGAGATGACGTTTTCGCGCGTTTCACCCACACTCGTCATCATCGACCACACCGGTGTTCCCGACGAACTGCGTGGTAAAGGCGTTGGCCAGGCGCTTGCCGCTCACGCCGTCGAAGAGGCCCGCAAGGGTGGCTGGAAAATCATGCCGCTTTGTCCTTTCTTCAAGGCGCAGGCATTGCGACATGCCGATTGGGCGGATGTGATTTCGGGCTGATCAGTACCAGATATCACCCACGGTGCGACCATCCATCGGCAAATCCTTGAAACTGTGGAGGCCCTCCAAGCGCACGACCGGTATATGCGCGACATCATCCGGTTCAGCCAGCCGAAGGTTAACGGCAATTCGCACCCGACCATCATCCTGCACCACGGTCCCTCGCCATGAAACCAGATTGCCGCAGACCTTGCAGAAATTGAACGACAGAACATTCGATCCGCGCTGGTAGCCGACCAGTTGGCCTTTAGGATCTTCTACGGAAATGCCGTGCCCGTCATAATCATAGGCCCAAAGCACACCATAACGGCGGCAGGCTGTGCAATTGCAGCTGGTGGCATCGATGATTTCGCCGCGAAATTCCCAATGCACGTTGCCGCACAGGCAGGAGCCACGGGTGATTTTTGGTGCGGAAAATGGTTTTGAAGTTTCGCTCATCACATTCAGCCCTTCATTCCCGCCGCTTATGTCATCATTCTGAAAATGAGCATAATCGATAAATCTCACAGGCACAAAAAAACCGCCCGAACATCGGGCGGCTTTTTGTCAGTAGGTTATTGAGAAACGATTGCGCCGGGCGGATCAAAGATCACAACGGCGAATAGACACGGCGTCGCGTCATTGAAAGCAGCCTCCTGATCCACTGGCCACCGTCAATGAGGACGATTCGTTTCTTTCTTTATGTGTCAGGCGCGTGCACGAATCGCAACGTCGCGATTTTCCAGAGCAGCTGCTCGTTCGTACTCGGCCTGGACTTCTTCCAGAACCGCTTCTGCCGCTTCTTCCTGCATCTTCAATTCACGAATGGAAACCTGCAGATTATCCGCACGCTGGCGGGCTGCTTTCGCAAAGGTCGGATAGGCGAAATGCGTAGGATCGGTAATTCCCGATTTGCTCTCCTCCAGAGAAATCTGATGGACCAATTCCTTGGCCATTCGTTCGAATTCGGACATCATCGACTGCAATTGCTGCAACTGACGACGTTTTTCGTTGACCTGAAATTCCTTCAGGCGAACTAGGCTGTCACGCGACTTCATACGCAATACTCCGTGGATAGCGAGACCCCGGTCAAAACTGGAACCGACCCTTCACCCCGGCTGTGCCGGAATGATTCTGAAAAGTTACCCGACGTTAATAAAAAAATGGCGTCGTTAACCTTTCGTTTACGGGCATCGTTAATGATAAGGCAGATCATTTAAAGGTCGGTAAATGCCAAGCCCGAAAAAACACGGGCACGACAATGTAAGAGTCGATTGAGTCACTTAGCGGGATTTGTTCACGTTATGATTCAAGTTTGGTGATGCGGATTCGCGTTGAATAACAGTAGACTGGAGCCATTATTTAATAAATTCTGCACACCTTGCCAAAGGTAATTAGAATTTGTTAACCATTTGGTGGCAGCCTGCAAATCAGGCAACGACTGGATCCGTATCGCGCAAAGGGCAATCATTTACCTTCCGCGGGCGGCAAAGGGGATAATTATGCGGGTTCTACTCATCGAAGACGACAGCGCGACAGCTCAGAGCATTGAGCTGATGTTGAAGTCTGAAAGTTTCAACGTCTATACGACCGACCTCGGTGAGGAAGGCGTGGACCTTGGAAAGCTCTACGATTACGACATTATTCTGCTCGACCTCAACCTTCCCGACATGTCGGGTTACGAGGTGCTGAGAACGCTTCGCCTCTCCAAGGTCAAGACGCCGATCCTCATTCTCTCCGGCATGGCCGGTATTGAAGACAAGGTTCGCGGCCTCGGTTTCGGCGCAGACGATTACATGACCAAGCCTTTCCACAAGGATGAGCTTGTCGCCCGTATTCACGCCATTGTTCGTCGCTCCAAGGGCCATGCCCAGTCGGTTATCTCCACCGGCGAGCTGATCGTGAACCTGGATGCCAAGACCGTTGAAGTCGGCGGCCAGCGCGTTCACCTCACGGGCAAGGAATACCAGATGCTGGAGCTGCTTTCGCTCCGCAAGGGCACCACGCTCACCAAGGAAATGTTCCTCAACCACCTCTATGGCGGTATGGACGAGCCGGAACTGAAGATCATCGACGTCTTCATCTGCAAGCTGCGCAAGAAGCTGGCCAATGCCGCTGGCGGCGCAAACTACATCGAAACGGTCTGGGGCCGTGGCTATGTTCTGCGCGAGCCGGATGGCGCGACCGAATATCTCGAAACAGCCTGATATCCTCCCAAGCATACCCGCAAACGAAAAAACCGCCCTCCTCCGGCGGTTTTTTTGTTTTGAGGCATTTTGTGGATTTGCTGCTTGTTTAGATGTCAGGTCAGGATGAACCACTTTTGAGCTTCATCACACGCTCTGCAATCAGCAAAATATGCTCAAACCAATTTCTAATAATAAAGCCATAGCATTGTGTATGCCAAATCCAACGAGCACGCCGCAGTCCGTACCTAGGCACCCAGCGCTCTAGAAATATATCTTCCATGTTGTTGATGAAATCTGAGCTTATATCAGATGGCAAAGTCAACTCAACGAAGTACGCACTCCGTTTCATAGCCTTAGTTGTCTGGTTCGAGTCAGAAAAATTTGGGCCGTACCCACTGAATACAACATGCTTTTCAGGATCAATATCAAACAACAACGTCACGGAACTGGGTGCATCTTTAGTATATTTCAGTTCACACTGCCGTATTGCAGTTTCCAGTTTAAACAGCTGGCTCTGATATAGCTCATTCGTTATGTTTGGCTTTATTTTGTCGAGTTGACACACCACTGCCTCGGTGCCTGTTTTATAGATCTTGCGCCGATTTTCAGGGGTATTTTTAGCTAAGCTACCAATCGCGCCTTCAAATATTGAGAGAAAATCAGCCATTGGCACCACCCAGCACTTCAGTGCCCCACACGTTCCCGCCGAGAGCACGCGTTGCAGTAAGTGCCTCGTCAAGCGCATGACGGCCTTCACCAGTTATAGTGAAAAGCCGTCTAGCACGCTTGTCAGAAGTGTCAGACACCTCGGAAATCATGCCTTTTTTTACCATTCTGTCTAAGGCAGTATAAAGCGCAGCAAATGGCGGAGGAGAAGATACGCCTCCTTCGAGGACATTGTATACCTTAGCAGCGTTGGAATTTGGCCCAGAGCGCAATAGCGCTAGTAGAGTGAGTTCTTCAAATTTTCCGATCATACCAAAACCTCAATCTGCTATATATGCAGAGCATACTATGCAATGCATACGTAGAGATCAAGGCTTTGAGAGATATTTAGCACGCGGCGATTTGACAAATTAACTACGCAACACCCTCCGATACCGTCACTGCCGTAAACACGACGCGGTCTTCATGGACCTTGTATTCGATCTTCATGCCCGCTTCTTGCGCCATCAGCAGCGTGTAATAGGGCTGAACGGAATGGGCATCGACGGCTTCTTCTTCGGTGCCTTCGGAAAGGGCCGCGAATTTGGCTGGCACGCGCATCATGCGGCCTTTGACGGTGATTTCGAATCGGGCGTCCGTTTCCGGGTTTTCCAAAATGACATCCACATTGCCACCGCGCGGAATGGCACCGTAAGCAACGAGGAACAGGTTGAGCAGCAGCTTCACGCGGTTCTTCGGCACGATGGCGCGTGGGCCGCTCCAGCTGACTTCCGCCTTCTTTTCCGCAGCCGCAAAATCCTTAGCCGCCTTTTCCGCTTCGCCCGTGTCGATGGAAGCACCGGCAGAACCGGAGGCACCGAAGGCAAGACGGGCAAATTTCAGGCGAACCGAGGCGTTGAGCGCCGATGTGCGGATGAGATCCAGCGCATCTTCGTCCGAGCCACCTTCGTCCAGAAGCTCCAGTCCGTTGTTGATGGCGCCCACCGGCGAGATCACATCATGGCACACGCGACTGCACAGAAGCGCCGCCAGATCGGGGCCGGACAGCGTCAGATTGGGTTTGCTCGTCATAAAATTCTCTCCTGCGCAAGGCTGCGCGGACGGTGTGGAAGTTATTAAGCCATAATGACACCATATTTGGTAAACCGATTGTTAATATCATGGTTTCAAAATGCCAAATGTCTTAACAGGACAAAACGAACGAAACAGACGGACGGAATTGACGATGCGACCTAACGAACTCCGCACCATCGCACGCCTCGGACTGGTAAAGATTTTCGTGGTACTCGCAAGCCTTTGCGTGTCATCCGCGCAGGCCTCTGCCCAGAGCAGCGATCAATACTCCTTTCAGGAAATCATTGACGCTGGCCACGGCTTTTTCGGTGAAACCACCGGAGGACTGGCAAAGGTGGTGGAACGCGCCTTCCAGCAATATGGATTGCCAAACGGCTATATTCTCGGCCAGGAAGGTTCTGGCGCTTTCGTAGCCGGTCTGACCTATGGCGAAGGCCAGCTTTATACCAAGAATGCAGGCCAGCACCCGGTGTTCTGGCAGGGTCCGTCGCTGGGGCTGGATTACGGTGGCCAGGGCACACGCGCCATGATGCTGGTCTATAATCTTCCGGCAGTCGATGCGCTTTACCGTCGTTACGGTGGTGTCAGCGGTTCTGCCTTCATCGTCGCCGGCGTCGGCATGACCGTGCTGAAAAACAGCGATGTCACCATTGCCCCGATCAGAACCGGCATCGGCGCGCGTCTGGGCATCAATGTCGGCTATCTGAAGCTGACGCAGCAGCCGACCTGGAATCCTTTCTGATTCGCATTCGACACATATTCGCGTAAAATGGCGCCAGCTGCATCCATGATGGATAAGGCCTGGCGCAAGATTGGCGTGGCATGATTCGCGCCAGTTTGAATGAGCCGCACTGCGATGCACCCGATTTGAGTTCACCTTTGCGTTACTTTGAGTGGAGACGACCTGCGTGATCGAGTACGCCATTCTTTTCGGCCTGGGTTTTCTCTCCGCCATTCTGCTGGTTTCGCTGATGGCACCGGCCATTCACCGCCGTATCGTGGTCTACACGGAAAAGCGCCTGCAGGCGACGATGCCGATTAGCCCGCAGGAAGTGCGCGCCCAGAAAGACATGGCACGCGCGCTCTATGCCGCCGAGAATGCCCGCACCCGGCAGGAACTGGATGCCGAGCGCGAAAAGGCGCTGGCGCTGAAATTCAGAAACGACACCGCCGCCAGCGATGCCAGCCGCCTTCTGACCGAAACCCGTGAGCAGAAAGCGCAACTCGAACAGATGACGCTGGAGGCGAGCGATCTACGCGCAAAGGCTCGCCGTCACGAAGATGCCGCAGCCCGCCTTAAAGCGACACTCAACGACGCCGAAGAGACAGCACTTGCCCGCACGCAGGAAATCTCCAACCTGACGAAACGTGTCAGCGCCATTTCGCGGGAACTGGATGATCTGAAGATTGCACTCTCCGCCCGCGACATCGAGGTGGAGCAGGCCAAGCACAAGACGGCGACATGGCGCAAGGAACGCGAAACGATCACCAAGGAACTTGACGAAGCAACCGCCAAGAACCGCGAAGCCGCCACCCATATGAGCCGCGAAAGCCGCAAGATCGCCCGCCTCGAAGAGCAACTGGCGCAGGAAGCGGCCCGCAATGCCGACAATGAAATGCTGCTGGAACGCCGTGCGCAGGAAGTCGCCCGGCTTAAGGAGCGCCTCTCTACGGGTGCGGAACCCAGCACTGTCGACGCCGCAGCTGCCACCGCCGCCCCGCTGATCCAGCTTGGGGCGACGGCACAAACGCCGGACCAGATTGCCCGCGAAATAGAAGACATTCGCAATCAGGGCACGGCTCTGACGGAAAGACTGCTGAACGGCAGGGGCAATGGAAATGACGAGGCCATTCGAAAGGAAATCTCCCAGATTGCCGCGCGCATGATTGCTTTGACTGCCGCGCAGGAAGGCGACGCTTCCCCTATTCCAGCCATGCTTGCCACTGCATCCGGCGAAAACGGACGCAAAAACCTCGCCAGCCGCGCCAGCGATGTGATGTCCCAGCAGAAAAACTGATCCCATTCTCGAGATTTTCAAAAAAATCGCGATAGATCGCATTAAAAATAAAGACCGATAAAATTGTAGCTATCGGTTTAAAGCCCCTGAAAAGACTGCCCGGTAATGTCGTCATCACTGGCGGCGGATGGAAAATCTGCAGCAAAGACGAAACGCGGAAAAGACCGGCGGGCAAGCTGGCTGACGCAAAAACGGGGTAAGATCATGCTGAAGAAACTCTTTGCTGCCGCCATCTGCGGCGCCGTTATCGCCTCCGTCTCCACCCATGCCGATGCAGCAGGCCCCGGCGGTTTTGCGCGCGGATTTGCAGCCATCGAACGCGACGCCGTCACATCCATCCCGCCGCTTGCCAGCGCAGATAATATCGATGTTTCGCGTCAACAGACGTTCTCAGCGCTGGATCAATATTTCGGCAGTTTCGACCAGACACAGGCCGCCAAGTAACGCGTCCGCGCCAAGCGCCTCACACCAATTCAAAGTTCATGACTGACTTGCCGCCGTTTCCCCCTCAGGGAACCGGCGGTTTTTTTCTTTCCGCCACGGCAATGCCGCCCAGCGTCAGAAACAAGGCGATGATCTGGTAGGGGTGAAGGGTTTCGCCAATGATGGCGACCGACAAAAGCGTGCCGAAGACGGGGATGAGGTTGATGAAAAGCCCCGCCCGATTGGGGCCGATGCGCTCCACGCCCAGAATGAAGAATATCTGTGCGACCAGCGACGGAAAAATCGCCGTATAAAGCGTAATCGCCCAGCCTTTGGTATCTGGCCAGAGCGCTGCGTCCTGCGACATTTCCCAAAACAGCAGAGGCACCGACGAAATCAAAGCCGCCATGGCCGGAATGGCCATCAGCGTGCGCCAGTTGACCTGCGGCTTCCAGCGCAGAATGACTGTGTAGATGGCGTAGGACAGAACGGCGAGCAGCATGATTGCATCGCCAATATTCATGTCCAGCTGGATCAACGACATGAGGTCGCCGTGGGATGCCAAAAGCCCCACCCCCGCAATCGTTAGAACAAAACCGATGATCTGCCCGGCAAAGACCCGCGTGCGGAACAGCAGAAAATTCAGGCCGAAAATGACCATGGGGATACCGGCCTGAATGACCGCGACATTGATGGCGGAGGTATATTTCAGCGCCGTGTAAAGTGCCGCGTTGAAGCAGGTGTAACCCACCGCCCCCAGCACGAAGAAGTAGGGCAGTCGTGTCTTCACCACCGGCCAGTCGCGCACCAGTTGCGGCAGGGAAATGGCGGTGATGATGGCAACCGCCAGCGTCCATCTGAGAAAGGTCAGAACCATGGGGCTGACATGCCCGACGGCCAGTTTTCCGGCCACGGCGTTTCCACCCCAGCAGATCGTGGCGATGATCAAAACGAGATAGGCTCTGGATGACACGGGGATATTCGACTTTCAGATGAACAACCGTCGCTGTTCTGCACCGCCGATTCGCGTTCTGCAAGCGCCGATAGTGGTTAACAAATGGCTTCCAAACTGAAATGTCTCGGAAAAAGCAAAGTTTCGCCGCATAAACAGGGTCGCTTTCCGCAAAACAACGCAGTATACATTCGCGGGTTTGAGTTAGGCGTTTTGGCGCCATGAGCAGGAAAGCAAGAAATGACGAATGTCGTGGTGGTCGGCTCGCAGTGGGGCGATGAAGGCAAGGGTAAGATCGTTGACTGGCTGTCGGAGCGCGCTGACGTCGTCGTGCGCTATCAGGGCGGTCACAATGCAGGTCATACGCTTGTTATTGATGGCGTCAGCTACAAGCTGTCGCTTCTGCCCTCCGGTGTCGTGCGCCCCGGCAAGCTCGCCGTCATCGGCAATGGCGTCGTGGTCGATCCACATGCGCTGATCGCCGAAATCGGTCGTCTCGAGACGCAGGGCGTGAAGGTCACGCCTGAAAACCTGCGCATTGCAGACAATGCCACCCTCATTCTGTCTCTGCACCGCGAACTGGACGGCATGCGCGAAGACGCCGCCTCCAACAGCGGCACCAAGATCGGCACGACGCGCCGCGGCATTGGCCCTGCCTATGAAGACAAGGTCGGTCGTCGCGCCATCCGCGTCATGGATCTGGAAGACAAGGAAGCGCTGTCAGCCAAGGTCGACCGCATCCTCACCCACCACAACGCGCTTCGTCGCGGCTTTGGTGCGGCGGAAGTCAGCCATGAAACGATCATGGACGAGCTGACATCGGTTGCTGAGCGCATTCTGCCTTTCAGCGAAACCGTCTGGTTGCTGCTCGACAAGAAGCGCCGCGCTGGCGAACGCATTCTGTTCGAAGGCGCTCAGGGCTCGCTGCTCGATATCGACCACGGCACATATCCCTATGTAACATCGTCCAACACCGTGGCCGGACAGGCTTCTGCTGGTTCCGGCATGGGTCCAGGCTCGCTCGGCTATATCCTCGGCATCACCAAGGCTTACACAACTCGTGTTGGCGAAGGCCCCTTCCCGACGGAACTGAACGACGAAATCGGCCAGTTCTTAGGCGAAAAGGGTCATGAATTCGGCACCGTGACGGGCCGCAAGCGCCGCTGCGGCTGGTTCGATGCTGCACTGGTTCGCCAGTCGGTCGCAACCAATGGCATCACCGGCATCGCACTGACCAAGCTCGACGTTCTCGACGGTCTCGAAGAGCTTAAGATTTGCGTTGGTTACAAGCTGGACGGGCAGGAAATCGAACATCTTCCTGCAAGCCAGGGTGCACAGGCACGGGTCGAGCCGATCTACATCACGCTCGAAGGCTGGAAAGAATCCACCGTCGGCGCCCGCAAATGGGCGGATTTGCCTGCTCAGGCTATCAAATACGTCCGTCAGGTCGAAGAGTTGATCGGCGCGCCGGTGGCACTGCTCTCCACAAGCCCTGAGCGAGATGACACAATACTTGTGACTGATCCATTTGAGGATTAATGTCCTCGACGATCGAGTTTCATAAACCATATCGGGCCAGTACGTCGCTGGCCTCGACGAGAAAGTGCTTATGGCGGATTTTGTAGCAGTCATTCGCAAGGCCGTGGATGGCTTGGCGAACAATACTCCCGAAAACCGGGCAAAGGTGTACGACAAGGCGCGTAGCGCAGTCGTGCGCCAGCTCGAAAACATGAAGCCGCGCCCGCCAGAAGAATTGTTGAAGCGGCAAATCCTCAAGCTGGACACGGCCATTGCCGAAGTCGAGGGCGAATATTCCGAGGCGCTTCCACCACTGGAAGACGAGCAGGAGTATGCCGCACCGGCAGCAGCTCCGGTCGCAGCCGATGTCTCCTCGCCCTATTACGAGGAAGATGTCGCTGAAGAACAGCGCCAGCATGAGGACGAGCCCGTTGCCGTCGAGCCGGAGCCTGTCGCCCCGGTCGAGGAAGAGCATCAACCAAACTATGCGGCCTATCATCAGCAGCCAGAGACGGCAGCTGAAGAGCTTTATGCCGAACCGGAACCGGTAGAGCCGGAATATGCCCGTCACGAGCCGGAGCCCGAGCCGGAAGCGACTTCCTATTTCACCACAAAGGAAGAAGAGCCGCGCTACGCCGACGAGCATTACGAGCCCGTTGCCGAAGCAGAGCCAGAGCCGGTTGCGGAGGAAGACCACGCCCATGCAAACTGGGCAGGTCAGGACACGGTCGCCGAGCCAGCTTGGGCGCACCAGCAGGACGAAGAGATTGCCCAGCAGCCAGCCGCTGAGCCTCATCACGAACCAACACACCGCGCCGACGACAGCGAAGTTTTCCACGAAAACACGCCCCTGCCCTATGCAGCCAGCTACGCCGCACCATCCCCCTATTATCAGGACGTGAATGCCGAGCCGGAGCAGGCAGAAAAGCGCTCTGACGATGTTCATTTCGGCGATGCCCCGGCATTTTCCGATGCGGATTACGGCCAGCCGGAGCATAAGGCCGAGGCACAGAAGCAGTCGCCTGCTGTTGTCGAAGACTATTCCACCTATTTTCAGGATACGGCGCTCGATCTGCCACCAAAGACCAGCCCGGGCCTTCCCCGCGCCGACAATGATCCCTTCGCGCCGCAGCCCGGCCAGAAGGGTGACGCCGAGCGCACGCCCTGGGACGATCTGGAAGAGCTGATCGGTTATGATGGCGCGTCCGGCAACAACTCGGGTAACGCAGGCAAGAGCGATTTCGAATCGGGTCTTGCGGCAGATGGCATTCCTGCTGCTGCTTATCGCACCAAGAAGAAGCCACGCCGGAACTATGCAGCCATCGTCCTGTCGCTCTGCGGCGTCGTGCTTCTGGCCGGTGGCGCCTATGCGCTGTGGACCAACCGTGAAGCGCTGAACGACATGGTGGGCGGCCTTGTGCAATCGGCACAGACCGGCACCACGTCCACGCAGCCAACGGAAACCGCGTCCAACCAGCCGAATACACCGGCGACGACCACGCCTGCACAGCCAAGCACCAATGCCCAGCAGCCAGCGACGCAGACTCCTCCGGCAGCAACGGATGATGGTTCAGTCACCGGCACCAAGTTCACCCAGCGCCTTCTGGCGGATGGGAGCGAAAAGGATGAGGGTGCAGGCCCCGGCGCGAACGGCCAGCCTGTGACGGCTGAAGGCCAGTCTGTCTACCAGCAGACTGAAGCCGCGCCTCCGGCAGGACAGACACCGGCTGCGGGAACACCTGCCGCCTCGGGTCAGGCAGCAGCCCAACAGCCAGCCGCCGCCGCCGCTTCCGGCCACCGCATGTTCCTCTACGAAGAGGTGCTGGGCCAGACCGTGCCGACGGCCATCGAAGGCACCGTCTCCTGGTCGCTGCAAAATGAAGCAGATGCCGAAGGCAAGCCCTCTGCCACCGTTCAGGGTCAGATCACCATCCCAGGACGTGGCCTCAGCGCTTTGATCACCTTCAAGCGCAACACAGACCCATCGCTGCCAGCCAGCCATCTGGTCGAGATCGTCTTCTCGGTTGGTGCCGGTTTCGAAGGCGGCGCTATCGACAGCGTTCAGCGCATTGCGATGAAAAGCACCGAGCAGGATCGTGGCAACGCGCTGATCGCGGTTCCGGCCAAGATCACCGACGATTTCCACATGATCGCGCTCAACGACTTCCCGGATGCTTTGAAGACCAATCTGGAACTGATGCGGACGCGTGACTGGATCGACATCCCCGTCTCCTACCGCAACGGTCGCCGCGCGCTGTTGACCCTGCAAAAGGGTGCGGATGGCAAGGCTGCATTCGATACCGCTCTTCGCGAGTGGAGCGCCGCAGCGCCGACGACTGGTCAGTAAGGATCGTCATCACAGAAACGAAAAAGGCCCCGGATGCGATCATCCGGGGCCTTTTTGTATTTCGTCATACTGCCGGAAGAAGTGCCTTAAGCGTCGACAACGCGCAGAGCCTTCGCAGCCTCCAGCGCTTCCTTCTGAACCGCTTCCTGCACCTTTTCAAAGGCACGGACTTCGATTTGGCGGACACGTTCGCGGCTGATGTCGAACTCCGTGGACAAATCTTCCAGCGTTACCGGATCTTCGGAAAGACGACGGGCTTCGAAGATGCGGCGTTCGCGCTCATTAAGCACGCCCATGGCCTTGGCCAGCATGCGGCGGCGCGTTTCCAGCTCGTCCTGCTCGATCAGAACAGCTTCCTGGCTTTCGTGATCGTCCACCAGCCAGTCCTGCCACTGTCCTGCTTCGCCTTCTGCCGCCCTGATAGGGGCGTTGAGCGATGCGTCGCCGTGCAGACGGCGGTTCATGGATATGACTTCTTCTTCGGACACCTGAAGCTTGGTCGCGATCTCGGTCACATGCTCCGGCTTCAGATCGCCATCATCAATGGCCTGAATCTTGCCCTTGAGGCGACGCAGGTTGAAGAAGAGACGCTTCTGGTTGGCCGTCGTGCCCATCTTAACCAGCGACCACGAACGCAGGATATATTCCTGAATGGACGCCTTGATCCACCACATGGCATAGGTCGCCAAGCGGAAGCCGCGCTCGGGGTCGAATTTCTTCACCGCCTGCATCAGGCCCACATTGCCTTCGGACACCACTTCGCCAATCGGCAGGCCATAGCCGCGATACCCCATGGCAATCTTTGCCACGAGACGCAGATGGCTCGTCACCAACCTGTGCGCAGCATCGCGGTCACCATGTTCGGCGTAACGCTTGCCGAGCATGTATTCTTCCTGCGGCTCCAGCATCGGAAACTTGCGGATTTCATCGAGATATCGGTTAAGACCGGCTTCACCGGCGGTAATGGAAGGCAAACTATTGCGGGCCATAAAGCACCCCCTTATCTTTGTTTTAGGCTGGCTCCCCTTTCAGGCAAACCAAAGTCGCGGGTCGAGTTTCGACCCCGCACGAACCCACGTAACAAATATGTATTGCGCGCACTTGTTTCAAGCGCACGCACTCATTCGCGCGTTCTAAAATAACTCGGCTATTGGTCGCACGGAAAACCGATCAACGATAAATTCGTTCCGAAAAATTCGTCAGGCCGGAGCGGATCATCAACTCGTAAATCATCCGGCGACCCATGGGATTGTGCAGCCGTGTGACCTTCGCCCCCAGAAACTCCGTTTCCACATGCTCGAAGGCAAGCAGTTCGGGCGCCTGCGTCACCACCTTCTCATAAAAATCGTGATATTCGCGGCGACACACATAGGTCTTGTACTTCGTCATGCAAAAAGCGCTGAAATCATCGCCATGCTGCCGCAGAAAATCAGACACGCCGACGGTGACTTCCGGCCATTGCGGATTGAACGTATCATCAAAAGCAATCACACCGTGGTCGGCCAGAACATCCATGGCCAGTTTGCTGTCGGCCAGAACGTGGTGCAGCATATGTCCGCCATCAATGCTGAAAAAGCGGACCCTGCCGACCTTCTCCAGCACCTCGTCCGGTGTCAGTTGCGTACTGTCGCCCTTGATCACCAGACTTTCATCGACCTTGAGGTTCAGGCGGTTGCCATTATCCAGAAAACGTTCGTACTGACGGCATTCGCCATCGGCATCATCGAGGTCGAACAAGTCCACGGCAAGCACGTCACCGTCATTGCCCACGGCCTTGCGCAGCAGGAAGTAGGAGCGTCCGTAGAATACGCCGATCTCGGCAACGCCGCCTTTCAGCGATTTCCGTTGCTGGACATGGAGCAGTGATGTGAACACCAGAGCATCGGGAGGATCAATATAACCTTCGACTTTTTGCAGGTCATGAAAGATGAATTTACGGTCATTCACGTTCATTGTGCTTTATCCCTGTTTTCTGCATCTAAAAGAGCAGATTGAATAAAATTCAATCCAGGATAGTTTTATTTAGACTATTAGGCACTCACGCTATACTTCTTATTGCACCGCAAAAACTAAGAGTAATTGAAGCAAAAATGAGACAGCGGGATTTTTTGCTTACGATTGAATATTTCTAATAATCTAATTTACGAATATTATTTGACACTTACCGGAATTATTTGCAGCGAAAAGCGCTCCGGAAGATGCCTCTCCCAGAGCGCTGTTATCGTGAATTCAGGCATTTCAGGCCCGCAGCGCCGCTGCCAATTCGGCCATATCGTCAGGCATATCGGTCTCGAATTCCATCACCTCGCCGGTGCGGGGATGTTCGAAGGCCAGCAGATAAGCGTGAAGAGCTTGACGCGGAAACAGGTTCACCACGTCTCTGGCATGGTCGGGCAAAAGATTGGCCTTGGTGCGGAAGGCCGCGCCATATTCCGGGTCGCCAATCAGCGGATGGCCGATATGGGCCATGTGCACGCGGATCTGATGCGTGCGGCCAGTTTCAAGACGGCACTCTACCAGTGAGGCAAGGCAGGTCGCATCCGGCTTTTCGTGGAAACGCTCCACAACATCATAATGCGTGATCGCCTCACGCGCGTCGTTGGAATCCTCGTTCTTCACCGCCCGCTTGGTGCGGTCTGCCCCGCGGCCCAGCGGCGCATCAATGGTGCCGCGCAACGTCTTCGGGCGCCCCCAGACGATGGCCTTGTAGGCACGTTCCAGCGGACCGGTGCGACCGTGGTCGGCAAACTGTGCGGCGAGATTGCGGTGGGCATTGTCGTTCTTGGCCACGACCATGACACCGCTGGTTTCCTTGTCCAGCCGGTGAACGATGCCGGGCCGCTTGACGCCGCCAATGCCGGAAAGACTGTCGCCGCAATGGTGGATCAGCGCATTGACCAGCGTACCGGTCCAGTTGCCGGCACCGGGATGCACGACAAGACCAGCGGGCTTGAGCAGAACGATCAGATCGTCATCTTCATATTCCACCTCCAGCGGAATATCCTCGCCCTTGGGCTCCGGGTCTTCCGGCTCGGGCATGGTGATCTCCACGCGGTCGCCCGGATGCACCTTTTTCTTCGGCTCGGTAACGGCCTTTTCGTTGAGAAAAACAGCCCCCTGCTCGATCAGCGCCTTGATGCGGCTGCGCGAAAGATCACCGCCGACTTCAGCCGCCAGCCATGCATCGAGGCGGCCTTCGGCATCTTCCCCGGCAATCAGGACTTTCCTTGCGTCTCCGCCTTGTTTAAAGGGGTCGTTCATTCTTATTTTTCCGATCCATCAGCAATGTCCAGGGAACCCGATGACGCAGATCGAGCAAGACGAACAGGAAGACAAGCCGTTAGATCCGGCCATGGAAAAAGTTCGCCGCAAGATGATCCGTTTGCAGATCGTGTCGGGCTCCGTGATGTTTATCAGCCTTATGGCTGTCTTCGGTGCCGTTGTCTATAAGGCGGTTGGCCCTTCCAAAACCGCAACCACGGCAACGACGAACAATGCCACGGCGGTTCCGGCAGACGCGCCTGTTGCCGCCACCGCCAGCCTGCCACAGGGCTTCACAATCGAAAACGTCTCCTTCGCCAATGGCGATATGCTGTTTTACGGACGTCTGGCCAATGGCACGCGCAAGGCGCTGGTCTTCAACGTGCAGGCAGGCCGCTTCGTGGCAGACATCACCATCGATGCCCGGTGATCTTGCCCTCACCGTCATAGATGATGCTGACGATCCGCGCATTGCCGCCTTCCGCGACATCCGCGAACGTGACCTGACCGGCAGACAGGGCCGCTTCATCGTGGAAGGCACGGTCGTCCTGCGCATGCTGGCAGCAGCGCACAAGGCGGGTCGTGATTTCGAGGCGGAAAGCATTCTGATCCTTGAAAACCGCCTGGCGGGCGTGGCGGATATTCTCGAACAGTTTCCGCCCGATGTGCCCGTCTATGTGGCGAAAGCATCGGTGCTGGACGCCATCGTCGGCTTCCATTTGCATCGCGGCATTCTGGCATTGGGAAAGCGCAAGGGCGACAGCAGCATGGTGGAAACGATCCGCCACTTGCCGCAATCATCGCTGGTACTGGCAGGCTGCGGTATTTCCAACCACGATAATCTCGGCGCGATGTTCCGCAACGCCGCAGCCTTTTACGCGGATGCCGTCTTCATGGACGCCACCTGCTGCGATCCGCTCTACCGCAAATCCCTGCGCGTCTCCGTAGGCTCGGTTCTGTCCGTGCCCTATCATCGCGGCGGCGGCGCTGTGGAGATGCTGGAGACACTGGCAGCCGAGGGCTTCGATATCTGGAGCCTCTCCCCCGCAGGCACCGAGGAAATCCGTCAGATACCGGCATCGAACCGCATGGCATTGGTCATCGGCACAGAAGGCGATGGCCTGCCGCAGGATGTGCTGTCACGCTTCCACACCGCCCGCATCGCGCAATCGCCGCAGCTCGATAGCCTCAATGCCGGCACGGCCTCCGGCCTGGCGCTCTACCAGATGGCAAGCGCCATCGGGCGTATCTAACCGCACAATCAAACTCTTCACACACCATCCTGTGGGCATTCGCACATTAGCGCTTTACATACGTTATATCATTACATATCGAGGGAATGTAACATTGTAACGCGGAGAATAAGATGCATAGGTCCTTCCTGAGATATGCAGCAGCAAGCGCAGGGATAGCGCTGTCGTGCCAGGCATTTGCCGAAGAGGAAAAACAAAGCTGGCGCCTTTTCATCGGCGATCATACCGCCCCAGTCGTGCGCGCGCTTGATCTCGAGGACGGCAAGCAGTTGGGCAAATTCGATATCACCGGCTATGCTGCCCTCACCGCCAGCGAATCCGGCCAGACCGTCTATGCCGTTCAGTCGGATGCGGACACAACCCACGTCATCAAGACCGGCATTGCACTGTCCGACCACGGAGAACACAGCGATATCGAGATCACCGATCCGGCGCTGCTTCCCCTCAAGATCGAAGGCAAAAAGCCCGGCCATGCCGTGCCGCACGGCGACGATGTGGTGATCTTCTATGATCGAGGCGGCGTGGCGAATACCCATTCGGAAGATGCCTTGCTGGAGGGCAGCACTGCCCATAAAAGTCTTGACACCACTGCACCCCACCACGGCGTTGCACTGCCGATGGGCGATTACATGCTGGTTTCCGTGCCCAATCTGAAAGCCGAGACCAAAGCCGGTGACCTGCCACCGCGGCTTGGCCTGCGCATCGTGGACAGCAAGGGCGAACAGGTCGGCGACGTCGCCACCTGCACCGGCCTGCACGGAGAAGCCAGCTCCGCCAAAATCGCCGCTTTCGGCTGCGAGGAAGGCGTGCTGATTGCCTCACCCGTTCCCGGCAAGGAGCCGAAGCTGACCATGCTGCCCTATGACAAGGAATTCCCGAAGGGCAAGGTCGGCACGCTTCTGGGTGGCAAGGCCATGCAGTTCTTTCTCGGCAATTATGGCGATGACAGGATCGTGCTGATCGACCCCGATGCCGAAAAGCCCTACCGCCTCATCGATCTGCCGACACGCCGCGTGGATTTTGCGCTGGACCCGGCCCATGTCAAAAACGCCTATGTGCTGACCGAAGACGGCAAGCTTCATCTGGTCGATACGCTGAGCGGCGAAATCCGCAAAACCGAAACGGTCACTGAGCCCTACAGCAAGGATGGCCACTGGCGCGACCCACGCCCGCGCCTTGCCGTCGCTGGCGACGTGATTGCCATCACCGATCCGCGTCATAGTCTTGTGCGACTGGTCGATACGCAGAGCCTGAAGGAAGTGCGCACCCTGCCGGTGGAAGGACAGCCCTTCACCATCGTCGCTGTGGGCGGCTCCGGCCTCGTTCACTAGGACTTTTGCGAATATCAAACTCGATGCCCGGCCTCTGGGCCGGGCATTTTTCATTTATGAATCAAATCTTAATCCAAAGCATTTGCATTAACCTTGTCTCAAAACCGACCATTAAGATTTACAAATTAGTAATGAGCGGAACGAGAGGTTTCGCGATGCGTGGCGTATTTGTCGTCGTTCTTCTTTTGACCGCCTTGGCAGGGTGCGCGACGGCTCCGTCGCAAATCACCAATGCCTGTGCGATTTTCGAACAGCGGAACGGCATATTCAACAACTGGAAGAAAGACGCGCAGGCGGCAGAACGGGAGTTCGGCGTACCGGTGCCGGTCATGATGGCAACCATCTATACCGAGTCCAGCTTCCAGCCCTATGCGCGCCCGCCGCGCAACAAACTCTTCGGCTTCATTCCCTGGGGACGCAAATCCACTGCCTATGGCTATGCCCAGGCGCTGGATGGCACATGGAAGGTCTATCAGCGCGAAACAGGCCGCTGGAACGCCAGCCGCACCGATTTCACCGACGCAATCCACTTCGTCGGCTGGTATCACGCCAAGAGCAACCGCCAGAACGGCATTGCGCTGAACGACCCCTATAACCTCTATCTCGCCTACTATTCCGGCCATGCGGGCTATTCGAACGGCGTCTGGCGCAACAACACCGCCATCCAAAAGGCCGCCCGCCGTTCTGCCAATATGGCCATCCGCTATGAGAAGCAGTTGCAGGATTGCGGGTATCGGTAGACGTTATTCCTCCGTCACCCCGCACTTGCTGCGGGGTCCAGTGACCTGACGTCTGTCAGGTCAAAAGACTCTTTCGCACCGCAGACGCGGTGCTGCTGGATACCGGCTCAAGGCCGGCATGACGGAACGCGTCAAACATAAGGCGTCAAAAACGCCTTAGCCGCCTCTATCTCGTTCCCACGAATGTCATGCCCGCCAGCATGCCATTCCATCTCCACCGAACCGCCCTGCGCCTTTAAGTAATCCACCAGAGCATTGGTCAGCGGCACGGGGCAGATCGGGTCGCGCTCCCCCGCCGTTATCAGCACGCGGCGAGAACCGGGCGCTGGTGCGGGCTTTGGCTCGAATGGGATCAGCGGGTGCATCAGCACCGCTGCATCGAACAAATCGGGGAATTCGATCAGGACATTCGCCAGAATATTCGCACCGTTGGAAAAGCCGAGGCCGATCACGAGGCCAGCTTCATGCTCATCGCGGTTGGCGGTGACGAAGGCGGCCATCTGTTGGGTGGCGCGGTCGAGATCGGCCATGTCATAGACGCCTTCCGCAGTTCTGCGGAAGAAGCGGGCCGCACCGAATTCCGAGACATCGCCGCGCGGTGAAATGATGGTGGCATTCGGCAATAGCCGCGCGCCGAAATCGAAGAACTGGTTTTCGTCTCCGCCCGTGCCGTGAAAGACGAAAAAGGCTGGTTGGCCCGGCGCACCGGCGCGAACCTTATGAAGGTAACTATCCTTGCTCATGCAACTCTCCTGAGCGACCGGCGGCGTCTATGCCGCGCGGCCGTTCTCTATCTCTGTGTTTCAGTCTTCCAACGGTTCCAGATGCTGCTCCAGCGTCGCGCGCAAATGTTCGTGCTGCGAAGGCAGTCGAAGCGCCTCGCCCAGATGCGCCGTATCTTCATCGCGGTCGAAACCGGGCTCGTTGGTGGCAATTTCAAACAGCACGCCGCCGGGTGCACGGAAATAGATTGCCCAGAAGTAATCGCGATCAATGACTGGCGTGACCTGATGGCCCGTATCCATCAGCGCCTTGCGGACTTCCAACTGCTTCTCGCGGTTTTCGACTGCGAAGGCGATGTGGTGAACCGAACCGGCTCCCAAACGCGCACCTGAAATATTCGGCATGGTCTCGATGTCGATCACATCCGCGCCATTGCCACCGGGCATGCCCAGACGCAGCACGCCGTCCTGACGGTCCACTTCCTGATACCCCATGAACTTTAGCAGTTCAGCGGTTGCACCTTCATCTGCAAGGCGCAGCGACGCACCCTGAAAGCCTCTGATGGCCTGATCTTCACCGACGCCATTGGCTGTCCACTGCGCGCGTTCGTCATCCTTGATCTCGACCAGCGCAAAACCATCGCCATCGGGACCGGCAAAATGCAGACGCTTGTTGCCGAAAGCCTCATCGGCCTTCAAACCATCCACATTGGCCTTGGCAAGACGGTCCTGCCAGTAACCCAGCGAACCCTGTGGAACGGAAAACAGCGTCGTGCCAACCTCGCCCGTACCGGGACGACCGCGTGCGATGTGCGGGAATGGGAAATAGGTCATGACCGAGCCGGGCGTGCCGACTTCATCGCCGTAATAGAGGTGATAGACGTCAGGCGCATCGAAATTGACGGTCTTCTTGACGCGGCGCAGACCGAGCGTATCGGTGAAGAAGTGATTGTTGCCGCGTGCGCTGGCCGCCATGGATGTGACGTGGTGCAGGCCTTTGATCTGATCCAACATTTTAAAACCCCTAGAGATTGGCGGGCTCGCGGGAAGCGATGCCCTTCGTTCATGGGCTCAAGATGGTGCAGATCAGGCCATTCGTATAGACGGAACGTTCAGAACGGATTGTTCTTAATTTGGAAACGATGAACTGAATTGTTCAGCAAATGACGCGCCACTCAATGGTCGTCGTCATTGGCACCCTTCACCCAGTAACCCGCGGTCACAAACGCCGTCTTCGGAAGCTTGGCTTCCTCAGCCAGCATTTTCTTGACGATGCGGGCTTCGCCCTTCTCACAGCCAACAAAAACGTGCAGCCCTTGAGGACCGGACCATGGGTGCGCCCGCAGCGCCTGCTCCAGCAAACCCGCCGATCCAGCAGCCTCGCCGTTGCGATAGAGCCAGTTCCAGTTCACGTCAGCTTTGGAAGCAATCGTCTGCAGCTCGTTTTCATTGTCGATTTCGGCATAGACGGTCAGTTTCTTGCCCGCTGGCATTTCCTCGGCCATGCGCAGCATCACAGGTAGCGCGGTCTCGTCACCGGCGAAAACGTAAGTTTCCGCATCCGGCAACTCGCCGCCGGGGCCAACGATGCCAACAATATCGCCCGCCGCAGCCGTCGCGCCAAAATGTGCGCCCGGCATATCGTCGCCCTCATGCATGACGAAATCGAGATCGATTTCCCCACGCTCAACATCACCGGAACGGATGGTGTAGACGCGCCGCGCCTGCTCGTCCTCGCCCTTTGCCCAGACAATGGCACCCGTCTTCGACAGATGCGGCCAGACTGGCGTGCGGGATTGATCGCGCAGAATGAGGATTCGGACGTGCAGACCGCCGCTCACCAGACGCTCGATGCCCTTGTCGATGGCAATCACCACCCGGCGCATGTTCGGCGTCAGATTATAGGCACGTACGACACGACCGCTGAAGAGATTGGGCATCTCGCGCATGTCCGAGCCATGGCCTTCCCAGCGGAAGTCCAGAGACGTATCGCCGGTAAACTCGACGATATGTTCGGCGACCATGGCTTTGACGGACAACAACACATTTTCCGAAACGCAGTTGATCCTGACTGCAAAGCGCCCATCCTCGGCATCGAACGTGCCGTTGCCGTAATCCGCCTCGAAATGCAGCGCCGCGCCCTGACGGGTCATCGTCATATACTCGGCAAAATGCTCGTGAAAAGCATCGACAATCGCGGCTGGATCGGGAAGAGCGACAGATGTTTGCGCAGAAAGAAGCACCGGCTTAAACCTTCAGATTACAGTCCGGTTATCTTTAGAGCAGTCAATTTAAAAGTGCAAAGCTGTTTTTGCGCGTTCGTTCCGTTAATTTAACTTGACTGCCGTTGGCTCCCATCTAGTTTCACGTCACAACTTTGCTACTGGAGTGGATCGTGAATAGATTCGCGGTTAATGCAGCTTTGGTTTTGACAATTTCAGCGGCGCTATCGAGTTGCGTCACCACCAACGCCGATGGTGTGAAACAATATTCGTCTCAAAAGACGACTGTGAGCGGTGATCGTCTCAAAATCACTCGAGTTGCCATTGTGAAACGCGATTGCAACATGCGCACATTTGCGGATATGCGCGTGATAGATCCTCCTCAACACGGCAAGATCGATATCGTTCACGAAAAAGTCGAAGGCACGTTTTCCGGCGATTACAGGATTTGCACAGGCAAAGAGGTGATGGGAACCGTTGCCTACTACACGTCTCAAAAAGGATATATCGGGCGTGACAAGGTCGTTATCCGGGCATCATCGGACGACGGTATCGTTCGCGACTATGTGTCCGAGATCAATGTGGTCAAATAGCTTCCAGTCGGCGTGACGGGCTCAGACATCCGCTGGCAACTGCCAGTCGATAGGCTCCCGACCCCGCGAGACGAGAAACTCGTTCGCTTTTGAAAAATGGCCATTGCCGAAAAAGCCGTTATGGGCCGACAGTGGCGATGGGTGTGGCGATTTCAGAACGAGATGCTTCGTCTGGTCGACGAAGGCGGCCTTCTTCTGCGCGTAAGAGCCCCACAGCAGGAAAACGACGCCGTCGCACTCATCATTGACGGTGCGGATGATTGCATCGGTAAATTTTTCCCAGCCCTGACCCTGATGCGAGGCCGCGCGCGCTTCTTCCACGGTCAGAACGCTGTTGAGCAGCAGCACGCCCTGTTTGGCCCAGCTTTCCAGAAAGCCGTGCTTGACCGGCTGGATGCCGAGATCGCTCTGCAATTCCTTGTAGATATTGACGAGCGAGGGTGGAATCCGCACGCCCGGCTGCACGGAAAAGCACAGGCCATGCGCCTGACCCGCACCGTGATAGGGGTCCTGACCGAGAATGACGATCTTGACCTCATCCAGCGGCGTCAGGTCCAGAGCGCGGAAATATTCGCTGCCCTTTGGGAAGATGTGCTTGCCGGCCGTTTTCTCGGCCAGCAGAAACTCTTTGAGCTTGAGCATGTAGGGGCTGGCGAATTCTGCTGAAAGAACGTGTTTCCAGCTGTCTTCCAGTTTGACGCCTGCCTCTGCCATGAAAAACCCCGTGATTATTTAAAGCGATTACCGCGCTCAAGCACTTCGATCTTGTACCCATCCGGGTCACAGATGAAGAAGTATTTCGCGAAAGGCGCGCCTTTGTATTCCGCATTGACGATCTTGCCGACCGAAAGGCCAAGCGCCGTCAGGCGGGCATGTTCGGCATCCACATCGTCTACGCTGACGGCGATGTGGCCATAGCCATCGCCCAGCGCGTAGGGAACTTCGCGGCCCTTGTTGATGGTCAACTCCAGCTCGAAGTCACCTTCGGCATTGCTGAGATAGACCAGCGTGAACGTTTCGAACTCGAAACGCTCTGCGATTTCCAGACCGAAGGCCTGTTTGTAAAAACCCACCGAACGCTTCTCGTCCAGCACCCGGACCATAGAGTGAATAAGTTTGGCCATGGTGTTTCCTTCTTCCTGCATCGTGGTGGCCCGCTTATGCTGCGGGCATCGGGGCAGGCAGATAACGGCTGGAGGCGAGAGTTTCAACCCTTGAGGCCATTTCAAGGCGCATAGCAGATCACCACACCCGCCTTCGGCGCTCTAGGTTTCCCACTATCATGACACTTGAACTCATGATACCGGCAAGCATGCGCATCCTTTATCTCTGTCTTGGCTGGCTTATGGTTGCCACCGGCATCGTCGGTGCGTTTCTGCCCGTTTTGCCGACGACACCCTTTCTTTTGATCGCGCTCTGGTGCTTTTCCAAATCCTCGCCGAAGCTAGAAGCCTGGCTTCTGTCCCACCCAAGATTTGGCCCTTCACTGAGAAACTGGCGGGAAAAAGGCGCTATTCCCCGCAAGGCTAAAATCGCCGCTGTGTCTTTGATGACAATGAGTTACGCGATTTTCTGGTTTGCAACGGAGCCGACCCCGCTGAGAGCGAGCATCGTTGCCGCAGTCATGATGGGGGCCGCACTGTTCGTCACCACCCGGCCAGAGCCCTGACGTCTGACCTTACCGATGCCGCGATTGCGGCAGGACGTAAGGGATATGCCGTGCGGGAATACGCCCCACCGTGCCTTCAATGCCATAGACGCGCGCAATCGTCTCGTCATTGATGGTTTCCAGCGAAGGTCCGCAGGCGGTGATCTTGCCGCGGTGCATGACGATAAGTTGATCGGCAAATTCCGCTGCGAGATTAAGATCGTGCAGAACCGCCAGCACCGTGCCACCCGCAAGCGCGAAATCACGGGCGGTTTCGAGCACGGAAATCTGGTGGCCGAGATCGAGGCTCGACGTCGGCTCATCCAGCAACAGCGCCCGCGCCTCCCCCTTCTCAACAGCGGCAGGCACCTGCGCAAGAGCGCGCGCAAACTGGACCCGCTGCTGCTCCCCGCCCGAAAGCATGTTGTAGGACCGCCCCTCAAAGCCGCTCAGGCCCACCTTGGCCAGCGCCTGTCGAGCCTGCTCTTCCGGCTTGATGGAGCCTTGCGCCACAGCACCCATGCGGACGATTTCCAGCGCGGTGAAAGGAAAGCTCAATACAGTACTTTGTGGCAAAACGGCGCGAATGCGCGCCAGTTGCGCAGGCTTGAACAGGCTGACATCGACGTTGTTATAGACAACATCCCCGGCATCGGCCCGCATCTCGCCTGACAGCACCTTCATCAGCGTGGATTTACCCGCACCATTCGGTCCAATGATAACGCTGAACGTGCCGGGTTCGAGCTTGATCGAGACATCATCCAGCAATCTACGTCCGGAACGGATGACGGTTACACCGCGTGTGGAAATCATGACACATTCCTCAAACCGAGCCCGTTGCCACGGCCAAGCAGCAGAAACAGGAAGACGGGAGCGCCGATCAGAGCGGTGACGACGCCAATCGGCAATTCGGCAGGCGCTGCCACGGTGCGCGCAAAACTATCCGCCAGCAGCAGCAACCCTGCCCCGCCAATGGCCGAGGCAGGCAGAAGGAAGCGATGCGAGGAGCCGATGACGAGCCGCAAAAGATGCGGCACGACGATGCCGACGAAGCCGATGGAACCCGCCGCAGCCACACTCGCACCACAGGCCGCAGCAACGGCCAGAATGACGATGCGCTTGAGCCTCTGCACCGGAATGCCCATGTGGAAAGCCGCCGCATCCCCCAGAATCAGCGCATCCAGCCCTTTCGAGACAAAGGGAATGCTGGCGAGGATGATGAGGAAGAAGGGCAGCGTCGTCCAGATTTTGAGCGGTGTCGCACCACCCAGCGAGCCCAGGCTCCAGAAGGTGATGTCGCGCAAGGCGCGGTCGTCGGCCATGAAGATCATCAGCCCCGTCAACGCACCGCTGAGTGCTGCCACAGCGATACCGGCGAGAATTAGGACGGTTGTCGATGTCGCGCCGTTTCGGGTCGCGATCATATAGAGCAGTAGCGTGTTGATGAGCCCGCCGACAAAAGCCATCAGCGGCAAAAAGTGCATGCCGAAAAATGCCGAAAGCGGTGCCAGCATGCCGCCGCCGAGCGCAAGCGCAGCCACAGCAAACAGTGCCGCACCGGACGTAACGCCGACCAGACCCGGATCGGCAAGCGGATTGCGAAACAGGCCCTGCATCATGGCACCGGACACCGCCAGTGCGGCCCCGATCATCAGGCCGAGCCCCGTGCGCGGCAGGCGCACCGCTTCGAGGATCACACGGTCACGCGCTTCCATGGTCTGGGAGTGGCCGGTAAAATAGAGCCACAGCTCATGCAGCCCCACGCCCGTCGGCCCGCTGGATAGCGACACAAAACAGGCAAACACCAAAAACCCACACAGGGCTACAAGGGTGATGACACCCTTGCGCGAGCGGTCGCCCGGTATGTGGCCTGCGACCTCTGCCACAGCCACGGCACTCACGGCTTCACGATCTCTGGGTAAAGCTGCGACGCCAGGTCACGACCGGCAGCAGGCGTGCGCGGACCAAAGCCGATCAGATAAAGCCCGTCCATGCTGATCAGCGACTTGGAGGCAGCAGCCGGAGTGGACTGGAAGGCCGGAAGCGCAAAGACTTCGTCGGGATTGGCCGCATGGTTACCACGCTGCATGGTCAGGACCACATCGGGGGCTGCGGCAATTACCGCTTCATCGGTCAACGGCTTGTAGCCGGTAATGTCCTGCGCGGCATTGATACCGCCAGCCATTTCAATGATGGCTGCGGCTTCCGTTTCCTTGCCAGCGGCCATGATGCGCCCGCCTGCCGTGGAGAGAACAAACAGCACGCGCTTCTTCTTGTCGCCAACTGCGGCCACGTCCTTGGCCAGCGTTGCGAGATCCGAATTGACCTGCGTTGCAAGTACTTTGGCCTTGTCTTGAAGACCAACGGCTGCGCCGACATCCTCGATTTTCTTGGCAATGGCGCTACCCTCCGGTGGGGTATCGACGGTGACCATCGGCACTTCGCTGGCTTTGAGAATGCCAATCACGTCAGCCGGGCCGGAACCGTCTTCCGACAGGATGAGGTCGGGCTTTTGTGACAGAATGCCTTCGGAAGATAGCGCCCGCATATAGCCAACGTCAGGCTTGGAAAGCGCTTCGCTTGGAAAACTGCTGGTGGAATCCCGCGCGACGATGCGGTCACCGGCACCCAGCGCATAGAGAATTTCCGTTACCGTACCGCCAACCGCCACGATCCGCTTCGCCTCGGGATTGCCCTTATCAGAGGCATGGGCATGAAGCGGAAACAGCGCCAGCGCGAGGGGAAGAGCGGCACCAAAAGCGAGAGAGCGACGTGAAAGCGGCATGATGTCTATCCTGAACAATGCGGCGCGCTACAGCCTGCACGCCATATAAGTTGAGTTAATTACACATCTTTCAAAACCACACAATCCGATAAGTTGACTATTTTCGTTATCTTTAATATCTCCCCTTTTCAGGGGCAACGTACCAACATTCGGTACCGCACATTTAAAGGGAGACTATCGATGTTTATTGCAATGAACCGGTTCCGTGTCGTGCCGGGCTTTGAAGAAGCCTTTGAAACCATCTGGCGTGAGCGCAAGCGCCATCTGGCCGAAATGCCCGGCTATCTGGAATTCCACATGCTAAAAGGCGCCAAGGCCGACGACCATACGCTTTACGCTTCCCACACCGTCTGGGCGACCAAGGAAGACTTCACCGCGTGGACGAAGTCAGAGCAGTTCCGCGCTGCCCATGCCAATGCTGGCAACAATCGCGGCAAGGTCGAATATCTCTCCGGCCCGCATTTCGAAGGTTTCGACGTCATCATTCATGAAGACAAGGACGGCCAAGACCGTCCCGTTGCGGCTTGAACCCGACCATGAGTGCGATTGCCGAAAAAACCGATGAACGGCTGGAGCGCGCCAAGGCCGCTCTTGCCGAAAAGCCCGATGGCGTGGTGGAAGCCATTGCCGCCAAGGCAGACGTAACGCCAGCCGAAATTCTGGGGCTTCTGCCGCATGGTGCAGCCGTCTCGGCCCCTGCCGAAAAGTTCAACGACATCTGGAACGAGCTGCGCACATGGGGCGAAGTCCTGATGATCGTGCAGACGCCGGATATCGTCTTTGAAGTGCCCGGCCATCTGCCCGTGGGAACGGAAGGGCATGGCTGGTTCAATATTCATGGCGATAGCCCCATTGGCGGGCATATCAAGAAAGACAACTGTGCCTCGATCACCTTCATCGATCGTGAGTTTCATGGACGCCGCTCTCTGTCGGTCTGGTTCATGAATGCGGGCGGCAGCGCCATGTTCAAGCTCTTTGTTCGCCGCGATGCGAACAAGGAATTGCTGGCCGACCAGCTGACGAAATTCGAGGCGCTGCGCGACAGCTTCCTCGCCTGACACCGTCTTAAGCCGCTGCCATTTTTTTGGAGGCGGCTTTCCCTTCCTGATCGTCGCTCTCCTTTTGAACATCGAATGTCGCTTCCGGCATGTCCCGGCCCGCGCACCATGCCTTATGAATTCAAGGCATTGGTAACGAACGGGAAATGGCACGCAGATGAGAGGCTTTGCGCTGAACTCAAGCCTGCGCTATAGGCCGTGGCGACACTTGATGAGGGAAACCGATGACGACCTATGTACTCACCGTAGCCTGCCAATCCAAACGCGGCGTTGTCGCAGCCATATCGGGTTATCTGGCGAGCAAGGGTTGCAACATCGTCGATAGTTCCCAGTTCGATGACCTTGAAACCGGCAAGTTCTTCATGCGCGTTTCCTTCATTTCCGAAGAAGGCGTCGGCATGAAAGATATCGAAGCCGGTTTTGCGCCGATTTCCGCGGAATTCGGCATGGAGGCCAATATCTACAGCGATGGCGAGCGCACCAAGACGCTTGTGATGGTCTCGCGCTTCGGCCATTGCCTCAACGACCTGCTCTATCGCTGGAAGATCGGGGCGCTGCCCATCGATATCGTCGGCGTGGTCTCCAACCATTTCGAATACCAGAAGGTCGTCGTCAATCACGACATTCCCTTCCACCACATCAAGGTAACGAAGGACAACAAGCCGCAGGCCGAGGCGCAACTGCTTGATTTGATCGACACCAGCGGTGCTGAACTGGTGGTGCTGGCGCGTTACATGCAGGTCCTGTCAGACGAAATGTGCCGCAAAATGTCCGGTCGCATCATCAACATCCACCACTCCTTCCTGCCCAGCTTCAAGGGCGCCAACCCTTACAAGCAGGCCTATGAGCGCGGTGTAAAGCTCATCGGCGCAACGGCCCACTACGTCACCGCCGATCTGGACGAAGGCCCGATCATCGAGCAGGACACCGTCCGCGTTACCCACGCCCAATCTGCCGAAGACTACGTGTCGCTGGGTCGCGATGTGGAAAGCCAGGTACTGGCCCGCGCCATCCACGCCCACATCCACCACCGCACCTTCATCAACGGCAACCGCACAGTGGTTTTCCCGCCAAGCCCGGGTTCCTATGCCTCGGAGCGGATGGGCTAAGGGCAGCTCACTGAGATTGACGAACTGACAACTATGGTTTACATTTTCGATGTTCACGATCCGTGAGACGGAAGAGTTCGCTGAATGGCTAGGCGGGTTGCGCGACGTGCAGGCGCGAGCTCGTATCGCAAGGCGCGTGTATCGGCTTGCGGATGGAAATCCGGGCGATGTGAAACCAGTTGGCGAAAGTGTCAGCGAACTCAGGATCGATTACGGGCCGGGATACCGTGTTTATTTCATCCAGGACGGCAAAGTCGTTATCGTGCTGCTGTGCGGTGGCGACAAGAGTTCTCAACGACGTGATATTGCCAAGGCCAAGAAGCTGGCCAAAGCGCTGAAGGAATAGATCGTGCCACTTGTTACACGCGAATATGATGCTGCCCGCTATCTCGATAGCGAAGACGCAATTGCCGCCTATGTTGCAGATGCTACGGAATCCGGTGATGCAAATGAGCTCGCGCACGCTTTGGGTGTCGTCGCTCGGGCAAAAGGCATGAGTGATCTTTCACGTCAAACTGGCCTCTCTCGCCAAACGCTTTACAAAGCCCTTAGCGGTGAAAGTAATCCAGAACTCGGGACAATTGCCAAGGTGGCGGATGCGCTCGGCTACAGGCTTTCGCTGGTCGCGAAGACCAAGACCGCGTCATCTGAGATTATAACAAGCTTGTAGCATTCTAAGATGGATGCACCTTTCTAAGTAAATACAGTTTTCGTTGAGAACTTTATTTTGGGCCATGAGCAACCGAGTGCCTTTCGAGGCCGTTTGTCTTGCGTTGTCAAACACAGAGGTCTCCCTCATGAAAAAGCTGATTATTGCCGGTGCCGCGTTTCTTCTCGCGGCAGGTTCGACGTTTGCCCAGCAGCCTCCACCGCCACCACCAGCAGGCGGGCCTGATGCGGGCCAACAGACTGATGCGCCGCCTCCACCACCACCGCCACCAGGTGCTGGCCCACGGGCAGAAGCGCCTCCACCACCGCCGCCACCCGGCCATTGGGGTCCGCGTGAAGGTGGCCCAAGAGAGGGCGGCCCGCGTGACCGCATGATGATGCCACCACCGCCGCCACCGTCCAAGGGCGCGCATTTCCGCCTGGAGCAGGGCGAAACGAAGATCGACATCAAATGTGCTGACGACGAGCCAATGAAGGCTTGTGCAGACATCATGATGCAGTTGATCGACAAGATTAACGAGTAAGACTACTCGCAAGCGACAGAAGCGGCGCGTCTGCGCCGCTTCACGAAAACTGCACGGTGGCTTTCAGCCCTTTTCCGACCGCGCCGTCTTCCAGCGAAAGCTGCCCGTTGAAAAGCGAGGCAATCTCTTCGACGATTGCCAATCCAAGGCCCGCGCCCGGTGCCGCGTTACCATCACCTCTGGCGAAACGCTGCCGCACGACGTCTCTCTTCTCAGCGGAAATCCCGGGGCCATTGTCCTCGACTTCGATAAAGGTCGAACCTCCCGCGCGTCCCACCCTCACCGTTACCTCAGCACCACGCCCGGCGTAGGCAATGGCATTGCTGATGAGGTTGCCAAGCAACTCGCCCAGCAACAATGGTTCTGCCGGTATGCTGACCGCATCCATCTGTTCGAAACCCAGATCGATGCCAGCCTCTGCCGCGACAGGCACATAATCGGCAGTTACGGATTGCGCCAGCGAGACAAGATCGACATCGACAAGGCTCTGCTTTTCCCCCGACCCCGCCGCGTCGATATTGGCCATGCGTAGAAGCTGAGCCAGAATATGCTCGGCATGAGCCACCGACGCATCACCTTTGTGCGCAGCAGCTTGCGCTTCCTGCAAAGTAGACGCGCGCGCCGACAAGGCGAGTTGAGTGCGGATAATAGCAAGCGGTGTTCTCAACTGATGGCTGGCATTGCCGGTAAAGTGCCGCAGCGCATCCAGCGCCGATTGCAGCCGCACCATGAAGGAATTGACGGTCTCAACGAGGTTTTCCACCTCCACCGGCACCGATTGCCGGATGGGGTGCAAATCGTTGGGGCTGCGCTCATCGATGGCTTCGCTGAGCCTGTAGAGTGGACGCAACGAAATCGTCACCGCAATCCACACAATGATGGCCGCACCGACGATCATGAACAGCAGGCGCAACGCCGAACGCAGAATGATGGCCTGCGCCAGACGGCTACGCGCAATCGTCGTCTCCGCCACCGTGACGGTAAACGGCACGGAATTGACGCCGGTCGAGGCAAAACGCTCGATGGCCGCCACACGAATGGGCTCGCCACGAAACTCCGCATCCACGAAAATCGGCGCGTCACTGCGGGCCTTTTCCACGGAAGGCAGGGTCTGATAGCCCGTCAGAAATTGCCCGTTCGGTCCATCGACGCGGTAAAACACCCGGTCCTGCGCTGCCGATGTCAGCATTTCCAGCGCGACGTAGGGAATATCCACCTCCAGAGATCCGTCTTCCGACACCACGACACGTTCGGCTATGGCAAGCGCGGAGCCGGACAGCACGCGGTCGGAGACGATATTGGCTGTGTTGATGGCTTCGCGATAGGTATCAGCCAGCGCCACGCAGCCGATGATCGCCGTGGAAATCAGAAGCCAGCCCAGCAGACGCCGCCGCAGCGAATAGGCGGCTTGCTTCATTCCGCCATCTCCGGCAGCTTTTCGAGATAATAACCGATGCCCCGCGCCGTCTTCACCGTCAGCCCATGCGGCGCGAGACGCTTGCGCAGACGGCTGACATATTGCTCGATGGCGTTGCCGGACAACTCGTCGTCAAAACCGGTCAGCGATTGCACAATGGCTTCCTTGGCCACTACCTTCCCGGCCCGCATGAACAGCACTTCCAACAGCGCCACTTCGCGTGCGGGAATATCCAGCGGGTTGCCATCGACAGAAAAGGTACGCGACGTCAGATCGAACGACACCTTGCCGAAACTGACCAGCGATGAACGCAGACCTGCATTGCGCCGCAGAAGCACCCTCACCCGCGCCTCGAATTCGGTAATGTCGAAGGGCTTGATCATGTAATCATCGGCCCCGAGGTCCAGCCCCTTCACCCGCTCCTCGGGCGTGCCGCGAGCAGTGAGGATCATCACCGCAGCCTTGTCCTGCCGGGCGCGCATGGAGCGCAGCACCTCGATACCGTCCATTTCGGGCAGGTTGAGATCGAGAATGACGAGGTCGAAATTTTCTGCGGCAATCGCGGCATAGGCCGAGGCACCGTCGGACACCACATCCACGGCATAGCCGCTGCCCCGCAACAGCGCCGACAAGCCCTCCGACAGAACCTGATTGTCTTCCACCAGCAGAATTCGCAAGCAGACGCCCTCCATTTGGATCAAATTTATCCAAGCCTTCCCGTCTTGTGAATGGCAAGGGCCTGCGGCATGATCTTTTCCATGCGTATTCTTCTGTCTCTCTGTCTTTTCTTGACTGCCGCCACCTGTTTGCAGGCGCAGCAGATGCTTTTCCCTGCCCTGTCAGGCAAGGCGGATGCGGAAACGCTTGTGGTCTATTCCTCGCTGGACGAACCGCTCGCCACGCCCATGATCGAAGGTTTCCAGAGGGCCAACCCGGACGTGGCGGTTTCCTACGAGGATATGCTGACCGGCGAGATTTACGACCGCATCGTGCGCGAGACGGATGCAGGCCAGAAAACCGCCGATTTCGCCTTCTCTTCGGCCATGGATCTTCAGGTCAAACTCAGCAATGATGGCTATGCGCAGCGCTCCGACCTGCCCATGAGCGCCCGCTGGCCCGCCTGGGCCAACTGGCGCAACACGGCCTATGCGCTGACCTTCGAACCCGCCGTCTTCGTCTATCACAAGCCGAGCTTCCAGACGGAAAAGCCCCCGGCCAGCCGGGCCGAGTTCGTGGATTATCTGGAGCGCCATGCCAAAGAGGTGCATGGGCGCATTGCCACCTATGACATAGAGCGCTCCGGCGTTGGCTTCCTGTTCATGTCTCGGGATCAGGAACAGTTCGGCGATATCTGGAATGTCATCAAGAGCATGGGCACGGCGGGGGTGAAGGTCTATTCCACCAGCTCCGCCATTCTGGAACGCATCTCCGATGGTCGCTTCGTGCTGGGCTATAACATCCTCGGCTCCTATGCGGCGGACTGGGCATCCCGCCATCCCGATGTCGGCATCGTGCTGCCCAAGGACTATACCGTCGTCATGTCGCGCATCGGGCTCGTACCGCAGGCAGCAAGGAATGCGGAGCTTGGCCGCCGCTATCTGGAATTCTTCATGTCGAAGGAAGGCCAGACCATCATGGCGCGGCAGTTGCAAATCCCCGCCGTCAGCCCCGACGTGGCGGGGGAGAATACCGCCAACATGATGCAGGCCATCCACGGCGCGCAATTGCGGCCCGTTCCGGTCAGTCCGGGGCTGATGGTCTATCTCGATCAGGTCAAGCGCGCCCGCATTATTGAGCGCTGGAACGAAGCTTTGCGCGCCCAGTAGACGAATTTCAAAAATTAATAGACAGTAAATGCGCTGAGGAATTGCCAAGCGTCAGTTAGATGACAGCTTTCTGTGGTGCTGTGCAGTTCTTCGTTCATCCGTGGAGGCGGACTGAAGAAGCGGGAGGAAGTCTCATCCGACAAATCGTTGTCCGGTTGCTCAAGTGCAGCCCTCGATGTCGGCCATGTGCGCCCCTTCCGCTATGATCACAACATGCCGAATGGCATACAAGGAGGGTTCACTTTGAAGCATTTCTTCATCGCTTCGCTACTCGCTGGCGCAATCGCACTTCCAGCAGCAGCAGCTGATTACACCATCATTGCTCCTGCAAACCCCGGCGGTGGCTGGGACCAGACGGCACGTTCGTTGCAGACCGTTCTGCAGGAAGACGGCATTTCCAAGCGCGTTCAGGTTCAGAACGTTCCCGGCGCCGGTGGCACCATTGGCCTTGCGCAGTTCGCAAGCCAGCAGAAGGGCAATCCGAACGCGCTGATCGTCGGCGGCTACGTCATGGTGGGTGCCATCCTCACCAACAAGGCTCCGGTTACGCTGAAGGACGTCACGCCGATTGCGCGTCTGACCGGTGAATATGAAGTCATCGTCGTTCCAGCATCGTCCCCGCTCCAGAACATCGGCCAACTGGTCGAACAGCTCAAGAAAGACCCGGGCAGCGTTTCCTGGGGCGGCGGTTCTGCCGGCGGCACCGACCATATCACGGCTGGCCTGATTGCCAAGGCTGCAGGCGTCGATCCAACCAAGATCAACTACATCGCTTACTCCGGCGGCGGTGAAGCTCTGGCCTCCATTCTCGGCGCGCAGGTGACTGCTGGCATCTCCAGCTATGGCGAATTCGAAAGCCAGGTGAAGGCCGGAACTGTTCGTCTTCTCGCCATCTCCAGCGAAGCCAAGATCGAAGGCATCGATGCACCGACGCTGAAGGAAAGCGGCCTCGACGTCGTTATCCAGAACTGGCGCATGGTTGCAGCCCCTCCAGGCCTGACGCCTGAGCAGGAAAAGGCTGTCAGCGCGGATGTCGAAAAGCTGGCGAAGTCTGCCAAGTGGCAGGAAACGCTGAAGACCAAGGGCTGGATGGACACTTATCTTGCCGGTGACGCTTTCAAGGAACAGCTTGCTAAGGACACCGCCTCGACAGAAGCCATCCTCAAAGACATCGGACTGGTAAAATGAGCCAGGGTTCATCCCCTTCCCAACCCACAAAGCGCCGCCCTGATTGGGCGGCGTTCGGCATCGCCGTTTTTCTGGTGATCATTGCCGCCGTCATCTTCTGGGATTCGGCACGGCTTGCCAGCGTCACCGGTTATTCTCCTGTTGGACCAGCAACCGTTCCTTACGCCATTGCCTTCTGTCTTATCGGTCTGGCCATCTGGACCGGCTTTGAAGCATGGCGCAACGAATTCCCGGTCCGCGACAAGCAGGAAATCGGCCCCGTCGTCTGGGTCGTTGCCGGTCTTGCCGCGCAGATGCTGCTGCTGAACGTCGCTGGCTTCTCTATTGCCACCGGCCTGCTGTTTGCCTTTACGGCCCGCGCCTTCGGCAAACGCAAGCTCTGGTATTCGATCCCCATCGGCATCGTATTCAGCTTCGTCATCTGGGTCATCTTCGCGCAGTTCCTGCAATTGTCGCTGCCTGCTGGACCTCTGGAACGGCTGTTTTTCTGACAGCCGATCCGTTCAATAACCAACAAGACATGAAACCGCGCGCCTGCACGTAAACGGCAGCAACGGCTTCACCCGACAGGGGGACAACTGTCCATGAGCACTTTTGAATTTCTGCTTCAAGGTATTGCGATTGCCGCGCAACCCATGAACCTGCTTTACGCGCTGATCGGCGTTACGCTCGGCACCGCCGTTGGCGTTCTGCCCGGCATCGGCCCGGCGCTGACCGTGGCGCTGCTTCTGCCCGTCACATACCGGCTAGACCCTGCCGGTTCGCTCATCATGTTTGCCGGCATCTATTACGGCGGCATGTATGGCGGCTCGACGACCTCGATCCTTCTCAACACGCCCGGCGAAAGTGCGTCCATCGTAACCGCATTGGAGGGCAACAAGATGGCCCGTGCGGGGCGCGGTGGACCGGCGCTGGCGACGGCCGCCATCGGCTCCTTCGTGGCGGGTCTGATTGCCACCATCGCGCTGGCCTTCGTGGCACCCTACATCGTCAAGCTGGCGCTGGTTTTTGGCCCACGCGAATATTTCGCGCTGATGGTGCTGGCCTTCGTAACCGTGTCCTCCGCTTTCGGTGACTCCGCACTTCGCGGCCTCACCTCGCTGTTCATCGGCTTTGCGCTCGCCATCGTCGGCATCGACCAGTTGACCGGCCAGACGCGTATGAGCTTCGGTATTCCCGACCTGCTCGACGGCGTGGAAGTCACCACACTTGCCGTTGCCATGTTCGCTATCGGTGAAACACTGTTCATCGTGGCCCAAGGCCAGAGCGGCGACGAAAAGGTCGAGGCCGTCAAGGGTTCGGTCTGGATGAGCGCGCAGGACTGGGCACGCTCGTGGAAGCCATGGCTTCGTGGCACGTTGATCGGCTTCCCCATTGGCGCGATGCCAGCCGGTGGCGCTGAAATCGGCACCTTCCTGTCCTATGCAACGGAAAAGAAGCTGTCCAAGCACCCGGAAGAATTCGGCCACGGCGCTATTGAAGGCGTTGCCGGTCCGGAAGCCGCCAACAACGCATCTGCTGCCGGTACGCTTGTCCCGCTGCTGACGCTCGGCCTGCCGACAACGGCGACGGCTGCCATCATGCTGGCCGGCTTCCAGCAGTTCGGCCTTCAGCCCGGCCCGCTTCTGTTTGCGACCAACCCACAGCTCGTCTGGGGCCTGATTGCCAGCCTCTTCATCGCCAACCTCATGCTGCTGGTTCTCAACCTGCCGCTGATCGGCCTGTGGGTGAAGCTGCTGACCATTCCCAAGCCCTGGCTCTATGCAGGCATTCTGCTGTTTGCAACGCTCGGGACGATTGGTGCGAACCCGTCCGTCTTCGAACTCGGAATGCTGCTCGCCTTCGGTATCCTCGGCTACATCATGCGCATCTTCGGCTACCCGATTGCGCCAGCCGTCGTCGGTCTCATCCTCGGACCATTGGCGGAGCAGCAATTGCGTCGTGCATTGTCCATCGGACAGGGCGACCCAATGGTGCTGTTCACCTCCCCGATTGCGGTGGGCCTGTTCCTCGTCGCTGCAGCAGCCTTCATCGTGCCGCTCATCATGCGCCTTCGCGGCCGCGGCCAGGTGCTGACGCAGCTTGCCGCCAACGAAGACTGAGCAAGTCGCGCCAACAAAAGACTAAGCGTTCCTCCCAAGGAACTGCCCCGCATTCGAAAGAATGCGGGGCTTTTTTGTCATCGGAACGGAAAGCAGCTGGTACCCGTTAAGCTTGCAGCCCGAGCTCTTTCAAGGAATAAACTATGCGCCCACTCGCCCTGTTTCTCATTCTGGCGCTCACATCCTGCACGACCGCCGCCTCATCCGTGGAGCCCATTCCGGGCAGCATCACCTATGGCGGCCAGCCGCGAACGAAGCTGACCAAGTCGCCCATCGGCAGCACGCTGACCCATGACTTCATCATGAATGACGGACGCCATGCCTTTGAGACCTATCGCATCGCGCCTGACCGATCCCTCATTTTGCTGAACCGCGAAATCATCAGCGATGTGCCTGACGATTGAACCGCGCAGAATGGTCGTTTCCGTACAGAATGATTGGAACGACTGGCGCACTCAACTCGTTGCTTTCTCACATGTTTCAAAAACGAACCATTGATCGATGTTTGAGGAGAGAAAAATGCGAACCCATAAGACCAGGAACGATTTGCCGTCCAATGCGAAAGCGACAGTCATAGGGCTATTGAACGAGTCTCTGGCTTCCGTCATCGATCTTTCGCTGATTACCAAGCAGGCGCACTGGAACCTCAAGGGGCCGCAATTCATCGCCATCCACGAATTGCTGGACCAGTTCCGCACCCTGCTGGACAAGCACAGCGACACGATTGCCGAACGCGCCGTGCAACTGGGCGGGACTGCCCTCGGCACGGTTCAGACGGTGACGTCCACATCGAAGCTGAAGGCTTATCCCACGGACATCTTCAAAATTCAGGATCATCTGGCCGAGCTGATCGAACGCTATGGCGATGTCGCCAATCTGGTTCGCAAATCCATTGATGAAGCCGACGATGCGGGCGATGCCAACACAGCCGATATCTTCACCGCTGCCTCGCGCGATCTCGATAAATCGCTGTGGTTTCTGGAAGCCCATATTCAGGAAAAAAGCTGACACAATAAAAGCGCCCGGGAGACCGGGCGCTTGCACCATTCGTCATTTCTCAGACGATCAATGGCGGCGCAGAACCGCCTTGCCAATATCGCGAAGCATCTCATGATCAAGGATGCCGCGTTGGGCGCTCCTGATCAGAACGGCTGCGCATTCATTGGCGACCGAACTGCTCCGGTCTTCAAGGCACTCGAAACACACGCCATCAAATATGGTCTGAAGGTCAGTGACCTGCTGGGGTGACAATTGTGCGCCAACCCTTTGAAAAGCCGCATACGACAAGGCTCATCCTCCCTAGAATACGCCAAGTATCGACACTCATTTTCACGAACAATTAATTTCTACACCTGATCGAATCACATGTCGAATCAGATTTTAACGAATTTTCAACGATTATTTTATCGGAACCGCAGAAGCTGCCCGCCCGTTACTTCTATGTAACAAAAAGGAGAAAAGCCATGGATTGGAACCGTGTAGAAGGCAACTGGAAGCAGGTTAAGGGCAAGATCAAGGAACAGTGGGGCAAGCTCACCGATGATGATCTGGACCAGATTGCAGGCAAGCGCGACCAGCTGGAAGGCAAGATCCAGGAACGCTACGGCGTCGAAAAAGACCACGTCCGCAAGGATGTCGATACCTGGTACGACCGCCAGACCTGGCAGTAAAACAAGACTGAATATCCATCAAAAAATGCCCGCTGCGTGCGGGCATTTTGCATGTCTGGGAGGGCTTGGCCAATCAACAGGCGATGCTGAGACCTATGTCGGACAATGCTTTTTCGATAACATGCGGTGACACCGGCTTGGTCAGAAAAATCGCACCCGGAGGCAGAACCCCTTCCGCTGGATTATAACGGCCCGAAATGACGACCACCTTGATATCTGGCCAACGCCGATGCGCAACATTGGCAAGGCCCAAGCCGTTGATTGAGCCCGGCATATCGATGTCAGTCAGGATCGCGTGAATGGACTCGTCGGCTTCGAGCATCTTGACCGCTTGATCGGCTGTCGCCGCCTCATCGGCCACATAGCCGAGGTCGCAGACCATATCCACGAGGTCGAGCCGTATGAGGCCATCATCTTCAACGATCAAAAGGCGGGGTTGCGGCATCTGCTTAATGCTCCTGCTGAAAGCTGGTCAGCTCGGCTGAAATGATGCAGCGCAAGCCGCAGGCGTCATAGATGATATCGACATTGCTATCGGCGGCACCGGCAAGCCCGGCCTTGATGAGACGCGACCCGGAACCCACCCGTTCCGGCGACATGACGACAGGGCCACCGGTTTCCGTCCAGACAAGTTCGAACCGGTCATTCCTGTCACCAGAGACACGCCAGCGAATATTGACGTTGCCTTCAGGCGCGGAAAGCGCCCCGTATTTGATGGCATTGGTGGCGAGTTCATGCAGGATCAGCGAGAGAGACAGCGACGGGCGCGAGCCGACGCGCAGATTAGGGCCGGAGACCGAAAAGCGCGACGCCATCGGGTCGTCATGGACCTCCAGCATCTGGTTGACGAGTTTGTGCACCTGCGACGTGCCGAGACCACCCTGAATGACCGTGTCATGCGCGGCACTCAGAACACCGATACGCGCAGAAAGCGTCTTGCGGGCAGAAGAAACATCCTCCGCAGAGCGCAGGGTCTGTGAGGCAATGGCCTGCACCATAGCCAACTGGTTCTTCAAACGGTGGCCGAGTTCATGCGATATCAGTTCGCGATGCTTCTGCTCAGCCACACGCTCCGTCACGTCCTGCGCCTGCACGAGAATGCCGGTGATCCGTCCATCCGGCGCCCGCATTGCCTGATAGACGAGGTCGATCATGCGCTTCTGGCTCTCGCCGTCCGGCCCACGGTTCAGTTCGACCGGTACGGCACGCGATGCAAATGGCTCACCCGTTCTGTAGACCCCGTCGAGCAGATCAATGAACCCCTGCCCGACGACTTCCGACACGGCCTCGGCCACGGACCTGCCGATGATCTCGCGGCCCATACCGATCATCGAATAATATTCCTCATTGGCAAATTCGAAGACGTGGTTCGGGCCACTGAGCGTCGCAATGCCGGAGGGTGACATTTCGAATATCTGGAGTAGTTTTTCCTGCTGGCTCTGCTGCTCACGGCGCATGAGAATTTCATTGGTAATTTCAGTGCAGGCGCAGAACATGCCCAGCACCACACCGTCGCGGTCTCTCACCGGCGTGTAGGAAAAGGAAAAATGCGTTTCTTCCGGGTAGCCTTTGCGGTGCATGATGAACTGGATGTCATCCATCGAGGTGCCCTGCCCGGCATAGGCGGCGGAGATAATCGGCTCCACACCATCCCAAATGTCGTACCAGAGGTCTTTGAAGGGGTGCCCAAAGGCAGCAGGATGGCGGTTGCCACACATGGCGGCGTAACCATCATTGTAGAGCGTGATTTGCTGCGGGCCCCACACCATCAGCATGGGCTGCAATGAACCGAGCATGACGTTGACGAGCGTCTGAAGTTCAACGGGCCATTCGTCTGGAGTCCCGATTGGACACTCGTTCCAAGCAAAGCCCCGGAACAAATCCCCGCATTCGCCGCCGCCTATGAAATTCAAAACTTGCCCCGTACGTGTCGCGCCCTAGCGTAACAAGTCGCATCGGCGCGTTTGGTTCCAAGATAAAAACGAGGATTTTGCTTTGGTTAAATGACATTGAAAAACAAGGATAAACTTGCGGCTCAAAGTAAGTCGAAGACTTGGCTTGGAAATACTTCCTTCGGTTGACTGACGATTCTGCGCGCTCCGCTCTGGTTGACGTGATTCTCCTGAATTTGCTCTCATCCACGCCAAAATTTCCTGCGTTACCAACAAATCCCTCCAGCGCATCCGAAATTGGAACGCCGGGCTGTTGCGGGCGTTAGGGTGTTTTGAAGGCCAATGGTTGGAGGAGTGATCCGTGTCGCGTACACCCAAGAAATCTGGTCATAAAACCTATGATGTCAGGGATCGCTTGATCCTTGCACTTTACGCGCAATTGCGTGCCGAGCGGGAAACGCGTGAGGCGATGGAATGGGTCATGCGCAATGGCGGCCTTTCGCCTGAAGTGCTGGAGGCCATGGCCTCCGATCCCATCCCCGTCGTTACCGCAGAAGATATGCAGACAATCGACAAGTCGCTGAAACATCTGCGGCTTGGTTCTGACCGCGAAGGCGCGCGTCCATGACGAGGCGGGCAAGCTGGAAAGGCCACATCAAATTCGGCGATCTGGTCTGCGAGGTCGGGCTCTACTCCGCGCTGACCTCCTCGGAAAAGATTTCCTTCAACATCGTCAACCGCAAGACCGGTAATCGTGTCGAGCGGCAATATGTCGATAGCGACACCGGCGATCAGGTGGACAAGGAAGATCAGGTCCGCGGCTTCGAGCTGGACAATGGCGACCACGTCATCGTCGAGGGTGACGAGATCGCGAAGCTGATGCCGGAAAGCGACAAGGTCATTCAGGTCGAAAACTTCATTCTTTATGATGAAATCGACAAGCTCTATTTCGATCGGCCCTATTTTCTGGCCGCGACCGATCAGGACGGGGAGGACGCTTTGAGCCTGCTCACCCAGGCCATGCAGCGGCAGAAGGTCGCGGCGATTGCCGAGGCCGTGCTGTTTCGCAGAAACCGCATTCTCATCATCCGCCCGCATGAGAAATCGCTGATCGCGACCACGCTCAATTTCGATTACGAGGTCCGCTCGCAAAGCGCGACCTTCAAATCCGTTCCTGACCTTAAGTTCGATGACGAGATGCTGGAGCTTGCCGGACACATCATCAAGAAACGCGCCGGAACCTTCGATCCAGCCGCCTATCCGGATCGTTACAATGATGCGCTGGCCGAACTGGTCAAGGCGAAGATCGAGGGGCGTCCGATCAAAAAACATGTCGAGGAAAAGCGCGACAACGTGGTTGATCTCAAGGAAGCACTTCGCCGCAGCGCCGCCGATAAGGGCGAGGCCAAATCTCCACGCAAGAAGCCAGCCAGTAAGACGGGCACGAAAAAAGCGAGCTAGCCATGGGCCTGCAAACCTACAACGCCAAACGCCGTTTCGACCAAACGCCCGAACCACGCGGAACGAAGGCTGAAAGCGAAGGCTCAACTTTCGTCATTCAGAAACACGATGCCCGCAGGCTTCACTATGATTTCCGGCTGGAAATGGATGGCGTCTATAAAAGCTGGGCGGTCACGCGCGGCCCGAGCCTCAACCCCGACGACAAGCGGCTGGCCGTGCATGTGGAAGACCACCCCTTAAGCTACGGCGAATTCGAGGGCGTCATTCCCAAAGGCCAATATGGCGGTGGCACCGTGGTTCTGTGGGACCGGGGCATCTGGCATCCCGTTGGTGATCCCAAGAAGGGCTACAAGAAAGGCCATCTGGAATTCGAGCTGGACGGCGAAAAGTTGAAAGGCCGCTGGCATCTGGTGCGGATGCACGGCAAGCCGGAAGAAAAGCGCGAAAACTGGCTGCTGATGAAGGTCGAGGACGAGGAAGCCCGCGACAAGGGCGATATTCTTGTCGATCAACCGGATTCCGTGAAATCCGGGCGAAGCGTCAAAGCCGTCGCTGCCAAGCCTGATGACACATGGAATTCCAAACCCGTCAGCAAGAAAGCGAAATCCGCACCGGCAGAAAAGCAGGCGCACGACTTCCCCAAGGGCGCACGCAAGGTGGCTCTGCCAGACTTCATTCCTCCCGCCCTCGCCACGCTGAAACCCAAGCCACCCGCCGGTGATCGCTGGCTGCATGAAATCAAATTCGATGGTTATCGCATTCAGGTCCGTGTTGATGACGGCAAGGTCGCGCTTCTGACCCGGAGCGGTCTGGACTGGACCGAAAAATTCGGAGACGACGTCGCCCGCGCCTTTTTAAAACTACCGGTCGAAACCGCCATATTGGATGGCGAAATCGTCGTGGAGCGAGACAATGGCGCATCCGATTTCTCCGCGCTCCAAAAGGATTTGAGCGACGGTCGCACGGATCGCTTTCGCTTCTACGCCTTCGACCTCCTCTATCTCGATGGGCGCAGCCTGCAAACGGCAGAGCTGATCGAGCGCAAGCATCTGCTGGAAAAGCTATTGCCATCAGAAGACCCGATCCTACGCTATAGCGAGCATTTCGAGCAAAGCGGCGACATGATCCTGGATCATGCCTGCCGCCTGAGCCTCGAAGGTGTCATTTCGAAGCAGAAGAGCAGCAAGTATCTGTCAGGCCGAAAAGGTCAGTGGATCAAATCCAAATGCTCCAGCCGTCAGGAATTCGTCATCGGCGGCTTTACTCTGTCGTCAACCTCGGATGAGGCCATCGGCTCGCTTGCCCTTGGCGTCTACGACGAGGACGGGCTGAACCATGTCGGGCGCGTCGGCACCGGCTTCACGGCTGATGTTGCGGAAAAGCTGTTTCAGACTTTGCAGCCGCTGACCCAGAAGGAAAGCCCCTTTGCCAACAAGCTGACGGCACTTGCCAAGCGTGACCTGATCTATGTGAAACCGCAGATCGTCGCCGAGGTGGAGTTTCGCACATGGTCTGCCGATGGCAATCTGCGCCACGCATCTTTCCGTGGGCTTCGCGAGGACAAGGACGCGATGGACATACACCGTGAAGATACGCAAAACACCGCAAAACCCGTGCCCAAAACCACTGTTACCTTCTCCCACCCGGAACGGCTTTATTGGCCAAAGGACGGCGTGACGAAAGAAGGTCTGGCGGATTATTACGCGCAGGTCTGGCATCTCATGGCCCCCTATATCGTGGACCGCCCGCTGGCGCTTCTGCGTTGCCCCGATGGGATCGACGGTCCGCATTTTTTCCAGAAACATCCATGGCGCGGCACCAACAAGGCGATTGGCCAGATTGCCGACCCCAAGGACAAGCAGGGCGAACCGCTGATCAGGATCACCGATTTCGACGGGCTGATGGCGCTGGTGCAATCGGCAGCGCTGGAAATTCACCCATGGGGCGCAACGACGCGCAGCTGGGAAAAGCCGGACATGATCACCATGGATATTGACCCTGGCGAGGCTGTGGGCTGGGATGAGATCATCGACGCAGCCCATGAGTTGAAGCGGCGTTTCGAAGATGTCGGGCTGGCTGCCTTCGTCAAGACCTCCGGCGGCAAGGGCCTGCATGTTGTCAGCCCGCTGAAACCACAGGCTGGCTGGACTGCGGTCAAGGCCTTTGCCAAGGCTATGGCGGTGGATATGGCCAAGTCCGATCCCGACAAATATCTCGCCGTCTCGACCAAATCCAAACGACGTGGCCGAATCTTCATCGATTATCTTCGCAACGGTCGCGGCAATACGGCAGTGGCGCCCTATTCCACCCGTGCACGCCCCGGCGCTGCCATATCCATGCCGCTGGACTGGTCGGAATTGAAGGATGAAATCCTTCCGGATTACTTCACAGTCAGCAACATTGCGCCGCGTCTGAAGGCCATGAAAAACGACCCATGGAGCGGCTTCTTCGATGCCGCCCGCCCGCTGCCAAAATAAGCATCAGCCCCGCTTTTCCGAGGCGAGGCTTTTCTTGAGCGCATCCATGATGTTGATGACGTTGCCGCCACTCTTTTTAGTGGCAGCAGCCTTGGGTTTGTAAGCGGCTTTGCCCTTTTCCTTGGATTTCAGCAGCGACTTGATTTTTTTCTGAACCGTATCCTGCGCAACGGATGGCTTCCACGCTGTCGTGTTCTTCTCGATACGCTTTTCCATCAAGGACAGAAGCTCGGAATCCATCTTCTTTTTCGGCTCCAGCGTATCGATGCTTTCGCGCACCTCGTCGGAATATCGCAAGGTCCACAGGATGATACCTTTGCCTGCGGGCTCCAGCAGGACGGCATGTTCACGCCGATAAATGACCAGCCGGGCGATGCCCGCGACATTATTGGCCTTCATGGAATCCCTGATAACGCCAAAGGCTTCCGCGCCGATCTTGTCCTCGGGTTTCAGAAAATGCGGCCGGTCGTACCAGATCCAGTCGATCGAACCGGCTGGCACAAAGGTTTGGATATCGATGGTGCGCGTGCTGTCCAGCCCCACGGCATCGATTTCGTCATCCTCCAGCAGAACGTAGCTGCCGTCTTCCTTGGCAAAACCTTTGACTTGGTTCTTGTCCGTGACCTTCCGATGCGTGGTGCTATCGGCATAGATGCTCTCGACGCGGTTGCCGGTTTTGCGGTTGAGAATGTGGAAACGCACCTTCCCGCTTTCCGTCGTGGCGGGCGTCAGGGAAACGGCAGCGGTGACGAGAGACAGCCGCAAATGCCCTTTCCAGAAAACATGACGTGGCATGGTGCGAAAACTCCCTGATGACCTGATGTGCATCAACGGCGCACAGGCCACTTCGTTGCCATTGCCTGCAAAAACTGATCGGGGAAGAACGCCGGATGGCACGTTTGGAACCATTCCAAAACAACACTGTTAGTGCTGGACGACCGGGCTTGCTGGAGACCATCGCCCTTTCGCTCTTTCCCATCCCACACGGAGAAATGCCCCATGACGTTACCCCAGCCTGTCCGCTATTCCGCCGATCTGGAAGAGATCAAGCCTGATGAACAGGAGGTGATATCCGATCTCAACGAGACATTCGACGTCATCCTCAACCGCACGGCTGAAGATTACGGCCATGCGGTGCGCTCGGTCCATGCAAAATCCCACGGCATTCTGGAAGGCTCCTTGACCGTCGCAGACGGGTTGTCGCCGGAGTTTGCCCAAGGCCTCTTCGCTGCCCCCGGAAGCTACAAGGTCTATCTGCGCCTTTCCACCAATGCCGGTGACATCTTGCCGGATGCCATCTCCCTGCCCCGTGGTCTTGCCATGAAGGTGGTGGGTGTTGAAGGGGACCGTATCGAAAGTGCGGAGGGCTCGACGCAGGACTTCGTCATGGTCAACGGCCCGGTGTTCCAGACAGCCGATGCCAAGAAGTTTCAGGGCAATCTGAAAATGCTGGCCAAGACCACAGACCGCATGGAAGGCACCAAAAAGGTTCTGTCCAGCGTCTTGCAGACGGTCAACAGCGCGTTGGAAACGGTGGGCATCGAAAGTTCGGTTGTCCAGTCGATGGGCGGCGCGCCCAATATCGACCCGCTGGGTGAGACCTATTTCAGCGTTACCCCATTTCGCTACGGTGACTATGTGGCGAAGTTCCGACTTAAGCCCGTTTCGCAAGGCTTGGTCGAGCTGACCGGACGAGAAATCGACACCAGCGTCAGCGACAACGCCATTCGCGAAACCGTTCAGGCCGAAATGCGCGACACCGTCGGTGAGTGGCTGCTGCAGGTACAACTCTGCCGCGATCTGGAAAAACAGCCCGTCGAAGACCCGACCGTGGAATGGAAAGAGGAAGAAGCCCCCTTCACCACCGTCGCCACGGTAAAAGCTGCGCCGCAGGATAGCTGGAGCGACGAGAATGTTCGCAAGGTGGATGACGAGATGCGTTTCAGCGTCTGGACCGGTCTTGCCGCTCACCGCCCGCTCGGCAACATCAACCGTGCCCGCAAGGACACCTATGAGCACTCGTCGCAGTTCCGTGCAGCCTTCAACCGCTGTCCTATGCACGAGCCGCGCGACTAGGTTTTCTTAAGGTCAGGGAGCAACTGGACAAGAAACACGGTGGAAACACCGTGTTTTTGCATTTCTGGCTTAGCGCAGCGCTATTTTTCGTCGGATGCGTTCAAAAACACCACTCTTCTGCGACCGCCGCTTCCATTTAATTTTACTCATATGGAACGAATGATCCTACCGGCGGTTAGCTACACACGGAGCTGTGAAGAACGGTCCGCATGAAGAGGAAATAATCACCATGAAGAAGATCATTCTTGCGGCAGCGCTGCTTAGCGCTACGGCACTGACCGCTGCTGCCCAGACCACTGCCCCAGCAACCACAGCGCCATCCATGTCGGCTCCTGCCACGACCACGGACGGAAAGACACCAGCGGTTGCAACGCCAGAAACCAAGAACCCGACCGCACCTGTCGAAGGCGCGAACAGCTTCACCGAAGATCAGGCGAAGACGCGTATCGAGGAAGCCGGTTATTCTGAGGTCAAGGACCTCAAGAAGGACGACAAGGGCATCTGGATGGCAGCGGGCATGAAGGATGGCAAGGCCGTCATGATCGCCTTGGATTACCAGGGCAACGTCGTCGCGAAGTAATTCGCCATCTCGTCACGCCAACGATTTTTTTTGAGGACCATACTATGAAAACAATTACCGGACTTTTCGATGACCATGCAGATGCACGCTCGGCAGTGACCGCGCTGGAAACTGCAGGCGTACCGTCCAAGGACATCAGCATTGTTTCCAACAATGCCAATAACCGTCACGACAACGACGACTCCAAGGCTGCCGAAGGTGCCGGAACCGGCGCTGGCATTGGTGCCGTCGTCGGTGGCGCTGGCGGTCTTCTCACGGGTCTTGGCCTGATGGCTATTCCAGGCGTTGGCCCCGTTGTCGCCGCTGGCTGGCTTGCAGCCACTGCCGCAGGTGCTGTGGCTGGTGCCGTTGCAGGCGGCGCGGCTGGCGGTATCGTCGGCGCGCTGACGGACAATGGTGTTTCTGAAGACGACGCTCATGTTTACGCAGAAGGTGTGCGCCGCGGCGGCACCATCGTCACTGCCAAGGTAGACGACGGCATGGTGACCGAGGCCGAGGCCATCCTGAAACGCTCCAACTGGGTTGATCCAGCGGAACGCCGCACGGCTTACAACGAGCAGGGTTGGGAAAAGTTCGACGACACGCTCGATCCTTACAATTCCGACCAGATCGAAAAAGAACGCATGCGTTACAGCCGTCCCGGCCTCTAAGCCAGACTGAATACTGATAAGGCCGCCTCCTTCGGGCGGCCTTTTTATGTCTGGGTTGCGCTGACGCAGTTCAGGTCCAACTATGAGGAAATCCATCATGGCCAAGAAACCCGCTGCTCCCAAACCAATGCAAGAGACAGACGTCGTGACCATTCACGACCAGAAAATGCAACGCGGACAGGGTGGTGAACTCCACCAGTTTGCGGAAGGCGACACGCCCGTCATGACCACCGCCCAGGGCGGCCCGGTTGCAGACGACCAGAATTCGCTACGGATCGGCGCGCGGGGCCCGCTCGTCATGGACGACTTTCACTTCCGCGAGAAGATGTTCCACTTCGACCATGAACGCATCCCGGAACGCGTGGTTCATGCCCGCGGTTACGGCGCACATGGCTATTTCGAGACATACGAATCTCTGGCTGCCTATACCAAGGCGGACCTGTTTCAGCGCAAGGGTGAAAAGACGCCGCTTTTCGTGCGCTTCTCCACGGTCGCTGGCAACAAGGGCTCAGCCGATCTGGCGCGCGATGTGCGCGGCTTTGCCGTCAAGGTCTACACCAAGGAAGGCAACTGGGATCTGGTTGGCAACAACATTCCGGTCTTCTTCATTCAGGATGCCATCAAATTTCCCGACCTGATCCATGCCGCCAAGCAGGAGCCGGACCGGGCCTTTCCGCAGGCGCAGACGGCCCATGACAATTTCTGGGATTTCATCACCCTGACGCCCGAGAGCATGAACATGGTCATGTGGATCATGTCGGACAGAACCATTCCGCGTTCGCTACGCTTCATGGAGGGTTTCGGCGTCCACACCTTCCGTTTCGTCAACGACAAGGACGAATCCACCTTCGTCAAATTCCATTGGAAGCCGAAGCTGGGTCTTCAGTCCGTTGCCTGGAACGAAGCCGTCAAGATCAACGGTGCCGACCCGGACTTCCACCGCCGCGACCTCTGGCATGCCATCCAGTCCGGCAATTTCCCGGAATGGGAATTGCAGGTGCAGCTGTTCGATCAGGAATTTGCCGATAGCTTCGACTTCGACGTTCTCGATCCGACCAAGATCATCCCGGAAGAAATCCTGCCGCCAAAGGCCATTGGCCGCATGGTGCTGGATCGCATGCCAGACAATTTCTTCGCCGAGACCGAACAGGTGGCGTTCATGACCCAGAACGTGCCGCCGGGCATCGATTTCAGCAACGATCCGCTGCTTCAGGGCCGTAACTTCTCCTATCTCGACACGCAGCTGAAGCGTCTCGGTGGCCCGAACTTCACCCATCTGCCGATCAATGCGCCCAAGTGTCCTTTCGCGCATTTCCAGCAGGATGGTCATATGGCGATGCGCAATCCGGTCGGTCGGGTCAATTACCAGCCAAACTCGCATGGAGAAGGCCCACGGGAATCGCCGACGCAGGGCTATCGTCACTTCCCGGCGGAAGAACAGGGCACCAAGGCACGCCTTCGCCCCGAAAGCTTCGCCGACCATTACAGTCAGGCGCGGCAGTTCTATATCAGCCAGACCGGCGCAGAGCAGCGCCATATCGCAGCAGCGCTGACCTTCGAACTCAGCAAGGTCGAAATTCCTGCCATTCGTGAACGTATGGTGTCTCATCTGCTCAACATCGATGAGACGCTGGCAATGACGGTCGCGCAGAAGCTTGGTTTCGAATCCATGCCTAAGCCAGCCGATGCCGCCATGCCGACACGGCAGGATCTCGATCCATCGCCCGCCCTCAGCATTGTCGAGAACGGCCCGAAGCGTTTCGAGGGCCGCAAGCTCGGCATTCTCATCACCGATGGCGTCGATGTCGGTATGCTTTCGGCACTGACGGAAGCGATCATTGCCGAAAAGGCCGTGTTTGAGCTGATCGCGCCAAAGGTTGGTGGTGTGAAAGCTTCCGATGACAGCATGATCAAGGCTCACCACATGATCGACGGCGGTCCTTCGGTTCTCTTCGATGCGGTCGCTCTGTTGACCTCGCCGGAAGGGATTGAAGACCTGGTCGATGAAGCCACCGCGCGTGACTTCGTGGCCGATGCTTTTCAGCATTGCAAGTTCATCGGTTACGTTGAATCCGCCATGCCGCTGCTGGAAAAGGCGGGCATTGCAGGAGCAATCGATGAAGGCGTGGTTGCCCTGCCGCAGGACGAAGACCCGACAGACTTCGTCGCCAAGCTGGCCGATCTGCGCGTTTGGGGCCGCGAGCCCTCTGTGAAGCTCGGCAAGGCGTCCCCTCCGCCTGCCAATAAATAATAGCGATGACAAAGCGCGGCACCCGGTGCCGCGCTTTTCTTTTTAGCGAGGAGACGCTTTGTCGATGATCGAAAAATCGAAGCCCAGACGGCTCGTCGTTATCAGCGATTTCCAGGGCGGTGGCCCCTTCCCGGCCCATATTCCATCCATCGAAAGCTTCCAGCAGCAATGGCAAAGTGGGGCGCGCGGAATGCCTGCCACCGCGACAGACGCTATTCCCGATTTTCAGGTCGAAGGCGGCTATATCGAACGTCTGCCGCTCGCCTGCGTGAAGGCAGGAATGGTCGATGTCATCGAAATCTGGACCCATTGGCGCAGCGACGATCCGCTGGAAGCCGATCTCAGCCACGCGCCTCTCATCATCCGGCGCTCATTTCAGATGAATGGCCCGGATGCGCCCTTTCACTCCAATGACATGCTTGCGCATATCGAGACATTCGGCCCGCCGGAGATGCTATGCGTCTGGGGTCTGGGTGTATCGGAAGCAATTTTGATTGCCTGCGATAAAGCCTATAAAATATATAATTCCATCGATGCACCCGCCTTGCGAATTCCGCCGGAGGTCAGCAGACATTTCGATCTGGTCCTGACTGGCGCGGAATGGCAGTCGGACGAGGTGGCAGCGCTTCATCCGCAGATGAAAACCGAAATCCTTCCCATCGGCCCGGAATTCGCATCAGACAGCATGTTCTACCCTATCGAGGGGGCCAAGCCATACGATATCATCTATGTCGCGGCGGCGCAGGGGTATAAGCGTCACGACATTCTCTTCGACGCAATGGCAAAACTTCCGCGCTCCCTGCGCGCGCTCTGTGTTTTCGGCTACGGAGAAATGAGCGAGGATCTGCGACAGCAAGCCCACGATCTCGGGATCGATGTGGATTTCGTCGGCCCGCCCGGCGTTTCCTTCGCAGAGGTCAACCGTTTGATGAACCTCGCCAAAATGGGCGTCGTCTGCGGTGTGAATGATGGCGCACCGGCCATTCTCACGGAATACATGCTGGCAGGGCTACCGGTCCTCGCCAACAATCATCTCAGTTGCGGTCTGCAATATATCACCGCGCAAACAGGTCAGGTCGCATCCGCCGAGCAGTTCCACGAAGGCATCCTCTCGATGCTGGAGAAGCTCGACACTTTCTCTCCCCGTCAGACGGTGATTGAGAACTGGACATGGCCGCATTCCATTGAAAAATTGCAAAAAATTATCGATATTTCAGAATATTAGAAAGTTTTCACGCCTCAGGAACAAAGGCCCCCACGGCTGGTTTGAGTATGTCTCTCAAACGCGGATGCGCCAATGAATCTCTCCAGTTCGATTTCCCCGCCGTCACTTGCAGTGTCTGAGCGGAAGACCCCGCTTATCTGCTTTTCGCACCTTCGGTGGGATTTCGTTCTTCAGCGTCCGCAGCATTTGATGTCGCGTTTCGCAAAGGAGAGGGCTGTCTTCTTTTTTGAAGAATTTATACCAACGGACCATCATCTGGCCTATCTGGAAATCCACCCATTCGAGGGAACGACGGTCAAATCCGTGCGTCCGCGCATACCCCACTGGTGGAGCGAGGCCGACCGCGAAAAGGCGCTCGCCAATCTGCTGGATGACCTGCTGGCGATGTATGGCGCCGCACGCCCGATCCTGTGGTTCTACACGCCGAAAATGTATAGTTTTGCACGCCACATCGATGCCTCCGCCATCATCTATGACTGCATGGATGAGCTGGCGAATTTCAAATTCGCGCCGCATCACATGAAGGATATGGAAGCCGCGCTCATGGCGGAGACGGATGTCGTCTTTACCGGCGGCTACAGCCTCTATGAAGCCAAGCGCCATCAGCACGACAATATCCACCCCTTCCCCTCCGGCGTCGATGTCGCGCATTTCCATTCCGCCCGCAGGGACAGGACTGAGCCCGCCGACCAGCTATCCATCCCCGGCCAGAAGGTCGGCTATTACGGCGTCATCGATGAGCGTCTGGATCTGGAACTGATCGAAGCCTTGGCCAAGGCCAGACCGCAACTCTCCTTCGTCTTCATCGGCCCCGTTGTCAAAATTGCCCCGGAAGATTTGCCGAGGGCCGACAACATTCACTACCTCGGCCAGAAAAATTACCACGACCTGCCGACCTATGTATCCGGCTGGAGCGCAGCGCTCATGCCCTTTGCGCTGAACAGCTCGACGCAATTCATCAGCCCGACCAAGACACCGGAATATCTGGCCGCTGGCCGCCCTGTCGTCAGCACGGCGATTACGGATGTCATCCGCCATTACGGCGATATCACTGGCGTCTTCGTTGCCGCGAACGCCGCAGCTTTCGCAAAGGCCTGCGACGAGGCCATCGCCTTGAAGGCTGGCGGTAAAGACTGGCTGACGGCAGTGGATATGATGCTTGAGGGATCGTCGTGGGACAAGACCTACCTGTCCATGAAAGGACTGATGGACGAGGCTGTTCTGCGCAATGCCTACTCGACCATCCCGGCAAAGAAGGCTCTGCCTAGAAAAGCAGGCCTTACCCCGGCTGCTCTTGAGGATGCATTGGCTGTCCCCGGCCTATGAGTGATCATCAGCGACGGATCGTCTTAGCAACGGAAAGTCTGGACCCGTCGGGCATGGGTGAGCACATGCTCACACTTGGCCGCGCGCTTCAGGAAGATTGGAACGTCACCATCGCCGCCCCCGCCGGTGACGACGGAGAGTTGATCGCAAGGGCCGCGCGCCTTGGGCTTGCGGTGAAGACAATCGATGACATGGAAAGCTTTTCGCAATGGCTGCAATCCACGCAGGCATCTCTCCTCCACGTCCATGCCGGCATCGGCTGGGAAGGCCATGCGCTTGCCCGCGCCGGCATAGCCAGCGGCATTCCCATCGTCAGAACAGAGCATCTGCCCTACCTCCTGACCGACGCTGACCAGCAGGAACAATATGCCCGCGAATGCGCAGCCCTCGCCCACCGCATCGTCGTGTCGGATGCGTCCAGATCGAGCTTCGAGAACAATGGCGTCGCGCCAGACCAGATCACCGTTGTGCGCAACGGCACCTTCGCGCTTCAGCGCACAGAGGGCGCGCCTGCCAGTATGATCGATGGTCTCGAAGGCAAAAAGGTCCTGATAACGGTTGCCCGCTTCACCAGGCAGAAAGACCACGCCACGCTCATCGAAGCCCTGCCCGCCATTCTCGCCGTCCACCCGTCGACCATGCTCTTGCTGGTTGGCAGAGGCGAGGAAATGGCCGCAGTTCAAGCCCTGGTTCGCGAACGCTCGCTCGACGACCACGTCATCTTCACCGGTCACCGCACGGATGTTGCCGCGCTGATGTCCAGCGCCGATCTCTTCGTTTTGCCATCGAGATTCGAAGGACTGCCACTCGCGGTTCTCGAGGCCATGTCTCTGGGGTTGCCTGTCGTGGCGACAAATATCGGCGGCAATATCGAGGCGCTGGGTGCGGACCATCCCTATCTCGCCGAAAGCGGCAACGCTGCCTCTCTGGCCCATGTGCTGATTGAGGCGCTCAACGATCCGAAGCGGGCCGAAGCCATCGGACAGGCCGGGGCCGCCCGGTTTCAAACGCAATTCTCAGCACAGCGCATGGCGAATGAAACAGCCGTCGTTTACGGGCGTGTTCTTTCCCAACAGCCGCATTTTACACAAGGACATGCTTTCATGGACAAGACACGCATCGGCTTTATCGGCGTTGGCGGCATCGCCCATCGCCATCTGGATATATTGGCCGGTTTCGAAGACGTGGCGCTGGTGGCTTTCGCAGATCCGGATTTTGCACGCGCAGAACACGCCGCGTCACGCTTCGGCGCAAAGGCCTTCGACAGCCACCGCGCCATGCTGGAGCAGGAAACGCTGGATGCCGTCTATATCTGCATTCCGCCCTTTGCCCATGGCGATGCGGAACGTGACCTGATCAGCCGCGGCATCCCCTTCTTCGTCGAAAAGCCGATCACGCTCGATCTGGCATTGGCCGAGGAACTGAGCGCGGCCATTGAAGCCGCCAACCTCATCACAGGTGTCGGCTACCACTGGCGTTATCTCGATACTGTGGAAGAGGCCCGCCACCTGCTTGCCGATAATCCGGCCCAGCTTCTGTCCGGCTACTGGCTGGACCAAACCCCACCACCGCAATGGTGGTGGAAGACGGATCGCTCCGGCGGCCAGATGGTGGAACAGGCAACCCATATCATCGACCTTGCCCGTTACCTCATTGGCGAAGTCACGCAGGTCTATGGCCGCGCTGGCTTCAAGGATCGGCCTGATTTTCCAGGGCTCGATGTGCCAGCGGTGACGACGGCCAGCCTGACCTTCCAGTCCGGCGTCATTGCCAACATCTCCTCCACCTGCCTTCTGGGCTGGAGCCACAAGGTCGGCCTGAACATCTTCGCGGATCGCCTCGCAATCGAGCTGACCGATCACGACATCATGGTCGATGTCGGTGCCGGTCGCCCCGTGCGCCATGCCGAAGGCGATCCCGTCTGGCGGGAAGACCGCGACTTCATCGATGCCATCAGCGGCGGCGAAAACCACATTCGCTGCACCTATGAAGATGCATTGGCCACCCACCGTGTTGCACTGGCCGTGGCAACATCGGCAGACAATGGCGAAGCGGTGACGCTGGAACAGCCGTTGCTCGACCGAAATCCGCAGGCACCCTTGCGCTTCCTACCCCGGGAAGAGGCACCGCCGCAAGGCCTTGCTCCCGGCCACCGCATCATCCGCTCACTCGGCATCGAAGCACCCGGCAGAGCCTATTTCTTCGATTACGAGGAAGGCCCACCCGGCGATGGCCAGATCCGTCTGGAAACTCTCTATACCGGTTTTTCGGCTGGCACCGAACTGACCTTCATGAAGAACACCAACCCTTACTTCCATTCCCGTTTCGATGCCGGGCGCGGCGTGTTCTTAAAAAACGAGCCGGATTTGCATTACCCCGTTCCCTTCCTCGGCTATATGGAAGTGGCACGCGTCACCGAATCCCGTTGTGGCGATTTCCACCCGGGCGACGTCCTGGCAACCACCTACGCCCACAAAAGCGGCCACACCGCCAATCCCTTCCATGACGTGCTGGTCCCAATGCCCAGCGATATAGACCCGGTGCTCGGCGTCCTCGTCGCCCAGATGGGCCCTATTGCCGCCAATGGCATTCTGCATGCAGACGCGGATGCACTCGGCACCAACATCCCCTCTTTCGGTGCGGGCATTGCCGGACGCAATGTCATCATCATCGGCGCGGGCACGGTCGGGCTGATGACGGCACTGTTTGCGCAAAAGGCTGGCGCACTCGGCGTCATCATCGCCGACCCGTCAGAATTCCGGCGTTCAAAGGCCGAAGCCATGGGGCTGATGGCCATGACGGAAGACGCGGCATGGCAGCACGCCAAGGCACGCTGGCACAATGGCGGCAGCGATCGCGGCGCGGATATCGTCTTCCAAACGCGTGCCCATGCGGAAAGCCTGCATGTCGCGCTCAAAGCCTTGCGCCCGCAGGGTACCGTCATTGACCTCGCCTTTTATCAGGGCGGTGCAGACCGGCTGCGGCTGGGTGAGGAGTTTCACCACAACGGCCTCAACATCCGCTGCGCCCAGATCAACCGCGTCCCACGCGGCCTCGGCAGCCAGTGGGACAGGCGTCGCCTTGCCCATGAAACGATCAGCCTGCTGAAAAGCCATGGGCCAATCATCCGCGAACAGATGATTACCCATATCGTGCCCTTCGAGGATGGAACGGCCTTCCTGGCTGATCTCGTCGCCAACCGTCCGGAATTTCTGCAGATCGTTTTCAAGGTCGAAGCATGACGCCCCACGAACCGCCTCTACGCATTCTCTTCGTCTTCGCATGGCTTGTTGTTGGTGGGGAGGAGACGGAAGTCCGGCTCCTCGCCCGCAATCTTGATCGCGCCCGCTACCGTCTCGACGTCGTTGCCTGTTTCCACAAACCCAACATGCCACCGCAGACCCACGAGCAGTTGACAGAACTCGGCGTCGATGTCGATACGACGCCCTATGGTCTATCCTTCGGAGACACGGTCTCCTATCTGGCAAACAAGATCGCCGCCTATGATGTCGTCATCTCCTGCCAGAACGTCGCCGATATCTATCCGGCCCTCGAGCGCCTGCACTGGCGTCCACCGCTCATCGAGCACGGCGGATTGGTGTCCGAAGCTCTGGCCGGGCCGAAGCATTTCACCAGCCGTTACGTCGGCGTTTGCCGCTCCATCTGCGATGCCGCCAAATCCATCATGCCGGGCCGAGACAGCGACGTCATAGAAATCCCCTCGATGGTCGATCTCTCCGAATTTGAACACAGCCAGCGCCACTCCATCCGCGCATCTCTCGGCGTAGGTGATGACACAATGCTCATCGGCTGGGTCGGCAGGCTGGACCCAAAGAAAAACGTCGAAGACTTCATCGAAGCGGCGGCACTCGTCCACGCGCGAAACCCGATTGCGCGTTTCCTCGTCATCGGCGGCCCGGACGCATTCATGCCAGATTATGCCACGCATTTGCAGGCGCTGGCCAAAACCAGGAAACTCGACAATGTTCTGAGCTTCCTCGGAGATCGCAAAGATATCCCTGCCCTGCTATCTGCGCTGGATATTTTCGTCTGGCTCTCCAGAGGCGAAGGCATGCCGCATGTGATTGCCGAGGCCGGAGCCGCTAGCCTGCCCGTGATCGCAACGCCCGACAATGGCGCCATGCAACAGATCGAAGGCGAGGTTTCCGGCCTCTTCGTTCCCTATAACGATCCCTCGGCTGTCGCCGGTGCAATGGAACGGTTGATTGCATCCGTCAGTATGCGCACCCAGCTGAGCCAAGCGCTGCGCCGCAAGGTGGAAACCAGCTACTCCGCCACCGCCATCGTCCCGCAATGGGAAAAGCTCATCCAAGCCGTCATGCAGGAACGCCCCGCCTCCGGCCCGACCGGCCTGTTCCAGTCCTTTCTTCAAGGTGGCTTCGAATGCTCTACCCACCGTCTGCGCGCCCGAGAGGGAGAGGCCAAAGGCAAACGTTTAGACGTCATCGCAGCGACGGATCACGATATTTACACCGCCGCCGATTACCGCCAACTCACCTCCTTCAACATCCGCACCATGCGTGACGGGCTGCGCTGGCATCTCATCGAAACCACGCCCGGTCATTACGACTGGTCGAGCTTCACTCCCATGCTGAAGGCCGCAAGTGATACGGGAACGCAGGTTATCTGGGATTTGCTACATTACGGCTGGCCTGACGATATCGACATCTGGTCACCGCATTTCGTCAAACGCTTCGCCCGCTTTGCCGCCGCCGCCGCACAGGTAGTGAAAGACCAGACTGACGCCATCCCCTTTTACTCACCCGTCAACGAAATCTCGTTCTTCTCATGGGGCGGTGGTGATGCCGCCTATCTCAATCCCTTCGCACATGGCCGGGGTTTCGAGTTGAAAGTCCAACTGGCCCACGCCGCCATCGCTGCCATGGATGCCATTCTCGACGTCGAACCGAGAGCGCGCTTCGTCCATTGCGACCCAGTCATCAACGTCATCACCGACCCCTCCCGCCCATGGGAGAGAGGTGTGGCCGAAGGCCATCGTCAATCACAATTTCAGGGCTGGGATTTGCTTGCTGGCCGCATGTGGCCGCAGATCGGCGGTGCCAACAAATATCTCGATATCGTCGGCGTCAACTACTACCACAACAACCAGTGGATCCACGGCGGCCCACCCATCGACATGGACCACCCGCTCTACAAACCCTTCCGAACCATCCTCACCGAAACCTACGCCCGCTACGGCAAACCCATCTTCATCGCCGAAACCGGCATAGAAGGCGACCGCCGCGCCAGTTGGATGTCCTACATCCACCAGGAAGTCACCGCCGCCATGAAACAGGGCGTGCCCATCGAAGGCATCTGCCTCTACCCCATCGTCAACCACCCCGGCTGGGACGACGACCGCGCTTGTGAGAATGGGTTGTTGTCGGCGACGTTTTTAGATGAGGGACGGAACGTCTATGCGCCGCTTGCGGACGTGCTGTCTTGTGTCTCAAATTCGGGAGCTTTTGTAGCGGGACTAGAGTAAACTAGTAATCCCAGAACTCTTCAATCAGCAACCGTTGGAACCTGTTTCATTGTCAACGAACACGTTCTAGTCTTGATGTAAATTTGCAAACTGCTCAGCTGGCAGATCGAACAAGTCAATCTTTTCAGTGATCTCGGCGTCCGTCCAGTCCCACCATTTTATGGACTGCAGTCGCTCTATCGTTGGCTGATCAAAACGCATGCGAATGAGACGAGCAGGATTTCCTCCAACGATTGCGTAAGGCGGTACGTTTTTTGTAACAACAGAACCGGCTCCTATAATCGCTCCGTCACCAATGGTGATGCCAGACATCAATATAGCACGCTGCCCGATCCAGACATCGTTCCCTACAACTATCGGTCCCTTGGAAGTTAGCTCTGCATTATCTTTTCCGAAAGATCTCAAGGGAAAGGTTGAAGCGGTATGAGTAGGGTGAGAGGCCTTTGCAAGGAAAAGCACTTCCTTGCCGATTGAACAGAACGAACCGACCCTTACAACGACGCTGTCGTCAAGACCAAAAATGGATGAGCGTTTGATCCCGTAGGTGTGCCTGCCCCACGTCACGCCCGGAACCGGCCATTTTTCACCTGGTTTTTCCTGGCGCAGGCCCAAACGCGTTCTCAGTTGCCTAAATGGAGCCATCTAGAGTTCTCCGACCTCCCGAATAAATCACCCTACCAACTTGCTTTTTAACGCGTTAAGGCGATAAGAAATCGAATGTTTTATGCGACGGATCGTTCTTGTTCGTTTAGTTTTCAATTTGCTTGATGCCCATGGCGTCTCGGCGCGAAAGTGAAAATAAAGATCCCGCTCAGGATGCCTGCATTCAACGCTGTCAGGCTTTGCGTGTGTAAAGTGCACAATGGCCGCGTCATCAAACGGCCCCTTCTCTGCGTTCCAGATCGGTGGAAGGACGGTAAATCGATCAGTCGCGATAATGTTGAGCACATCCTGGTCCATGAAGGTGAAATCGTTCGTCTTGATCAGGCTGATAGATTTCTCCGTAAGGTTCTTCGCCCGCCACTTTGTTGCATCTAGAACAAAAACGCCCGAATTGAAGTATAGAGAGCCTTCAGGGCGACCCAGCCTTTTGTTATGCTCCGGCATGTGTTTCGCAACACCAGCAATCAAGGCATCACCCATATCAAGCTCGAATAGATGTCGTATGTCTCGCTTCACGATCACGTCTGAATCCAGATAGACGATCCGCTGATATCGATCCCCAACGATCTCCGGCAGTAACAGCCGCCCGTAGATCGCACGGCTCCAGAATGATGTTGTCTTCAAATAGCGAATGCTGCTGAGCATAGCCTGCGTCATGTCAATGAAGTTGACGCTTCGGCCTGCCGCCTGGGTGATCATAAGCTTATCTTTTGATCTTAGCCCATCTCCCAGTATGCAGATATCAATATCGCCGATGTTTCCGTTCTTGAAAACCGACCGTAACATAACGCCCGCTAGCTCTACGTAATTTCTGTCAATACAGCAGGCTAACAACATCACTGCTATTCTTTCTTATATAAATATCCACTAACCATCGAAATTGGGCCATATGGCCGGCTCCCAAGATCATTGCTTTTACGAAAGTTTTGCCCCGCTTGGTGCATCCGCGATGGCCGCGTCAATCTAAATCCACACCGCAGATTAAAATGCAACCAATTATCCTCTAAATCGAAAAGTGACAACCTTTCGGGAAAATTTGGTAGCGGGAGAGGGACTTGAACCCCCGACACGCGGATTATGATTCCGCTGCTCTAACCACCTGAGCTACCCCGCCACAGAGGGACGTGACAGTTTTGCAACCGTCCGTTCCATCAGGATGAGCGGCTTATAAGGTGCCGCTCCCTAAAGTGTCAAGCGCAAGATGCGCAAAAACGTCGCTTTCTACACTGCGGTAAAAACCTGAATGGTTTCAGGCCGCGACCGGGTTTTGCAACAGGGCTTTCAGCGACGCTTCGGCTTCGGGTGAACGCTCCGAACGCTCGATGAAGCCGCCGCCATAGACGCGGGCATCTGCGCCGGGGGCGGAGTACAGGACGCAGGCTTGTCCTGGGGCTACACCGGCCTCACCGATGGCGAGATCGACATAAACGCCCTTCTCATCCGCATGCAGCAAGGCCTCGCCTGGCGGGCGTGTGGAGCGGACCTTGGCGAAACAGGCAAAGCCCTCACCCGCGTCGCTCAAAAGATTGCCGTCGCCCAGCCAGTTCATGTCGCGCAGATAGACGCGGTGCGTTTCCAGCGCCTCACGCGGGCCAACGATGACGCGGCGGCCACGGGCATCGAGATGGACCACATAAAGTGGCTCACCAGTGGCCACGCCGATGCCGCGGCGCTGGCCAATGGTGTAATGCACGATGCCATCGTGACGGCCAAGCACGCGCCCGTCGAGGTGGACGATATCGCCCACCAGTGCTGCGTTCGGCTTCAGCTTGTTGATGATGTCGGTATATTTGCCTTGCGGCACGAAACAGATGTCCTGACTGTCAGCCTTCTTGGCGACGACAAGCCCCATCTCTTCCGCAAGCTCACGCGTTTGCGCCTTGGAGAGACCACCCAGCGGAAAGCGCAGATAATCGATCTGCTCCTGCGTGGTCGCAAACAGGAACCAGCTCTGGTCGCGGTCGCTATCGATGGGGCGAAAAAGCGCACGGCGGTCGGGATGCCCGGCAACCGGGTTGAGGCGCGAGCGGATATAGTGGCCGGTTGCCAGCGCATCGGCTCCCAGTTCCTGTGCGGTGGCCAGTAGGTCGGCGAACTTGACGGTCTGGTTGCAGGCAACGCAGGGCACCGGCGTCTCGCCCATGGCATAGGCTTCGGCGAAGGGGTTGATCACCGTTTCGCGGAAGCGGGCTTCGTAATCCAGCACATAATGCGGAATGCCCAGCGTTTCGCACACACGGCGCGCGTCATCGATATCCTGCCCCGCGCAGCAGGAGCCCGCGCGGTGGACGGCAGCGCCGTGATCGTACAGCTGAAGGGTAATGCCGAGGACGTCATAGCCCTCGCGTTTGAGGATTCCCGCCACAACGGAGGAGTCCACGCCGCCGGACATGGCGACGACAATCCGGGTATCTTCCGGCTTCTTATCAAAGTCGAGCGTGTTCACTGGTTTTCCAATCGTCAGTCATACCGGGGGTCAAGGCCCCGCCGCCTGTCGTATTTTTCAGCCTGCATATAGAAAGAAATGCTTTCACACGCAAGTACAGGGCGGCAAGGTCGCCCTGCATAGGGACATGGATCAATGTGAGGATGTTTAAGCGCCGGCGGTCTTTTGACCGTCGCCCAGCCACTTTTCGCGTTCTCTCCACAGAGCGGGCAGAGCCAGCATGGCGACACCAACAAGTGCAATGATCGTCTTTTCCACCTGCGTCAGTTCGGCGGTACGGCCATCGAGGTAATAGATGCCGTAGACGATCGCGACGTGCCAGACATAGACCTGAAGCGAGTGGCGACCCAGAAGCTGAAGGAATTTCAGCGACAGAACCCAAGTGACAGCGGCAGCGGCCTTCTGCACCAGCGGATTATGGTGCTTGGGACCGGCGATCAGCAACCATGTCAGGCCAACGCCGACGGCAAGGAAGTTGATGAGATAGACCGGGCCGAAGTCAGCGCGGATTTCCATGGTCGAGAACTTTCCGAGCATGAATTCCGGCATCAGGTTCCACGCCGTTGCAATGCGCAGCGGCACGAAGAACAGGCAGACGATCAATGCGGCCTTGGCAATCCAGCTACGCTGCGGCGAAAAGATTTTCGTCCAGGCGATTTTGTTCTGGGCTGTCATAGCACCCATGACGAGCGCAGAGAAGAACACCAGCTGCCAGCCGAACAGGTTGAAGCTGACACGAATGCCCTGCTCATCCGCACCCTTTACCAACTCGTTGACCGGCGTCGTGAACAGCTGCTGCAAGCCGAGCTGACCTGCCATCCAGACCAGCAGCGAACCGGCCATGACGTAGGCCCACTTGCCATCAAGGCACAGCTTGACCAAGAACGGCGCAAAAATCATGTAGACAATGTACTGCGGCAGAATGTCCATGAAGGTTGGCTGGAACAGGAAGGTCGCAATTGCTGCCAGACGCAGCGGATCGTCAAACGACGTCATGCCAAGCCAGTTGTACCAGATGTAAGGCGCATGCGGGATGACCATGCGGACAAAGAGAACCGCAATGACGAGGCCCATGGCGTATTTATACAGTTCCAACGCACGCGCCCAGATGAGGTCACGGCCCATTTCATAGCCGTACTTCATCATCTTGCGGGCATAGACCATGCCGATCAGAAGACCCGACAGGAAGACGAAGCCCTGAGCATCCTCCACGAAAGCGAACTGTCGGTGGTTGATCTCCATCAGCCACAGGCCGCCAGCGAAGACGAGGTGGTTGATCAGCATGAAGACGAGAAAATACCCGCGCATCCCATCGATCAGGTCAAAGCGTTTCATCTGGCTTGCTCTCCATAATCGCAGGCACCTCTGAGCCAAGGTTGCCTGATCCGAACGACAGGATGGTTCTTGGGGTACCATCCAAACTTGGATCGTGAACGCGGTTTTAAGGCTGCGGTTCCGCCTAAAACAGCGTTTTACCGCTCGCGTTGATTTCACATTGCTGTGTTGCGCCCTTGGGTAAAGCTCCCTGACTGAACGCCGGATGAATGAAAAATGGCGATTGCGTGGATGAACTGCGGCGAACCATAACAAGGGCTTAGCGCCCAAAACACGTTGAGCGCCTGATACACAGGGCCTCTGGAACAAGAATGGCCGGTGCAGAACTTGCTCTGCACCGGCCATATTTTCATTCAGTTTTTTTCAACCTGTCAGGCTGCGGCCTGAATGGCGGCAACCTGCCATTCCGAACCGTCCTGACGAACGAATGTCCACAGCTCGGTTGATTCTTCCGGCTCATGCTCGTTGCCTTCAACGATCTTGCCGGTATTGCGATCACGCATCACGTCGATGGCGGAGTAGCGCATGGCGACGGTTGCGTAGTCCTTGCCCTCTTCGTGCCAGGCTTCGGCAACATCACCCTGCAAAAGGGTCACGTCGCGCACGTCGTTCTTGACGCCGCTGGTGGCGTGGTCGCTCAGTTCCTCGGCCAGATAGGACATGGCTTCCGGCGTGGTCAGCTTGCGAAGCGCGCTGTAGTCCTCGGCGGCATAGGCAGCCTGAACGTTCTCCAGCGTCTTCTGGAAAGTTTCCAGATCGACCTGCGTCACGCCGATTTCATCACCCTCCGACATGGCATTTTCATGCGGTGTCGGCTTTGGCGCGACAGGAGCAGCAGCAGCCGTTGCTGCGGCTGCAGCACCACCGAAGGAACCGGCCTTGGAACCCATCTGCGGGATCTTGAAGCCACCCATCGAGTTCTGGTTGCCCTGAGGCGCAGAATAGTCATTGCGTGCTGAGCCATTGCCCGCCGCACCGCCAAATGCAGGCTTGCCCTGACGGCGAGATGCGAAGAAGCGCATGGCCAGCATGATCAGACCGCCGATAAGAAGACCCTGCAACAGCATGCCGAAGAAACCGGCCATGCCGCCGAAGCCGCCGCCCATGAGCATGCCGAACAGGCCGCCCATCAGCAAACCACCCATGAGGCCACCCATCATGCCACCGAACATACCGCGGCTCTGCTGCGGTGCCTGTGCATTCGGGCGCGCAGGCTGTGCTGCACCCGGCGTTGCCTGGTTGGTATTCGGCGTCATGCTGCGGTTGATCGGAGCTGCCTGACCCGGCGTCGTATTTGTTGCAGGCGGCGCGGAAAAGGTTCTCGTGCCACGGCTACCAAAACCGCCGCTTGCGCGCCGTGCCTCGGCCATATCCACAGCAATGAATGAAACGGCAATGCCCAATGCGGCAACCGCAAACAAACCCCTAAAGCGCCTAATGGCAGCAAACATCGTCTTCTCCTGTTGCACCGCCCTCCCATTGAGCGGCCTGTCTTGGTCGATATAGCAACTATGGATCATCATTTTTAGAGGAATGGCATAAAATTTTTCGTGATATGCAACCTTAAGTAAATATATGGTCGCAAACACAAAAAACCCGGCACGGGATTGCTCCTGTGCCGGGTGATTTTCATGTGTCGAAGATAGCCAGAAACAGCTTAGTCGATGTTGAAAGACAGCGACTTGACCTGGCGGATGGCCGGGTTGGCGCGCAGCTTATCCAGCACGTCTTCCGAAACCGGACCATCAACGTAAAGAAGCGCGATGGCGTCGCCGCTTTCCTTTTCGCGACCCAGCTGGAAGTTGGCGATGTTGACGCCAGCTTCACCCAGCGTCGTACCCATGAAGCCGATCATGCCGGGAACGTCGGTGTTGGTGATGTAGATCATGTGCTGACCGACATCGGCATCCATGTTGATGTTCTTGATCTGGATGAAGCGTGCCTTGCCATCCGAGAACACCGTTCCGGCAACCGAGCGAACCTGATTTTCAGTCTTCACGGTCAGCTTGATGAAGCCGTCATAAACGCCGGTCTTGTCGCGCTTGACTTCGGAAAGGATGATGCCCTTTTCCTTGATCATGATCGGCGCGGAAACCATGTTCACGTCAGAAACCTGCGGGCGAATGAGACCGGCCAGAAGTGCCGAGGTCAGTGCCTTGGTGTTCATGTTGGCTGTTGCGCCATCATAAAGGATTTCGATTTCCTTGGTGGCGCTTTCCTGCACCTGACCGACGAAGGAGCCCAGAACGTCAGCCAGCTTGATGAAAGGCTTCAGGCGCGGTGCTTCGTCAGCGGTGATGGACGGCATGTTGATGGCGTTGGAAACGGCACCCTTGACGAGGTAATCCGACATCTGCTCGGCAACCTGAAGCGCCACGTTTTCCTGTGCTTCGGTGGTCGAAGCGCCCAAGTGCGGCGTGCAAACGACGTTTGGCAGGCCAAACAGCGGGCTTTCCGTTGCAGGCTCGACTTCGAACACGTCGAAACCGGCACCGGCAACATGGCCGGACTTGATGGCTTCGGCAAGCGCTGCCTCATCCACCAGACCACCACGGGCGCAGTTGATGATGCGAACGCCGGGCTTGGTCTTGGCAAGATTTTCAGCGCCCAGAATGCCGCGCGTCTTGTCGGTCATCGGTACGTGCAGGGTGATGAAGTCGGCCTGGGCCAGAAGTTCATCCAGCTCGACCTTGGTCACGCCCATTTCCTGCGCACGCTCTGGCGACAGGAAGGGGTCGTAGGCCAGAACATTCATCTTGAGGCCGAGGGCCCGCGAGCAGACGATGCCGCCAATGTTACCCGCACCGATGACGCCGAGCGTCTTGCCGGTGATTTCAACGCCCATGAACTTGGACTTTTCCCACTTGCCACCCTGTGTGGAAGCGTCAGCCGCTGGAAGCTGGCGGGCAACGGCGAACATCAGCGCAATGGCGTGTTCGGCAGTCGTGATGGAGTTGCCGAAAGGCGTGTTCATGACGATGATGCCGCGACGCGACGCAGCGGGAATATCGACATTGTCCACACCGATACCGGCGCGACCGATGACCTTGAGGTTGGTCGCAGCTTCGATCAGCTTTTCCGTGGCCTTGGTGGCGGAGCGGATGGCCAGACCATCGTAATTGCCGATGATTTCGGCCAGCTTGTCCTTGTCCTTGCCGAGCTTCGGCTGGAAATCGACTTCGACGCCGCGATCACGGAAGATCTGGACGGCGGTTTCCGACAGTTCGTCAGATACGAGTACGCGAGGTGCCATGGTGTGGGCTCCTGAAAAAGGGTTTATTCTTGAAAGCGGAAATGCGCGGCCCTGCCGTGGCAGGGCCGGAATTGGTCAGGCAGCAGCCTTGAAAGTCGCAGCCTTCTGCGTTTCGAATGCCCATTTCAGCCAGGGCATGACGGCCTGCATATCAGCCGTTTCGATGGTTGCACCGGCCCAGATGCGAAGGCCGGATGGCGCGTCGCGGTAAGCACCGATATCCAGCGCTACATTTTCCTTTTCGAGAAGGGCAACCATGCCCTTGGCGAAATCGGCTTGGGCTGCAGCATCAAGAGCTGCAACATCTTTGCAGACGATCTTGAGGCAGACGGAGGTGTTGGAACGCGTCTCATCGACGACGGCCAGATTGGCAATCCAGTTATGCTCAGTCACGAAGTCGAAAATGACCTTGGCGTTTGCATCGGCACGCGCCATCAGGGCGTTCAAACCACCGAGGTTCTTCGCCCACAGCAGCGCATCGATATAATCTTCGACGCAGAGCATGGATGGCGTGTTGATGGTTTCGCCGGCGAAGATGCCTTCGATCAGCTTGCCGCCAGATGTCATGCGGAAAATCTTCGGCAGCGGCCAAGCAGGCACGTAAGTCGTCAGACGCTCGACAGCGCGTGGCGAAAGAATGATGACGCCGTGGCCACCCTCGCCGCCCAGAACCTTCTGCCAGGAGAAGGTCACGACGTCGAGCTTGGAGAAGTCCATGTCCTGCGCAAATGCAGCAGATGTCGCATCGCAGATGGTGAGACCCTTGCGATCGGCAGGGATGAAATCAGCGTTTGGAACGCGAACACCTGATGTGGTGCCGTTCCAGGTAAAGACCACGTCACGGTCGAAATCAATCGTGGAAAGGTCTGGCAGAACGCCGTAATCGGCTTCTATTCTGCGCACGTCCTTCAGCTTCAGCTGCTTGACGACGTCGGTCACCCAACCGGCACCGAAGCTTTCCCACGCAACCATATCGACGCCACGTTCACCGAGCAGCGACCACAGGGCCATTTCAACGGCGCCGGTGTCGGATGCAGGAACGATACCGATGCGATAATCGGCAGGAACGTTCAAAACTTCGCGGGTGAGATCGATGGCCTGCTTCAGCTTGGCTTTGCCAACCTTGGCGCGATGCGAACGACCAAGCGGTGCATCGGCGAGAGCTTCAAGCGACCAACCGGGGCGCTTCGAGCAGGGACCAGAAGAGAAATGCGCATTGCCCGGACGAAGGTCCGGCTTCACTATATCTGTCATTTGACTACCCTTTCAGATAGGCGCTCCACGTTAGGGTGGAGTGTCCTGACAGCGTTGCTATGCCTGTGGGCCGTCACAGTCAAGGGGAATATGTCGCAGCCGACAGAAATCTTGGCCCGTCTGCGTCATCACTGGCGCCACCCAACAGGCAGGCCAGTCCCGTTCTGCGAGCGTCTTGACACAGGTCAAACACATCACGCCTCAACGGGTGCAAGTTGATGATCATCAACCCAAGAAAGATACTGACATGAATAGAGAGGCTCCTTTTTCAACCGACCGCAACGTCCTCATCATCCCTTTTCTGTCCGGGTTCTATGAGAAATTTGCCCAACCCTTCGCCTGGACAGCGCTTCGCGTCGCCATAGGCGGTATGCTGACACTGGAAGGATATCCCAAAATACTGGCACCCTTCGCACAGATCGGCTTTGTCGAAAATCTGGGCTTTTATCCCGGCTGGCTGTGGTCACCGACGTTGGCTGCCATGCAGTTTTTCGGTGGTATCTTCATCGCGCTCGGCCTTCTCACTCGCCCCGTTGCCCTGGCAAATGCGGTGATGCTTGCGATTACGCTCTGGTTCCACTTCGCCAACCCTTACGGCCACGCCCTTTTGACGGATGCCGGCATCGAAGCGTTGAAAGCGGCCAATCAGACCCTGTTCACACCGCAAGGCCTGAAGCGGCTTGCCGATGGCGGCACGATTTTCCTTGAACAGGTGCAGACCAAGGCAGAATTGGCCTCGCTTTTCTGGACAGGCGGCACCGCCCTCTTCGCGGCCTTTGGCGGCGGATACTGGTCGATAGACAAATGCCTGCTGAAAAAGCAGTTCTGACAAAGGCTTAAAAAGAAAAACCGCCCGCATCAGTCTCGATGCGGGCGGTGTTTATTCGTGATGGTTTTCAGATTACTTGTAAACCGCAGGCTGAAGCGGAATGTCAGCTGGCGGAATGTACTGCGCGGTATCGCAACCGTTGAAGACATAACGGCCACCGACGCGCACTTCATGCGACGTCAGACCCTTGTCGCGGCCCGTGCTGACGGCACCACGGCCACCAAACATTTCACCGCTGCCGATCTGGCGGAAACGATAACCGACGTCGGCCTTGAGATTGCACGTCACGTCAATCGATGCACCGGCCATCAGTGCGTAAGCAAAGCGCCAGTCGCCCTTACCTTCAAACTCGCAGCAACCGCTATCGAGCTTAACGGTGTCCCACTTGACGTGCGCGCCACCGATACCTGCACCCAGGTAAGGTGTTATGCGTCCGTATGTTCCAAGATCGACATAGGCGTTGGCCAGCAAGCTATAGGCACGCAGCGATGAGCGGAAATTGTCATCACCCGTACCTGCCGCATTCGTGGCTGTTCCGCGAAAGTTGGACTTCGCCATGTAATCGAAGGTCAAATCCGTGCGGAGGTAGTTGTTGATCTGATAACCAACACCCGCGCCGAAGAGGAAACTATCCTTGGTCGACTCTGTGCTTGAATGAGCGAACTCGTTTGAACCGCTGACTACACGCGAAAATTCAAAGCTGCGTGCCTTGTTGAACGAATATCCAACGTCACCGCGCAGATACCAGCCACTGGCTTCCTGAACAGCCACTTCCGGTGGCGTGTCGATGAAGGCAGGTGGTGCAGCCTGATACAGATCGGCTGCGAAAGCGGTTTGGCATGCCATCAATGCGGCGACGACACCGATCAGGCTCTTTTTCATTACGGCGGCTCCCTAAGCGGTACAGGCGTCAAACGCGGCAATACCCGTGAAATTCTTCATTTACGAAGCCTGAAGGAAAATGGTTAAATCCATCTTAAAATTCTTAGTAGTCGGGTGATCTTTACTAACGATCACGGTTAATATTTTACGACTGCCTGAAACCAAATCCTACTCGCGTGGAAAAATAAACTCCCGGAATGCGGGTATTTTGGCCACTTCTCGACACTAAAGCGCGATTTAACCCTTCAATGGAATAATATTTTATTAGCCAACATTATTGTCCTTATCGAAACAATATTGGCCCATGATCAGTATAGATTGCGAATGTCCACGCAAGCGAATGATATGAGGTCAGACATGAGGTGCTGATCGTAAGGGAAATCCTCTCCCGCGCATTCCCGCAGCAAGATTTATCTGTTGCTGTCCGTCCAGAATCGTCCAGGATTTTCCCTCGTTGAGCCTCCAGTTGAAGCATCTTATCGAATTCATCCGAATTCCCGTTCACAATCCGGATTTGCTGAAAGCCAAATATCGCGCTTTCTGCAGGCAGATGCCGGTCATGTATTTGATTCTGATATCAAGCACCTGGGCGCTGGCCGCAACACATGTGTCCGTTGCTCCGGCCTGGCTGACCATCGGCATCCCGTCCGTCTTTACGGTCATCACCATCATCCGCGTCATTTTCTGGTGGAAGTCGCGTGATTACGCCCCCTCCACCGAGGAAGCTCTTGCCGCACTGAAACGAACACAGCGGCTAGCCGTCTGCATTTCCACGGCTTTCACGACCTGGTCGTTTCTGCTCTACCCCTATGGCGGCGCTTACCAGCAGTCCCATGTTGCGTTCTACATGGCGATTACGGTCATCTCCTGCATCTTCTGCATGATGCATATTCGCTCCGCAGCATTTGCCGTTGCCGTCATCGTCAATGGCGCCTTCGTGGTGTTCTTCATGGCCACCGGCCAGGCAACCTTCATTGCCATTGCGGTCAATATTCTTCTGGTTACCTTCGGCATGCTGGCGGTGCTGATGGTGAATTACGGCAATTTCGAACGCATGATCGTCGCCCAGCAGCAGACGGAAGCCTTGAGCAACGAAAACCTGCGATTGGCCAATATAGACAGCCTGACGGGACTGCCGAACCGTCGCGCCTTCTTCAACCACCTGACGGACGCTTTCGACGCTGCCACACGAGAGCAGACACGTCTTGCCGTCGGCGTCATCGATCTCGATGGCTTCAAGCCGGTCAATGATCTTTACGGCCATTCCTCCGGCGACCGTTTGTTGATGGAAGTCAGCAGCCGCCTCACCCAATATTTCGCCTCGACAGATCTTTTTCTGGCCCGTCTGGGCGGAGACGAATTCGCCTTCGTCATTTCCGATGTCGCCAACGACCGGGATGTGGTCAGCGAATGCAACCGCATGTGCGCGCATATGCACGCGCCTTTCACCCTGCCGGATGCGACGATCATGATTTCCGGTTCTATCGGCATCGCGGTCTATCCTGATCTTGCGGCATCGCCGGAAGAATTGTTCGACCGCGCCGATTACGCGCTCTATCACGGCAAGCGTCAGAAGCGCGGCAACAGCACGCTGTTCACCACCCGCCATGTGGAGGAAATCCACCGCGATGCGCGCATCGAACAGACGCTGAAACAGGCGGATCTCGTCACCGAACTCTCGGTGCTCTTCCAGCCTATCGTGGATGTCTCAACCCGGAAAACAGCAGGTTTTGAAGCTCTGGCGCGCTGGAACAGCCCCGCGCTCGGGCCGGTCTCGCCCAGCCAGTTCATTCCCATTGCCGAACGCGCGGGCATCATCGGCGGCCTGACCCGAACACTTCTGAAGAAGGCACTCACCGCCGCCAGACAATGGCCCGACGACATCCGACTGTCCTTCAATCTCTCTGCGCAGGATTTGAACAGCCCGGAAGCCGTGATCGCACTCATCGCCATTATCGAAACCAGCGATTACGATGCGACTCGCCTTGATCTTGAAATCACCGAAACAGCATTCATCCACGATACGCGGCAGGCACGGCAATCCGTGGAAATGCTGAGACAGATCGGCTGCGGTATTTCGCTGGATGATTTCGGCACAGGCTATTCCAGCCTGACCTCGCTTCACTCGCTACCACTGACCAAAATCAAGATCGACCACAGCTTCGTCCACGAAATTCAAAACAATCCCGCCAGCGAAAAAATCGTCCGCTCCGTGCTGACCCTCAGCCGCGAAATGGGACTCGATGCCATCGTGGAAGGTGTGGAAACCGACGCGGAAATGTCGGCTATCATCCATCTCGGCGGCCATTTCATGCAGGGCTATCTGTTCTCCCGGCCCATCGAAGACACGGCGGTTGCTGGTTATCTGGCATTGGAAACGGCGTCGGATTTGCGTGTGTATCGCGAGGCGTAGTGCCTGCGTGGACGCGGATATATAAGGTTTAGTTTATCGATAACCGTATACGCGTTTTCGACGTCATCAACTCTGTTGCATTAAGTCGTCTCTGAGCCTTGTGTTTATAGTTATGATAATTTTTCGCATGGTTGCGGCGATGGCGACGATTGGCGGCTTTCCGCTTTCGATAAGGCGTT